>JANNED010000096.1:0-2314 GCA_031388245.1 Variovorax sp.
CAGTAAACGAATAACTATTAAATTCATAGCATTCCGCGCAGTATTCATGCCGGCTTCTTGCCCAAAATATTCATAAACACCAGTCAAAAGACCTGTATGGAGTGCAGCCCATACAGGCCTGCCCCTATACAATACGACCCATTACAAGGATTGTTTTTAATTAAATTTGTACTTATAATAAGTACAAATTTAATTAAATATGTCCATTATGGAAGATCAATTTATCTCAGGCGCACCCGTCATCCCCCAAGACAGCTACCGCGCCGTCATCCGCCAAAAAATAGTGGACAGCATTGCGCGGCCTATGCCTGCGCTCACGCAGCGCGACACTTGGCTGCCTGCGGTGAGCAAAAAAGCCATTGCTGTAATTGGCATGCGCCGTGCCGGCAAAACATCTCTGCTCTGGCAGATCATGGCGCAGCAGCTCAGCCAAGGCGTGCCGCGCGAGGCGCTGGTGTATTTCAGCTTTGAAGACGAACGCCTAGCGGGCATGACGGCACTTGATTTGCAGCTCGTGCTCGAAGAGTATTTCAAGCTCTACCCTCAGCGCCGCGACCGTGAGAAAACCGTTTTCCTGCTCGATGAAATTCAGCTCGTGCCTGGCTGGGAAGGCTTTGTGCGCCGCATCTTGGATACCGAGACGATTGAGCTTTATCTCAGCGGCTCATCGGCCAAGCTGCTCTCGCGCGAAATCGCCACCAGTATGCGTGGCCGTGCGCTGGAAGCCATCGTCACGCCGTTTAGCTTCCGTGAAATGCTTCGCCACCATGATGCTTTGCCCGAGCAGCCCAGCCCGCGTTGGACCAAAGCGCAGCGCTCTGGCTTGCAGCACATGCTCGTGCAATACCTTGCACAGGGTGGGTTCCCAGAAGTGCAAGCTTTGGCAGCGCCGCAACACGCACGCGAGCGATCCGCGCTGCTGAGTAGCTATGTCGATGTGGTGCTGCTGCGCGATGTGATCGAGCGACACAACGTCAGCCAGCCCCAAGTGCTGCGCTGGCTGGTGCAGCAGCTGCTGGGCAACGCTGCGGGCGCATTCAGCATCAACAAATTCTTCAACGATTTAAAGTCGCGCGGCGTGGCCGTGGGCAAAGAGCGGCTGCATGACTATCTGGCGCATTTAGAAGACACGTTTCTCGTCACCAGCATCAGCATCGCCAGCGAATCCGAGCGCCGCAGGCAAGTCAACCCGCGCAAGTCTTACCCAGTGGACACCAGCCTTTCTGCCTTGTTTGACCCGCTGGGCAAGCCCAATACCGGCCACGCGCTAGAAACCGTGGTCTTGCACGAATGCCTGCGCCGTGGCATGCAACTGGCCTACGTGCGCACCGCGCAAGGCTACGAGGTCGATTTTCTGGCCACGCACTACGACGGCACCACAAGCCTCATCCAAGTCTGCACCGACTTGAACGACGCACCCACCCGAGAGCGCGAAACCCGCGCCTTAGCTGAAGCCAAGCTAGAGCACCCCGCCGCACAATGCCTCCTCATCCTCATGGAGCCCCCCACCCGCCCAGTGAAAATCCCGGGCATCCAAACCCTGCTGGCGGTAGACTGGTTGCTGGATAAAGCAGCGACGTCATCGCTATAAATTTAGTAGCGCTCTGCGCAGATTCTATGACGGCTATTGGCCTAAAAAGCTTAAAAACATGCTAAAAACTTGCGCCGCATCGTGCAGTTTGCCCATGCCTTCCCACTGCCCGAAATTGTCGCGACACTGTCACGACCAGTGAGCTGGAGTCATTTTGTGAACCTGCTGCCGCTCAAAACCGAGCAAAAATAAACCGACGCGTTGTGACGGTTGCTGGCGCTTCAGCGATAAATAAAGCACCCAGTGCTACACTTCTGCATGCCTGATGCCAACGCATCAACCAGCAGAGTATTCAAAACCGCATGGTTTAGCAAAGCAGCCAAGAAAGCTGGCATTCGTGATTCCGAGCTTTGCAAAGCGATTGAGCAAGCCATGCTCGGCCAAGCCGATGACTTAGGCGGCGTGGTATTTAAGAAGCGGCTGAATGACAACCAGCATCGCTCCATCATCTTGGCAAAAGCGGGGCGCTGGCGGGTGTAGAAGCAAGTCTTCTCCAAGAAAGACCGCGACAACATCAGCAGCGACGAACTTGCACAGTTCAAGCTGCTCGCTAAAAGCTACGCTGCACTTTCAGCCAAAGAAGTGCAGCAATTGATCAACGACCATTATTTTCTGGAGATATGCCATGGCCACTAAACCCGCAGCCCAAGCCAAATTCAAATCCGACGCATTTGAAGCCATCCACACATCGGCCAGCGCCCTGCTCAAAATCGGCGCCATCAG
>JANNED010000244.1:0-10120 GCA_031388245.1 Variovorax sp.
CCTTGGCAACTTTGGTGGTCAACACCATTCGCGGCATTCTGAAAGTTGTGGCTGTTAAAGCCCCAGGCTTCGGCGATCGCCGCAAAGCCATGTTGGAAGACATCGCCATCCTCACCGGCGGCAAAGTCGTTGCAGAAGAAATCGGCATGACGCTTGAGAAAGTCACCCTCGCTGACTTGGGCTCTGCCAAGCGCATCGAAGTGGGCAAAGAAAACACCATCATCATCGACGGTGCAGGCAAAGCCGCAGACATCGAAGCCCGCGTCAAACAAGTGCGCGTGCAAATCGAAGAAGCCACCTCTGACTACGACCGCGAAAAGCTGCAAGAGCGCGTTGCAAAACTCGCCGGCGGCGTGGCCGTGATCAAAGTCGGTGCTGCCACCGAAGTTGAGATGAAAGAAAAGAAAGCCCGCGTAGAAGACGCCCTGCACGCAACCCGCGCCGCAGTGGAAGAAGGCATCGTGGCTGGTGGCGGCGTCGCATTGCTGCGCGCCAAGCAAGCTGCTGGCACCATCAAAGGCGACAATGCCGATCAAGACGCAGGCATCGCCCTCGTCATGCGCGCCATTGAAAGTCCATTGCGCGAAATCGTGTTCAACGCCGGCGGCGAAGCCAGCGTGGTCGTTGCAGCCGTATTGGCCAGCAAAGGCAACCACGGCTTCAACGCCGCCAACGACACCTACGGCGACATGATCGAAATGGGTATTCTTGACCCAACGAAAGTGACCCGCACCGCGCTGCAAAACGCAGCCAGCGTCGCATCCCTGATGCTCACCACCGAGTGCATGATTGCTGAAGCCCCAAAGGCTGACGCAGCAGGCGGCGGCATGGGTGGCGGCGATATGGGTGGCATGGGTGGAATGGGCGGCATGGGCATGTAAGCCTTTGCTCCTTGCCTAACGACCTGTAGCGTCGTTGCTTGGGCTTGCCGTAGCGATGCTACTGTCTGCGCCCAAGCGCCTAGCTACAGATCGTTAGGCAGCGTCGACGGGCGTAATTGCTTTCGACTAAAAAACAAAGCCCGCAGACTGCAAGGTCTGCGGGCTTTTTTTGCAGCTGAATTTGAGACAAGCTCACATATGCTCAGTATGTGTTGCCATGGCAGAGATTGAGAGCGCGCCGAGTGAAGCTGAATGAGAGGTTTTGAGTTTTTTCAGTGCCTTTTCTCGCGCCTGTTTGGGTGACAGCTGAAACCAGCGATGGCATGCCCGGTAAAACGTGCTTTCTTCTGCGAAGCCGAGTAGCGGTGCGATGTTAGCAATGGGCATCTCTGGGTCGCGCAGATAACTTTCTGTGAGTTGTCGCCGCAGGGTGTCTAGCTCTTTTTGGAATGAAGTTCCAGCCTCGGCTAGCCTGCGTTGCAAGGTGCGGTCGCTCATGCATAGATCACTGGCGACATCGCGGCGCATCACTTTTCCACTGATCATGCTGCGCACGAGGCTTGTGGCAAGTTGCCTTTCAATCCCTGCAGGATGAAGCTCGCGCACAACTTCTTTTACAACGCGGTCATGCAATTGGCTCAGTGCCGCATTGGCTGTAGGCAGGGGCAGTTGCAGGTCTGCTTGGCGCAGGCGTAGGGCGTGGCCTGACGCGTTGAAGCGCGGCGTACAAGAAAACGCGAGCTGATGGCGCCTAAGTTCGGTGGGTGCCGGATACGCAAGCTCAACGCCCAGTGGCACGATGTCGCGTCCAGTGACCCAGCGGCAAAAGGCCAAGAAAGTCACGATGGTGTAGTCCAGCCTGGAAGATCGGCCCGGCTGGGGTGGCTCCATCGGTGTCACTTCAATGCGGCAACCTTCTGTCGTGTTGACAACGCGCAAATCCACCGCATCAGAGACGACCGCGCAGTACTGCACGAGGCGCTCTATGGCTTGGGCAAGGTTTTGGCACGACATCATCGAATAGGCCAGCGTATCAAAGCTGGTGGGCTTGTCTGCCGAAGCCCGGCTTAGCGCCACAAAAGGCTGCTTGCTTTGCTGCTCCGCCAGCATCCAGAGCCGATCTATTTTTTCGACGGGCAATCTGCTGCGAGCATCCTCCAGCTCACGGATATCCAGCCCTGCTTCCCGAAAAAGCGAAGGTACATCCAGCCCTTGTGTGCGCAACAGATCGGCCACACCGCGCATCCAAGCCGAAGCGATGGTCCATTGCATGCGGTTTGAGCTGCGATGCCGCGATGTCGGATTGCTGGCAGGTGTGGTCATGTGGGCATCTTAATTCACCGCAAGTCTATTGGCATCGAAACGCCAGTAATTTGGCCACACATGCAATGGTGATCACAAGCTGTGCCATCTAACATTTCATTCAGCAGATCAACCCTAGGAACTCAAGTGATGAACGCCTCTATGAAAACCCAAATCAAAACCAGCCTCCACGTGATTTTAAAAATGACACTCGCCGCAGTCGCCTTCGCGCTGGCCAGCGCTGCCCAAGCATCAAACGACTGCGCGGATGTCAACTCCAGCATGCGTACGGCTACATACACCACCCAAACTATGCTGGCAAGTGACGGTCTGTGCTTGCGCTCATTTGCATGGCAGCCCGCGCAAATGCCAGTTCGCGGGGTTGTGGTGATCACCCACGGCATTCGGGATTACGCCGTGCGTTACCAGCGCTTTGCCGAGCAGCTCACAAAGCAGGGCTTTGCCGTTTTTGCGCAAGACCTGCGCGGGCATGCCCATTCGGGCGGTGACCGGCAGCGCTTTGATTCCATGGCGCGCATGGTGGAGGACACTGACATGATGGTGAATGTTGCCAAGCAGCGCTACCCGAAAGTACCGCTGTACGTGTATGGGCACAGCTTGGGGGGCTTGATTACTGCCCGGTACTCGCTTGATCATCCTGACAAACTGAATGGCGTGGTGCTGAGCGGTGCGGCATTGCAGCGACCCCACAGCGTCTCGGGCTTCAGTGCTGGCCTTGCGAAAATTGTGGCAACGGTGGCACCGGGTTTGAAGGTTGTTCAGGTGGACGACAGCGAATTTTCCAAAGACAAGAGTGTGATGGCAGCCTTGGCCATCGATCCCTTAGTGAGCCGCGACAAGCTGCCAGCAGCAACCGCCGCAGCGACACTCAACGCCATCGCAGATGTGCAAAAACGCATGGGGCAGTTGAAGCTGCCACTGTTGGTGATGTATGGCACGGCCGATAGCGTCAATCCGATTGAGGGAAGCCAAATGTTCATTCAGACAGCAGCTAGCAAAGACAAGACCTTGAAGTCCTACCCCGGTGTCTACCACGACATGCTCAACGAGCCTGAGCGCGATCAAATATCAGCAGACATCATCGCTTGGCTGCTTGCGCGGACGCAATAGATTCAAGATGCTCCCGAGGTTAAATCCATCACTGAAGTACTATTTTGAGCGGCAAGTCACACAACATCAAAGCAAGTTTCTTTGTGCTAAATCGCGCATCAGCGAGCGCGTTCCGTAAGTCCATGGTGCGATGTGGTTGCAGGTGTTGACGTGATTGGTGAGTTGGCCGAGCAAGGGGCTGCTGACTGTGACGCTGTCGCCCACTGCATGGGTGAAGCCTTGGCCTGGCGCGAAACGATCCTTCGTGGGCGCAAACATGGTGCCGCAAAACAGCATGAAGCCATCAGGGTATTGGTGGTTGACATTGATCGTTTGTGCAACCAAGTCAAGTGGATCGCGGCTGATTTGGTGCATTGAGCTTGAGCCTTCCATCGCGAAACCATCGCGTCCGGTCACCGCAAGAGAAACCACGCACTGGCGCACATCGTCAATACCGAAATGCGCATCAAACAAACGAATGAAAGGCCCAATCGCGCAAGATGCATTGTTGTCTTTGGCCTTGCCCAGCAGCAGCGCACTGCGGCCTTCTATATCGCGCAAATTCACATCATTGCCCAGCGCCGCGCCTTGCACAATGCCTTGCGGCGAGACGGCGAGCACCACTTCCGGCTCAGGATTGTTCCAGTGGCTCTCGGGATGAATACCAATTTCTGCGCCATAGCCCACCGCGCTCATGGCCTGCGATTTGGTGAACACTTCCGCATCTTTGCCGATGCCGACTTCCAGGTATTGGCTCCACAAGCCCATTTCCATCAGCAAGGTTTTAACTTGCATCGCTTTGTCTGAGCCGGGCACGATGGCTCTGAGGTTGTCACCGATCACTGTAGAGATTTTGTTGCGAACAGCCAAAGCCTTTGTGGCATCACCCCGCGCTTGCTCTTCAATCACACGCTCCAACATGCTCGCCACGAAAGTCACACCCGCTGCTTTGATCGGTTGCAAATCGCAGGGGGCGAGGAGATGAGGTATGCCAGCATCGGGTAAGGCGAGAGAGCTGTTGGTCAATACGCTTTGCATGTCCGCCAGCGGCTGCAACTGCATGCGCTGCGCAGCGATACGGCCGGCAGGATCGTTCATCGCAAGCAAATCCGCACTGGTCGGCGCGATCGCGCTCAAATCATACAAAGCATCGGGCGTGGCGAGTGCTAGCACAGCGCCCATGCGGGGCATGTGTACGCGAGCGATCAGTGTTGAGCGGTTTGCGTCTTCGGGAAAAGGTGAGCTCATAAAGTTTAAATCTATCAAAGTTTGGCAACCCGAACAATTGCATCTTTGCGCAAATGCAAATCAGGCAAGAGTTCTAAGCCCAAGCCGGGCTGGTTATTGAGCGAAAGCATGCCGTCTTTCACTGTGGGCAATTCAGTCACCAGCTCTTTGTACCAACCGCTGTAAAACGCTCGCACGCTTTCTTGGATCAGTGCATTCGGTGCATGCAGCGAGAGCTGTGCAGAAGCTGCCCACACCACGGGGCCAGTGCAATCATGCGGAGCCACAGGCAGCTGCCACGCATCAGCCATGGCAGCGATCTTGCGCGCTTCCGTCAAACCGCCGCACCAGCTCAAATCCAGCATCACCACGCCAGCCACACCGGTTTGCAAATAATCTTTGAAACCCCATTTGTAGGCCAGCGTTTCGCTGGCGCAGATCAGCGCATCGGTGTGGGGCGCATATTGCTTCAAGAGATCGAGCGAATCCATGCGAATCGCGTCTTCATGCCAAAAGGTGTTGAAGGGCTTGAGTGCCCGCGCAATTTTTTGCGCCATCGGCAAGCGCCACAAGCTGTGAAACTCCACCATGATGTCCATGCCATTGCCCACGGCTTGGCGAATTTTTCTAAATGGCTCAAGCGCCTTGTCTAAATCGCGGTCGCTGATGTATTGCCCATCGCTGGCTTCGGCTGCCGGGTCAAACGGCCAAATCTTCATCGCCGTGATGCCCTCCGATTGCAGCGAGAGCGCAAGCTCATCGGCATGATTCAGAAAGCCTTCCAAGTCTTCATAGGGATCGGCTTTGTTGCCCCTCTTTTCGTCAATTCCCCAATTCGATGAACTTTGGTTCGTCGTGCTGCGCACATACTGGTAGCCTGCGCAGGTGTTGTATGTGCGAATGGCTTGCCGCGATTCGCCACCGAGTGCCACCCGCACCGGCATGTTCGCCGCCTTGCCAAAAATATCCCACAGCGCAATATCTATCGCGCTGTTGCCCCGTGTCTCTACACCTGAGCCACGCCAGCCGAGATAGCCTGTGACATCACGCCCGCGCGCCTCAATTTGCAGCGGGTCTTTGCCCAATAACTTGTGCGCAGCCCATTCATGCAAATAGGCCTCCACTGCCGCCGCGCCCATGAAAGTCTCGCCCAGCCCGGTGATGCCTTCATCGGTGTGCAGACGCACCCAGACGATGTTGGGGAATTCGCCGAGACGGATGGTTTCGAGTTGAGTGATCTTCATGCTGTCATTGTAGGCAACACGAAACAAGTCGTCAGAAGAAACGCAATCTGCTTGGAAACCGGCCTGTACGCAAGCACGAGACCCCAGGATAAACAATGTCAGCGCCTGCGCTGGCTCACCGCTTGTGAGAGCACTTGCAGCGCGGCCATGGAATCGTCCCAGCCGAGGCAGGCATCAGTGATGCTTTGGCCGTAGGTGAGCGCAGCGACAGTATCTTTGCCAGGGGTGAATTTTTGTGCGCCAGCTTGCAAATGGCTCTCTAGCATCACGCCAAAGACGCTCTTGCTGCCCGAGCTAATTTGTGCAGCAATATCGCGCGCGACATCGAGCTGCTTCTCATGCTGCTTTGAGCTGTTTGCATGGCTGCAATCGACCATCAAGCTTTGCGGTAATTTAGCAGCTGCCAAATCCTTGCACGAAGCGGCCACGCTAATCTCATCGTAATTGGGTGTTTTTCCGCCGCGCAAAATCACGTGGCAATCTTTGTTGCCATTGGTTTGAACAATAGCGACTTGACCATTTTTATGTACCGATAAAAAGTGATGGCCATTTGCGGCGGCTTGGATGGCATCCGTGGCAATTTTGATGTTGCCGTCTGTGCCGTTCTTAAAACCAATCGGGGCTGATAAACCGCTGGCCAATTCGCGATGCACTTGGCTCTCCGTCGTGCGTGCGCCGATCGCACCCCATGCGATCAGATCACCGATGTATTGCGGGGAGATGACGTCCAAGAATTCACTGCCCGCAGGCAAGCCGATGCGATTGATCTCGATGAGCAACTGCCGTGCAATGCGCAAACCTTCATCAATGCGGAAGCTTTCATCGAGATACGGATCGTTGATCAGACCTTTCCAGCCAACTGTCGTGCGTGGCTTCTCGAAATACACACGCATCACGATCTCCAGCGTGTCTTTGTATTGCTCGCGTACTTCTTTCAAGCGGCGCGCGTAATCAAGCGCAGCGACGGGATCGTGGATCGAGCACGGGCCGATCACCACCAGCAGGCGATCGTCTTTGCCATGCATGATGTGGTGGATGTTTTTGCGGGTGCGCTCGATCAGGGATTCAATCGGCGTGCCGCGAATCGGGAAGAAGCGAATCAAATGTTCGGGAGGGGGGAGCACGGTGATGTCCTTGATGCGGGCGTCGTCGGTTTGGCTGGTGCGATCTTGCGGTTGGCTGCCAGGCGGATACCACGCATCTTGGGTAGAGGTGTTGGACATATTGCGCTCCTTACGACATGAAAATGAACAGGGAATAAAAAAACCGCCTGAGCTTGAAAGCTGGGCGGTTTGAGGGGAGGTGCAGGATTTACCTATGCATTTGCCTCTCGTCCGCCGGGGACTGAGAACCAAAAATAAAAGTAAAAATAATTTTGCATAGCTGAAATGTTAACACGGAATACCAAGAGTTCAATTCGTCATGCTTTGGAATGATCCAAATCGCTGCCATCGCCTCTTAACTGCCCCCACCAGTTTTTAGCACGTGCCAACCGTGACTCATTAACAGGCTCAACGGAAGATTCTTCTTGCAAGCGTGTGAGAGCTTGCTCATAGATGTCGATCATCATCAATCCTTCGCCCAAGGTGCGCCAGCCTATCATCTCAAAATCGTCGATCACCACGGCGTTGTCGCCGCTGATGTTGCGCTCAACCAGCCATTGCCCTACCAGCACGCGAAAATTATTCAAAGCAGCCAAATAAGCCGCATATTCATAAAGACTGCGCCACGTCTCAGACAGGCCCACCACGAGCTGGCGATGTTTGCGCAATGCTGTGAGTAAATTCACCAATAACGGCCCCACTGTTGCGCCTCGTTGTTGGCTAGACAGTGCTTGGCCAACTTGCTCGATAGCTGCAGAGAGCTCACCCATGCCATCAGACAGGCGATGTGTTTCGTCATCGTTGGACATGCTGCGCAATGCATGTCCGAATTCCGTAAAGTCTCGGATATCGGGCAAGCCGGTCTCAGGATCAAGCTGAAATCTTGAATTGACAGACATGGTTCAATGGTGAGCAAAACGCTCTGTGGCTCTTGTGTCGTTTACACCCGAAATCTGCGCCTTGCTTGGCGCGTGATCAAGCACGATACTAAAAGTAAAAAACCGCCGTCAGGCGGTTTTGTAAAGATGAAGCAAACTAAGCTGAAAAAGAAGAACCACAGCCGCAGGTTGTGGTGGCGTTAGGATTCTTGATAACAAATTGGGCACCTTGCAGATCTTCTTTGTAATCGATCTCAGCGCCCACCAAATATTGGTAGCTCATTGCATCCACCAGCAACTGCACGCCGTTTTTATGCAGGACAGTATCGTCGTCATTGGTGATTTCATCGAAGGTGAAGCCATATTGGAACCCAGAGCAACCGCCGCCTTGCACGAAGACGCGCAACTTGAGATCAGGGTTGCCCTCTTCGGCGATCAAATCCGCCACTTTGACGGCCGCACTGTCAGTGAAGATGATCGGTGTGGGCATTTCGGTTTGGATGTTTTCGGCAACAGCGCTCATGGCAAATCCTTGGAATGACTTAAAAATGAAATCGGAATCTCAATACTTGAGTGAAATACTAACCTATTGATGAAAAACCTGCACAAGCAAGCTCATCGGGCAAGTTCAACCGTTGTTGGCCGCTAGCTTGAGCGCTGGCTTCTCGCCAGGAATCATCGGCTTGAGTTGACCAGAGATCACTGCGCCTTGATGCATTTCAAGTGCTTTGTAGTGAATATCGCCCTCAATTTGAGCTTTGGGTTGCAGTTCAAGCAGCTCAGTGGCGTAAACCGGTCCGTTGACCTTGCCATTGATGATGACGTGATCGGCATGGATCTCTCCTTCTACCACGGCAGTCTCGCTGACCACAAGCAAGCTAGGATGCTCTGTGTTGGCATGAATATCGCCATGCACGCTACCGTCAATACGCAGGCCATCTGTGAACTTCAAGTGGCCGCGAATATCACTGCCTGGGGCAATGAGGCTGCGAATAGGGGGTTGTTTTTTCTTGCCAAACATGATTTGTTCCTCACGCCATGATTGGCGTTAAATCTTCAAAGTTTGCACAGCCCGGGTGGCCGCGCCTTCTGTCACTTTGACGGACACCTGTTTTACCACGACTTGTGGGGGCAGGTCGATCACGTTTTCCAAGCGGCGGTATTGTGTGAATTGCAGCGTTTGCGCTGCACCACCAGCTACTTGGCTCCATGGCTTGCCGCCAGCTCCCGTGCCTGGTGTGCCGCCTTGCAGACCAGATAGCGTGATCTCAATCTTGCCGTTGAACGCTGGCGCGTTTTTCGTGGGCTGAATCACCAGCACCTGCCATTTGAGTTGCGAGCCGGCATTGAGTGATTCAGCTTGGAGACCACGAATGGCCAAACCCTCGTTACCGCCTGTGGGGATGAGCTTCTCAAAAAAACCGAGATCATCGCGCAAGGATCGGTTTTCGGATTCGAGCTGTTTGACCTGCGCAATGATTTTTTCCTGAGCGGCCTTTTCTGCAGTGAGCAAGCTGCCGGAGGTGTTCAAAATCGATTGTGCTTTGTCACGTTGATCTTTGAGTTGCGCGACCTCAATGCGCAGCTTGGCCAAATCTTCTTTGGTATTGTCATCAATGCCCGCAATATCCTTGCCTAACTCAAACGCCCACAAGCCAATCGCCGCACAAAAACCCAGCACCAATGCTGCTGCAGCCCAGCGCAATGGCCAAGGCATGGCAGACCGAATCGCCATGCTGGGCGCACTGATGGTAAGACGGCGGCGAAGGAGTCTGAATCGCATGGGAAAGTGAGGTTACTACAAAAAACAAAAACCGCCGAATCCTGCGATGCGGCGGTTTGTTCGATCTCGTCAGAATTAACGCTTGGAGAACTGCTTGCGACGACGCGCGCTACGCAGGCCAACCTTCTTACGCTCAACTTCACGCGCATCACGCGTTACGAAGCCGGCTTGGGAAAGAGCTGGTTTGAGCATCGCATCGTAATCAATCAAAGCACGTGTGATGCCGTGGCGGGCTGCACCGGCTTGGCCGGATTCGCCGCCGCCATGCACGTTGATTTGGATATCAAACGTTTCAGCGTGGTTTGTGAGCATCAGCGGTTGCTTGGCGATCATGATCGAGGTTTGACGGCCGAAATACTCAGCGATGTCTTTGCCATTGATCAAAATCTTGCCAGAGCCTTTTTTCATAAACACGCGGGCGACGCTGCTTTTGCGACGGCCGGTGCCATTGTTCCATTCACCAATCATGTGGATGCTCCTTAGATGTCAAGAACTTTAGGCTGCTGGGCGCTGTGCGGGTGTTCGCCACCTGCATAGACCTTGAGCTTTTTGATCATGGCGTAACCCAAAGGGCCTTTGGGGAGCATGCCTT
>JANNED010000135.1:0-42402 GCA_031388245.1 Variovorax sp.
GTACCCGGCGCCGTCTGCTAGCCTCGACGAATGACAGTGAACTTCCGAGCGCTCGAGCGCATCCGCATCGTGAGCCTCGCCCTCAACCTGCCCGGCCCCGCTGCGCTCATGCGACTCAAAGCGCTAGGCGCAAGCTGCACAAAAATCGAATCCCCCGCTGGCGATCCGATGCAGCAGTATTCCAAACCAGCCTACGCGCAGATGCATGCGGGCATCAAGACCATCACGCTTGATCTCAAAACCGAGCGCGATAAGCCTAAGCTGCACAAGCTACTCGCCACTACCGATGTCCTCCTCACATCCTTCCGCCCCAGCGCACTAAACCGCCTCGGCCTAGGTTGGAAAGCACTGCACAAAGCACACCCGCAGCTCAATTTGGTGAGCATCGTCGGCGACACCGCCGCCCCCGAAGTCCCCGGCCACGACCTGACCTACATGGCTGAGCATGGTCTCATCACCGGCCTCGAACTTCCCCCCACTTTATTCGCTGATATGAGCGGCAGCCTGCTCGCAGTAGAAGCTGTCCTCGCCGCCATCATCCAGCAAAAAACTCTCGCGCGCAGCGGCATGCAGACCATCGGCCTCTCCCAAGCCGCCCAATACCTCGCCCTACCGCGCCACTGGGGTCTCACCACTCCCGATGGCATCATCGGCGGTGCGCATGCTTTCTATCAAGTGATGCCTTGTAAAGACGGCAGAGTGGCGATTGCGGCACTGGAGCCACATTTTGCGAGGAAATTGACAGGCTTTTTAGGGCAACCCACGACACACGTGCACGACCCTCTTCGCACAACATGGACAAAAAAAACGCTCGCTTATGTGCAGCAACTGTCCTGCGACGAACTCAACGCTATGGCGGCGCAGCATGATTTACCGCTGCACGCGATGCGCATCAAATCGGATGCATAGCGGTAGTTTCGGATGAAGTTTTGCTATTTTCAATGGCGTGTAGCGCTTTGATCGCTCAAATCCGACAATTCACTTGGATCTAGGTCTTCCAACTTTCCGGCAACACGAAATTCTTCGCTGGCCCAAGCACCAAAGTCGATTTGTTTGCACCGCTTGCTGCAAAACGGTCGCCACTCATTGGCTGGAGAAAATAGACTGTCGCCACCACAAGCTGGGCAGCGCACGATAGGGGGTTTCTTCTCCATCGCTGAAAACACTCGCGGATCACATCAACTACAAAGCGTCAGCTCAAAGCCTGCGTCATCTGTCGTGGCCGCGGGAAGCTTATCGTCTCTGGAAGGGCGAAGCAAGCGCACCGAGACAATCAAGCGGTTGCCGCTGATTTCAGGCACGAGATCAAGCGCCTCATCAATACGCAGACGCAGCAGCTGGAAACTACGGCCCTGCGGCAAGTTTTGTTGAAACTGCCCACCTAGAGCAATGACTTTTTGAGCCGAGCCAGTATCACGCAGCAGTTTCAAAAGCAATTGGATGGCTTGCGCCAAAGGCCAAAGCGAGCTAGCCCAACGCATGATGTCTTCGCGGCGACGCGAGGGGCTGTGATGCTGCCAATGAAAATATGCAGGCAGATCAAATTCGCAAGTGCCTGCGGGAATGGCAATACGGCTGCGCACACTCGTCATCCATTCGTTATCGTTCAGCACCGAGCCCGCTTTGCCGCTTTGCGTGTTCACCGCAACAAAAGAGGCTTCAATTTGTGCAATCACACCTTCCAGCACATCTTGCACAATATTGTGATTGCCTCGAAAAGCGTGCATGTGTTGCTTGTGTTTCTCCAAATCTTTGAGCACATCGGCCTTGAGCTCTGATCGCGCCGCAACTTCAATGATTTCAAAAATCGTCACAAAGGCAAAATGATGATCGAGCGCATCATCGCGCGCGATCAATTGCCCCAAGCGCTCAAACAAATGCTCTAGCCGCAAATAGGTGCGCACACGTTCGTTGAAAGGGTATTCGTAGAGGATCACGGCAAAGGCTTAGGTAATTTGGCTGCAATCATAGCCCGAAGTTGTACCCCATCAATTTGTGAACAGCTGCTTTTGCTGGCGCAGCAAAGCCAGCACCTGCTGCGCCAGCTCGGTCAAGCTCACGCCATCATTAAAAATAACGGCATCAGCACCTGCCAAACGCTGCAAACGATCAGCCTGCAAGGCCATCACTGACTCAATCTGAGCAACTGACCAGCCGCTGCGAGACTGCACACGAGCGATTTGAGTAGCAGGCAGGCAATCAACCACCCATACAGCGTGACAGCGACTGCGCCAACGCGAACCGCCCTCTATCAGCAGCGGAATATCCAACACCACCCAGCTTACGCCTGCGCCTTGTGCTTGATTGAGCTCATGGTGAATTTGTTGGCCAATCAATGGATGCAAAATTGCCTCCAGTTGTGTCTTGGCTTGCGCATCTTGAAGCATGATTTCGCGCATTGCAGCGCGACACAAGCCCCCGTCGTCAGAGATCACATGATCTCCAAAGCTTGCCTTGATTGCAGACATCCCCACGCCGCCAGCCTGTGTTGCAGCGCGCGATATCGCATCAGCATCGATGAGCTTTGCGCCCTCAGCGGCAAGTATGCCCGCCACAGTGCTTTTACCGCTGCCGATACCGCCCGTCAGGCCGAGTGTGTACATCGCAACGTGCTGTCCTGCGCTACAGACCGATGACCCGCAAAATACTGGCGGCACCAAAGAACAAGCTCACAAGGCCAGCACCTGCTAAGAAAGGGCCAAATGGCACATAGCCGCCTTCGCGCAGCGCACTGTTCATTTTCAACACAATGCCCACCATAGCGCCAATCGCCGAAGCCAGTAAGATCATGGGGATCAATGCTTGCCAGCCAAACCACGCGCCCAAAGCTGCAAACAGCTTGAAATCGCCATAGCCCATGCCTTCTTTGCCCGTGATGAGCTTAAACAACCAATACACGCTCCAAAGCGAAAGATAGCCAGCTACTGCGCCCCATACCGAGCTGATCAAGGTCACTTCCGTGTTCCAACGCAGCGCAGCCACGATCAAGCCTAGCCAGAGCAAAGGAAGCGTGATGTCGTCTGGTAGCAGGGTCGTATCCCAATCGATGAATGTGAGTGCAAGCAAGGCAGCGCAGAAGGCACACCAAGCTGCTGTTTGCCAACTCCAGCCCCAGCGCATCGCACAATAGGCAAACAGCACGCCAGTCAGTACTTCAACAGCAGGGTAACGTATGCTGATTTTGGTTTTGCAATTGGCGCATTTTCCGCCCAGCAGCGCATAGCTCAAGACAGGGATGTTTTCATACCAACGGATCAGATGGCCACAATGCGGACATGCTGAGCGAGGTACCATGAGGTTATAGACCGCTTGCGCTTGCGCTGGCTGATCTGGATGCGTCAATTGGTGGCACTCAGACGACCACTGCGCTTCGAGCATTTTGGGAAGTCGGTGTACGACCACATTGAGGAAACTGCCGATGAACAAGCCCAGCAATGCCACTGGCACGGCCTCCAACCACACCACCGCGTTCATCAGACCACAGCACCAAGCTTGAAGATAGGCAGGTACATTGACACCACAATGCCGCCCACGATCGTGCCTAGAAACACAATAATGATGGGCTCCATCAAGCTGGACAAACCTGCCACCATGTCATCGATCTCAGCTTCATAAAAATCTGCCGCCTTTCCCAGCATGTGATCAATGGAGCCAGATTCTTCACCGATGGCTGTCATCTGAATCACCATCGAAGGGAAAAGATTGGCGTTTTGCATGGCTGCTGTCAGCGATGTGCCGGTGGAGACTTCTTGCTGAATACGCATTGTGGCATCCATGTAGAGAGAATTACCAGAAGCTCCCCCTACCGAATCCAAAGCTTCAACCAAGGGCACGCCAGCAGCGAACATGGTGGAGAGTGTGCGCGTCCAGCGCGCAATACAAGATTTCTCGATCAGTGTGCCAAAAACCGGGAGCTTCAGGAGCAATCGATCCATCACTTTCTGCACCTTTTCACTGCGACGCCAAGCTTGCATAAAGAAATAAATACCACCACCGATACCGCCAAAAATCAGCCACCACCATTTGACAAAGAACTCACTGATGGCAATCACAAACAAGGTCGGAGCTGGCAAATCAGCCCCAAAGTTTGAGAACACGCTCTTGAATGCTGGGATGACGAAAATCATGATGACCGAGACCACAACAAAAGCCACCACAACCACTGCAATCGGATACATCAAAGCAGATTTGATCTTGGATTTGATAGCTTCAGATTTCTCCATATATGTCGCTAGCCGGTCTAGCAAACTTTCCAAAATACCTGCGGCTTCGCCCGCCTCCACCAAATTGCAATACAGATTGTCAAAGTAGAGCGGGAATTTGCGGAATGCTGCGGATAAGGACGTGCCGGTTTCGACATCTGTACGAATATCGTTGAGCAGTTTCGTGACGCTCGGGTTGGCATTACCACGGCCCACAATATCAAAAGATTGCAATAAAGGAACGCCAGCCTTCATCATGGTGGCAAGTTGGCGTGTGAAAATAGCCAAGTCTTTGGGTGTGATGCGCTTGCCCGAGCTCATTTTGCGCTTTTTGATTTTGCCCGGAATGACACCTTGCCTGCGCAAAGAGGCCATCACTTGGTTTTCACTGGCTGCTCGCTGCTCTCCACGCACAATTTTGCCATTGCGATCTTTGCCTTCCCACTCGAAGACGACTTCTTTGACATCCGATTTTTTACTTGCTGCGGTGGCCATGCGAGTCTCCGTGCTGTGTTGATGGTGTTGCGATTATTCGTTGGTCACAGCAATAACTTCTTCCAAAGAAGTCATGCCGATCTTGACCTTGTACAAAGCGGATTGTCGCAGGCTTCGCACACCGTCTTTTTGAGACTGTATCGCTATGTCCATGGCACTGGCATCTGCCAAGATCAGCCTCTGCATGTCGTCGCTGATGGGCATCACTTGGTAGACGCCCACACGGCCTTTGTACCCGTTGTTACACATGGAGCAGCCCATGGGCTTGTAAGGTGTCCAGCTTCCATCAATCTCTTCTTCCTTGAAGCCAGCTTGGATCAGGTTTTCTTGGGGAATGTCAGCCGGTTGCTTGCAATTCGCACACAAGCGCCGCGCCAAGCGCTGCGCTGTAATCAGGATCACGCTTGATGCGATGTTAAATGGCGCGATGCCCATGTTGCGCATGCGCGTGAGTGTGGTGGGCGCATCGTTGGTGTGGAGCGTGGAGAGCACCAAGTGGCCTGTTTGAGCGGCCTTGATGGCAATGTCAGCGGTTTCTAAATCACGAATCTCACCGACCATGATCACATCTGGATCTTGGCGCAAGAAAGATTTGAGGGCAACGGCAAAAGTCAATCCAGCTCGATCGTTGACGTTGACTTGATTCACACCAGGCAGGTTGATCTCGCAAGGGTCTTCTGCTGTGGCGATATTGACACCGGGCTTGTTCATCAAATTCAAACAGGTGTAGAGCGACACTGTTTTGCCCGAACCTGTCGGCCCTGTGACCAAGATCATGCCGTAAGGCCTGCTGATCGCCTCCATGATGCGATCTTTTTCAACTTTTTCGTAGCCGAGGGCTTCAATGCCCAGCTTGGCGCTGGACGGATCCAAAATACGGATCACAATCTTTTCGCCAAACATCGTAGGCAGCGTACTGACGCGAAAATCAATCACGCGGTCTGCGCCCACTTTGAGCTTCATTCGCCCATCTTGTGGCACGCGTTTCTCAGAAATATCCAGCTTAGAAATGACCTTGATGCGCGAAGCCAGCTTGTCTTTGATCGATACAGGCGGTGAGGCAATCTCGCGCAACTCACCGTCAATGCGAAAGCGCACGCGATAAGTGTGCTCATAAGGTTCAAAATGAAGATCCGAGGCTCGCATGCCGTAGGCATCGAGCAACATTTTTTGCAAGAATTTAACAACTGGCGCATCCTCGACATCGGTCGTCGCTTCTTCCTGCTCTTCCGAGACCGCCTCCATGCTCGCTTCGTCAAACTCAAAATCACCGGGCGCTCCGATGATGGAATCCAAGGCTTCGGCGGTTGATACCGAAGTCGCTTCGATCATTTTGATGAGCTTGTCATACTCAGCGATGATCCAGTCCACGCCGCTCTGTGTGGAGAATTTGATTTTTTCTGCTGTCGTTTGATCGGAAGGATCGGCTGTTGCGACGATCAAGCGGTTGTTTCGCTTCGCCAACACCACCACACGCAGGCTCTGACACAACTTGGCATCCAACAAGCCCTTGGGGAGTCGCTGTGGATCAACGGCCTCTAAATCGATCAATGGCGAAGCAAATGCCGCTGACATGGTGTGTGCCAGATCTGCAGCTGAAATTGCGCCCGAGTTGATTAACTCAGCAATAAAACTGTTTTTGGATGCTTGTGATTTGCGGAAAGTGTCTTCGGCTTTCTTCTGATCAAGCTTGCCTGCCATCACCAAAGCGCGTGCCGTCCCTGGCAAAGCCAGAGAGGAAGGGGAAATAACAGGGGTATCAACAACAGCCATAGATCAATTTATGCTTTGTGCAACCCAAAATACAGGTCGCTGAACAGCCACTACGCCCAAAGAATACACCACATCTCCCGCACCACCAACCTCAGACTTGCCAAATCCCTCACGAATCGCGCAAAGAAACCACAAAGATACACCCTTCACTTGAGCAACAGCTTCAAATCCTGCGCCAAAGCCTGCGCACCCATGCCATAGCGGGTGTACAGACGCAGCTTGCCTTGCGGGTCGTAGATGAAGCTGGCTGCGGTGTGGTCAATGGTGTAGCTCGTAGGCGTTTTGCCTTCGACTTTTTTGTAGTAAATCTTGAAGTACTTGGCCAAAGCTGCTGTTTGCTCTGTCGTGCCGCGCAGTGCGGTGAAGCTGGAGTCAAAGCTTTCCATATACGCTTTGAGTACTTGGGGTGTATCGCGCTCGGGATCGACGGTCACGAAAACAGCAGTGACATTTTCGCCTTCCTTGCCGAGGGATTTTTTCACTTCGGCGATCTCAGCCATCGTCGTGGGGCAGACATCCGGGCATTGCGCGAAGCCAAAGAAAATCACCACAGCTTTGCCTTTGAAATCGGCCAGCGTTTTGGTTTGACCATTCACATCTGGCAACGCAAAATCTTTCGCATAATCTGCGCCTGTGATGTCCACGCTTCTGAATTCAGGTTTTTTCTCTGCACAGCCACTCAAAAGCATAAGGCATATGCAAAAACCGATGATTGCCGGCATAAATACTGCACGCAGTGCTATTGATTTCATAGTGATCATAAGATATAGTGATCCATCAAGAGCGCGGCAAACAGCACGCTCAGATGAATCAGCGAAAAACGAAACGTTTTGCGAGCCAGCTCATCGCTGTAATTTTGAAACAGCCTCCAGCCGTACCAGCAAAACCCAATGCTCAAGATCACTGCAGTAGCCAAATAAATCCAACTGCTCATGCCGTAAGCAAAAGGCATGAGGCAGGCGGCAAACAGCACGAAGGTGTAGAGCAAAATTTGCAGCCGCGTGTATTCATTGCCATGCGTCACGGGTAGCATAGGCAGACCGCTCTTTCGATAGTCTTCCACGCGATAGAGCGCCAGCGCCCAAAAGTGGGGAGGTGTCCAGAGAAAGATGATGAGAAAGAGGATAAAGGCTTCTGCACCCACATCACCCGTCATCGCTGCCCAGCCGAGCACAGGTGGCATTGCGCCCGATGCGCCACCGATCACGATGTTTTGCGGTGTGAGCGGCTTCAAGATCACGGTATAAATCACCGCATAGCCCACAAAGGTGGCGAGAGTCAGCCACATGGTCAGAGGGTTCACAAACACATACAAAACCCAGCAGCCTGCTGCACACAGCACAGCTGAAAATAAGCCAGTTTGCCAGTCAAGCAGCTCGCCCTGCGCTGTGGGCCGCCAAGCGGTACGGCGCATTTTGGCATCAATGCCTTTTTCGACGATGCAATTGAAAGCTGCCGCCGCGCCCGAAACAAGCCATATACCGAGACAAGCTATCAGCATCAGCTTCATCTCGTCTGCACTAGGCAGGCTGGGTACAGCGAGCACCATGCCAATCAAAGCACAAAAGACGATCAACTGAATCACGCGCGGCTTCATCAACGCGTAAAACTGGCGCGGTTTGCTGTTTGTAGGCAAGGCTGCTGAATTCATAAGGCAACCCCGATTAGACCAGCTTCAAATGCGGTGGCTTCTTTTGCGAGGCATTTTGCATCGCATCCTCGCCAAAGCGCTCGCTCATGCGCATGCGCATCAGCGCCGCGATGCACACCAGCACCAAGCCCGCTGCGCCGCCCGTATGCGAGACCGCTGCAATCAAGGGCCAGCCGAGCACCACGTTGGAGAGGCCCGTGAGGAGCTGCCACAGCAGCAGACCCGCGATCCAAACTGCGCTGTTTTTCTGGCCTTGATTGAAAAGCAACCAAGCCACGTAGCCCAACACGGCAAACACGATAAATGCAAACATACGGTGCACCACATGAATGGCCGTGAGCGCGGGCAGAGCAATGGTTGTACCCTGCCCCGTCTGCCCGAGCTCGCGCCAAATTTCAAAGCCTTGCTGCATATCCATCGGCGGAATCCATACGCCTTGGCATTTCGGGAATTCTGCGCAGGCGAGCACCGCGTAATTCGTGCTCACCCAACCGCCCAGTACGATTTGGCATATCAGCAACGCAAAGCCTGCCAGCAGCAGGATGCGCAGCCTTTGGGTTGCTGCAAAATCCCGCGCACCCTGCTCGTATTTCACAGCCTGCGTTTGCAACAGCGCGAGCAAACCCATCGCGCCCATCAGGTGCATCGTCACAATCGCAGGAAAGAGCTTCATCGTCACCGTTAGAGCGCCGAACGCACCTTGGATACAGACCCAAACCAGTGTTGCCAGCGGCCACCAAGGATTGATGGCCACCTTCTTTCGCTCCACCCATGAGCTGATCGCCAGCACCAAGATCAGCACACCTACGCCGCTGGCCAAATAGCGGTGAATCATCTCAATCCAAGCCTTTTGATGGGTCACGGGCCCGGTAGGCATCACAGATTGCTCCGCGCTGATCTGTGCCTTTGCACCCATCGGCGATGCCATGCCATAGCAGCCCGGCCAGTCAGGGCAGCCCAAGCCAGAATCAGTGAGCCGTGTGAATGCGCCGAAAAGCGTGAGATCAAAAGTAAGGAAAACCGTGAGCAAGGTCAGCACGCGAAGGCGGTCGACTGTGCTTTGACCTTTGTTGCGCATCCATACCAAGCCAAGCACCGGCAACGCAATCAACACGCCCAGCAGCATCAGCCGAGCAATCGGTGCAAAGTTATAAAGATCGACTTCTGCGCTCATGGCTTGGCCGTCCCCGGAAGTGGTGTCACGGATGTCACGCGCCCAGCCAAATCCCAACTGCCAGAAGCACGCAGCAAATTGTGAACATCACGCTTGGCCTTTGCCGCGTCGATATCGACCGGCCAACGCAGCATGAGATTGCCGTAGGGATCGACCACATAAATATGCTCTTCAATCTTCTGCCCGAGAGCCGCTGGCAACCATTGCTCTAACACCTTTTTTGGCACACGCAGAGCCTGCGCATCGTTCAGTGGTGCGTGGACTTGGCGAGCGAGTTTTGCATCCACAGGCGCATCGTCCATCACCAGCCAAACGCGCTCAATGCGATCTTTATCGCGCCCCATCACTTCGCGCAATTGACGCGTCCAGTAGATACGCTTTTGACAAGCTTCATCGCATGCACCGTTGGCTACGCTCACCAACAGCCATTGGCCCTGCAGCGCAGGCAGCGGCACGGCTGTGCCATCGAGCCATAGCGCTTTTACTTCGGGCAAAGCACGCGCAGGCTGGATCAGCTCGCCATAATTCTTGCGGCCCTCAGGACGCACGACGTAATACATGACATATGAGGCCAGCACCGGCGCAGCGCAAACCAGCATGAGCACGAGCATTTTCCAGCGACCCGTCATGCGGCGACGCACCAATGGCTCACCCGTCACAGAGGGCAAGGAATGCACCGTAAGCGTAAGGGGCTCATCGACAGTGGGATCAGGCTTGAAGTTTTGAGGCACGGCGGGGGGAGAGGAGTTGGAACCAGACATACAAAATGACCAAGAGTGCAGCAAGCGCAAACCATTGAAATGCGTAACCATAATGCTTGGCCACACCGGTATCTGGCGATGGCCAATCACGAAGAAGCGCGTCTTTTTCGGCCTCTGGCGAAGTTTGCAACAAAGCCAGTGGTAACAACTCTTTGTTGTCGAAATCAACCACAGGAAGATTCTGCCAAATACGCGATGGCCTTGCAGTTGCGGACACATCTTCTGCAGGCATGGCGGCTTGCATTTCAAATGCACGCGAGACATGCGCTTGCAGACGGCCTTGAATTGTGAAGACCTCTGGGCTCGTTGATAAAACTGGCAATTTACTGCGATCTTGAAAATCTCGCTGCACCCATCCGCGTTGCACCCAAATCACCCGCTTGCTTGCTTCAAGAGCCAGTGGCGTGACCACGTAGAAACCCACGCGTTGACCGCCAGACATTTGCATCGTGCGGTTGTCTAAGAAAACCGTATGCTGATGCAGCCAGCGCCCTCGTAGCGTAGCGCGGCGCTGAAGCCATGTGGCCTCATCCTGCATAGATGCTATGAAATTAGAAGCATTGAGCGCAGTATTTTCAAGGGTTGGAAGTAGTTTTCTTTGCGAAATCTGCGCGGCGAGATGCTCTTTGTATGCTGCACGCCGCATTTGCCAAGCCCCCAAGGACAAGGTGATCGCGACGCAGATCACGGTGACGACCAAGATCGCCCATTGCTGCGCACGAAAACGTCTCAACAACAAGGGCAAATGATTCACAGGATAATACCTATCATGAGTTTATTCGTTGCACTGGCCTTTCTTGCTATTCTCGCTGCGCTAGCCGCTGCAGGATTTTTCATGCTCCGTTCATCCGGCTCACAAGAAGGCACAGAGAGCGAAGCAACTGCACGCAACAGTCGCATGGCCAAAGCCTTGGCAGTGCGTATCAGTGTGTCAGTGGTGCTGTTCATTTGTGTGTTACTGGCTTGGAAGCTGGGATACATCAAGCCTTCTGGTTTACCTGTGCAAGGTGTAGCCGGCAAATAAATCACAAAAGATTTCTTCAATTAAAAAAAGCCGCTGGTGCGGCTTTTTACTTTGCGAGATAGCCGCTGCCCTTACATCCAATAAACAAGGATGTACAAGCCCAGCCATACAACGTCAACAAAGTGCCAGTACCAAGCTGCGCCTTCAAAACCAAAGTGTTTGGTGGGCGTAAAGTGGCCTTTTTGTAAACGCAAGGTGATGAAAAGCAGCATGAGCATACCGACAAACACGTGAAAACCGTGGAAGCCGGTGAGCATGAAGAAGGTGGAGCCGAAGATGCCGGAGCTGAGCTTCAAATTCAAATCAGTGTAAGCATGGTAGTACTCGTAGCCCTGCACGCACAGGAAGATCGCGCCAAGTAAAACTGTCGCCCACATGAACAAAATCGTCTTGCTGCGATTGCCGGCAATGAGTGCATGGTGCGCAATCGTCATCGTCACGCCCGAAGTCAGCAGCAAAGCCGTGTTAATCGTAGGCAACCAAAAAGGGCCCATGGTTTGGAAGGGCTCGACGATGCCAGCAGGCGACGTGGTGGCTCCGGGCACTTGACTTGGCCATGCAGCGGTAAACCCTGGCCAAAGCAATTGATTTTCCAAGCTGCCTAGAGCGGGAATCGAATGCGAGCGCGCCCACCACAGGGCCGAGAAGAATGCGCCAAAAAACATCACTTCAGAGAAGATGAACCAGCTCATGCTCCAGCGGAAGGACAGATCAATCTTGCGACCGTATTGCCCCGTTTGGCTCTCAGCAATGGCTTCAGAGAACCATTGAAAGAGCACAACGCCCCACCAAGCCAGTCCGAAAATCAAAGAATACATGCCCCAGCCTGCACCGTTGATCCACTGGCCCGCGCCAAAAATCACGAAAAGCAAACCTATTGCAGCCATCACAGGATGACGCGAAGGGCCTGGCACGAAGTAGTAAGGTGTGCTGCCATGCGAGGATGCGCTCATTTTTTCATTTCTCCTAAACCCAAAACTTTAAATCTGTTCAAACGTATTGGCGTGGTCAAGCAGTCTTTACAGCCCAATTAACCAGCAACAACAATACACCAATAAAAATCACGACACCTAAAAAACCTGCAACCACGACATGGATCGGGTTGAGTTGCTGTGTGTCTTTTTCAAATTCTGTGCTGCTTCGCAGACCTACGAAGCTCCAAGCCACGGCCTTGGCAGTGCGCAGCAAGTTCATGCGCCCGCCTTGACTACAGGCGCAAGAACAGGAGCGATTGCGGGGGCGAGTGTTGGTGCGGCGGCCGTGTTGGTTTTCGGTGCAGGAGGTGTTTTACCACCTACTTCAAAGAAGGTGTAGCTCAATGTGATCGTTGTCACGTCTTTGGGCAGCTTCGGATCGATCACAAAAGCCACTGGCCAATTTTTCTTCTCACCTGGCTCTAAAACATATTGTTGGAAACAAAAGCATTCAAGCTTGTTGAAGTGAGGCGAGGCTTGTTTGGGTGCGTAGCTGGGGATCGCTTGCGCTGCCATTTTGCGATTTTGAATATTCTGAAATTGATACATCACCGTGGTGAGCTCACCGGGATGCACCTGGAGGCTACTTTTCTCAGCCTTGAAATCCCAAGGGCCACGTACGTTGGCATCGAATTCAACAGTGATCGTGCGGCTTCTATCGACTTGCGTGTTGGCGGGAATGCTCTTTTTTGCGCCGGGCAATTGCGTCTCGCCGAGACTCAAGATATTGATGCCAGTCGCTTCACAAATCGCTTTGTAGATCGGCACCAAGGCATAACCGAAGGCAAACATGCCCAAAACGACCACAGCGAGCTTGCCGGTCATTTTGAGGTTGTCAATTTTCAGTGCCATGTTGATTCACGCTGCCCGCTTATTTGCCAAAGAAAATCATGCGCACCATGAAGCCCACGAGAAATATCGCTACAACGGAAGCCAAGATCAGCCCCGTGCGCAAATTTTTCTTTTTTTGATCTTCAGAAGTGCTCATGAATATACAACGCCCATCACATTGCGAGCACTTTGGTGGCAGCAGCGTTCAGCTTTGGAGGTGTCTCATACGTATGAAACGGTGCGGGCGAGGGCACTTCCCACTCCAAGCCTTCAGCCCCTTTGCCATCTGGGTCTTGCCATGGGTTTTGTGCAGCCACAGCACCCTTGCCGCGCATCACAGGCAACACAATAAACAAGAAGAAGTAAACCTGAGCAAAGCCGAAAGCAAAAGCGCCCACCGATGCCAGCGCGTTGAAATCCGCAAATTGCATTGGGTAATCCGCATAGCGACGTGGCATACCAGCGAGACCCAAGAAGTGCATCGGGAAGAATGTGACGTTGAACGCAATGAGACTCCACCAGAAATGGATTTTGCCTCGCGATTCGTTGTACATCACGCCCGTCCACTTCGGACTCCAGTAGTAAAAACCTGCAAACAAGGCATAGAGCGAGCCAGCTACCAGCACGTAGTGGAAGTGAGCCACGACGTAATACGTGTCCTGCATTTGCGTATCAACGGGTGCCATCGATAAGATCAGGCCCGTGAAGCCGCCAAAGGTGAATACGAAAATGAAGCCGACAGCAAACAGCATCGGTGTTTCAAACGTCATCTCACCCTTCCACATGGTGGCGACCCAATTAAAGATTTTCACGCCCGTGGGCACAGCAATCAACATCGTGGCATACATGAAAAAGAGCTGGCCTGTGACGGGCATGCCAGTGGTGAACATGTGGTGCGCCCATACGATAAACGAGAGGATTGCAATCGAGCTGGTGGCGTACACCATGGAGGCATAACCAAAAAGCTTTTTGCGTGCGAAGGCTGGGATGATTTGGCTCACGATACCGAAGGCTGGCAGGATCATGATGTACACCTCGGGGTGGCCGAAGAACCAAAAAATGTGTTGGTAGAGCACAGGATCGCCACCGCCAGCGGGATTAAAGAAACTGGTGCCAAAGTGGCGGTCTGTCAATGTCATGGTGATCGCACCTGCGAGCACGGGCATCACGGCAATCAGCAAGTAAGCGGTGATCAACCATGTCCACACAAACATTGGCATTTTCATGAGTGTCATGCCTGGTGCGCGCATGTTGAGAATCGTCACGATGATGTTGATCGAGCCCATGATTGAGCTTGCACCCAAGATGTGCATCGCAAAGATACCGGCATCCATGCTCGGCCCCATTTGCAGGGTCAGCGGTGCATACAGCGTCCAGCCGGCCGCCGGCGCGCCGCCGGGCATGAAGAAGCTGCCCACCAGCATCAAGCCAGCAGGAATCATCAGCCAAAAAGAGAAATTATTCATGCGGGCAAAGGCCATGTCGCCAGCGCCAATTTGCAGCGGGATCATCCAATTGGCAAAGCCCACGAAGGCAGGCATGATCGCGCCAAACACCATGATGATGCCGTGCATGGTGGTGAATTGATTGAACAACTCAGGGTTGACCAATTGAAGGCCAGGCTGAAACAGCTCAGCTCGGATCGCAAGCGCCAATACGCCGCCAATCATCAACATCGCAAATGCAAACAGCAGATACAGTGTGCCAATGTCTTTGTGGTTGGTTGCATAGACCCAACGCTTCCATCCTGTGGGGGCATGGTGGTGATCATCGTGGTGGTCGCCACCATGACCTGCTGCCGAGCCGTGTGCGTGGTTATCAAGAACTGTGCTCATGTTTTAACCTTTGAATTTTCGTGTTGATGATTACTTGCGTGCAGCGGTAATGTCCGCGGGCTGCACAATTTGACCGGTCTTGTTGGACCAGTTGTTCTTGGTGAACGTAATCACCGCGGCAATTTCTGTGTCACTCAATTGCTTCCAAGCGGGCATCGCACCGTTGTTTTGGCCATTGAGCAAGATGGAGATTTGTTTGGATTTGTCAGCATCAAGCACCACGGCTGCGCCGTCGATGGCTTTGATGGGGCCAGCACCCTTGCCTGATGGTGTGTGACAAGCGGAACAATTGGCGTTATAGACTTTCTCGCCGCGGGCGACCATGTCGGTGAGTGTCCAGACTTTGGTTGGATCATCCGCTTTGGCAGCAGCCAATTTCTTCTGGTTATCGACCCAAGCGGTGTATTCAGTTGGTGTAACAACTTTCACGTGAATCGGCATGTAGGCATGCTCTTTTCCGCAAAGCTCAGCACATTGGCCATAAAAATCACCGGTCTTTTCAGCGCGAAACCATGTATCGCGCACGAAGCCAGGAATCGCATCTTGTTTGACACCAAACGCTGGCACCATCCATGCGTGGATCACATCATTGGCAGTTGTGATCACGCGGATTTTTTTGCCAACAGGAACAACCAATGGGTTATCCACCTTGAGCAAGTAGTTGTCAGGCACAACGGTGCCTTTGGGCAAGCCAGAGTCCGACAAATTGCGGTGTGCCACGTCGAGCGTGGAGACAAAACCCAAGCCTTCACCTTCGCCTTTGATGTAGTCATAGCCCCATTTCCACTGGTAGCCTGTGGCTTTGATGGTGAGATCAGCATTGGTGGTGTCTTTTTGCGCCACCAATACTTTGGTGGCTGGCAAAGCCATGAAGATCACAATGATGAAGGGCACAACAGTCCAACCGATTTCTACCCACAGTGGCTCAGCCAGCTCTTGTGCTTTGTGACCTTGGCTCTTGCGGTGCTTCCACACCGAATAAAACATGATCCCAAACACCAGTAAAAAGATCACGATTCAAATGATCATGATGTACCAGTGAAGCCAATGCTGCTCTTCGGCAATCTTTGTGACGGGAGGATGCAAATTGAGCTGGCGCACAGCAGGGCCACCAGGCAAATCGTTCACAGCCCATACAGCTTGCGTCGCCAGCATGCCTGCTCCAAAAACCAAGCTATGTATGAAAGCCTGCAATTTGCGAGAGATTTTTTTGATCATCATTGCTACTCTTAAAATTTCAAACCAAATCTAAAACCAAACCGATCTACATCACACCCATCCACTTGCACGCCCTCAAGCTGCGCGCAGTGCCATGCGCAATTCGCGAGCCAACTGCGATCTCAGCTCAGGTCGCACTTGCCGCCCAATCTGAACTCGCCTGCCCTGACCACTGAGCTCGATGAGCGAGCGATCATCAGTATGCGGCTCTACCCGCACCAGAGCCCGGTTGAACTCAGCACGAGAGATTTTCCCCGCGTAACTTCGCTCTACCAACAGCTGATCGCCATGCAAAATCAATCGCTCGCCGTCGGTGGCATGACGGGCATATGCCAACAAAGCCACTCCAACAACAGACAGCTCCAACAATGCAAACGGGGTGATCATTTTGGCACCAAGCATCCAAAACATCGTGGAAATCCCAAGGGACACGACGCAAAGAGACACATAAAACCAACCCAACTGCTTAGGCGTGACTGAGCAGTTTTTTAGCAATTTCCAGTGAATTTGCTGTGGGGTGACGGTGGCAAAACGAAACACGCGATCCTGAAACGCAAAATGTGACATGGTCAACACTCGGCAAAAGACGCGGGGAAATACCCGTGCCAAAGAAAAATAACGCTTTCAATGACAGTTTGTAATTGTAGCGCGGGTTTTCCCGCCACCGCTTCACAGGCTGGCTAAAACCACAGAAAAACAACTGATGCTGGCATCTGCCGCCCGATCATGCTCAGCGCAACTTGGACTGCATCAGCATGGCCCTCATATCTCGCATCGAAATTGCCGATTCAGCACTGATTTTTATGCGCGGTGCGGGCTTGAAGGCGTGGCCATAAATCACTTCAAACGTGAGCTCGATTTGGCCTTGTCGGCTGCGCAGCGTCTCGATCGCTGTGAGCAATTTGGCATGCCATGCGCGGCCACGCAAGCCGGCAAAGCGTGCCGGGTGCAAATTGCGCCCGATGCCTCGCAGCTCTTGCAAAGCTCGCTCGGGCGTGGCAAAACTGAGCACAATGCGCTCCATATCCATCACAGGCTCAGCAAAGCCTGTGGCCACCAAAAGATCACCCCAATCGTGCATATCTGTGAGCGGGTGCGCAGCGGGACTCCAGCCGTGGTCTGCGTAGATCTGCCTCAGCTCGATTGCCGTATCGGGCCCGAGGCAAGAAAACATCAGATAGCCATCGACTGCGAGCATGCTGTGCCAAGCCTTCACAGTCGCCGCAGGATCAGGCTCAGCATGCAGCACCATATTCGCCCACACCATTTGCGCAGAATTGTCTTCCACGGGGCGCAGCATGCGCTTGACCTGCCCCTGTAGCTTGCTGATTAAGCTCAGCACAATGCCTTGATTTGCTATTAATAAAGGAGCAAACAACGTAGATTCTATGCCGGCAGGTGCCAGAAAAACCTCTGAATTAGGATATTGTTTGGTGATCAAAGTATGCATGGCGCTGCCCGAGGCCGCCGCGCGCCAGTTCACCCAGCTTGCTGGCCGCTTTTTGATCCAGGCCAAGCGCTTCGCCATGCGTGCGCCCACCTCAGTGTGTAACCAAGGTGCGCCATCGGCCAAAGCACGGCAAGCCAGGAGCGCCTGCCAGCGCTGGGCGGCATTGGCATCAAGTGGGGGTGCAGAATCTGGCTTTGTCATAACGGTGCAGCCGAGTATATTCAGTTGGTGTTCACCGCCCTGCTCTCCGCCCTTCGTTCCGCCAATTTGCCCAGCACTTGCTGGGTTTGCGCCTCTTTTGGACGGCAATCCGTTTGTTCGGCGTGTTTGCATCAATTTGCGCCACCGCGCCATCGCTGCAACACCTGCGCCCTGCCCTTGGTCGATTCTGCACAACAACGCTGCGGTGCTTGCTTGACTTTGGGCAGCGTGCTCGACAGTTGCCACGCTGCCGTCGATTACGCCTATCCGTGGGCCACCCTCCTGCAACGCTTCAAATACTCAGATGGAGGCGATCTGCGAGCACAGCCTGCTTTGTCTGGGAGGATCGCAGGGGTGATGCAACATGCCGCCGTGCAAAATGATTCATTGGCAAGCGCATTGCGAGCAGCGCAGCGCTCAGATTGGATCATTCCCGTGGCATTGCATGCTGAGCGTCAAAAAGAGCGCGGCTTTAACCAAGCCGGTGCCCTCGCAAGCGCTCTTTTTCCGGATCACCCGCGCCTGCATCAGAAACTGCTGCTGCGTATCAAAAACACCACTGCACAAGCTACCCTGGCGCGCGATGCACGCGCTCACAATCTGCGTGGTGCGTTTATCGCAGCGCCACTGATGGCACACCTGCTCAAAGGCACGCGCGTGACATTGGTAGACGATGTGACAACGACAACAGCCACGCTTGGCGCGGCTGCACTGGCCTTGCGGCAGGCGGGTGCGCATGAAGTGCATGCTCTGGTGTTTGCACGGGCGTCATGATGGGTTTGATTTTTTACCAACTGCCAAAGGAAGTGTCATGCGTGATTTTTGGGAAATAGCCAGCTACATGGTGACGGTACTTGGCTTGCCGATTGCAATCAGCATCTTTGTATGGCAAGAAATCAAAGAACGTGCGAATGAGGAGGAAGAGGGTTATCAATTGCTCTCCAATGCCTACAATGATTTTCTCAAAGTGGTGCTTGCGCATCCTGATTTGCATTTGCGCAGCAATGAGCCTTTGGCCAACCCGACACAAGAGCAAAACGAGCGGATGCTCGTGATTTTCGATATGCTGATATCTCTGTTTGAAAGAGCCTATCTGGTGGCCTACAGCGAGCGCATGACGCAGCAGCAAAAGCGCCAATGGAACAGCTGGGATGATTACATGCGCGATTGGTGCCGACGAGAAGATTTTTTCAATGCCTTGCCGCTGCTGTTGCGCGGCGAAGACGCGGATTTTCAAATCTATATTCGCCGATTGGCGCAAGAAGAGCGCGGCAGCGCAATTGCCATGGTTTGAGCTACATTTGCGGCTCTAAAAAGCGAATGGTGCGTGGTCGCTCCTCGGTGTCTTTTTGCACAAGGCTGCGCAATTGCTTGTCAATGGCGCTGAATTCTTCCGGGTTGATTCTCCAAGAGCTCACCGCAAGTGTGAATTTAAGTGCCAGCGCCGTGTTGTCTTGTGGATCAGCCATCAAGCCCAAGGCCACCAAACGTGAGAGACGCGAAGACAGCGTATCGCCGGGCGGCACATCAGGCATGGCAATGCCCAACATGTTTTTTCCAATGCGACCAATGCCATCGCTCTCGCGCATGGCAATGCGCACCATACGCACACTTTGCAGCATCATCGCCTCCGCTTGCAAAGTGGTGAGATCTTTGTCTTTGGGCTCGACCAGCACGTAGGCCATCGAAATATCGCGCCCCGCGCGGCTAGCGCGCTGCCACGCATTGCTGGCCGTTTGCATGAAGTGCGCTTCATTGAGGAAGCCAGTGAGCGGATCACGTTGCGCTGCCGCCTGCTCACGCACGGCTTGCGCATGGCCTTCGCGGCTGAATGCATTGAGGCAAAACATCATGGCCATTGCTTCAATCATGATCGTGATCAAAGGCAAGCTAAAAGGCATCCAAGGCAGGTTAATTTGGCCTGCATTTTCCAGAGATGCCAGTGCGATACTCAGCAAATAGGGTCCGTAGATCAGCAACCAGTAGCCGCTGTACGGTATCTTTTTCCGCCAGGCCACCACAGCTGTGCCCACGATGAAAACACATGACGAAACCACAATGGTCATGAAAACCAGCACGCTGTTGGCATACTCTGCGCCAAAGGCGATGTACACGATATAGGCTGCGCAAGCAGCAATTAACAATCTTGTGAGCCATGCATGATGCCTACCGATACGCTGGCCAAACATTGCATGAACAAACTGCATGTTGAAAGCGAACGCAGACAGTTGCATCAAGACCAGCACATCGTTGGCGAATTTGCTCGCCTGAGGCCATAATAAAAATTGCCCTAAGCCAGAATAGGCAATCGCCGTGAACATCGTGAAAAACAGATAGCCTGCATACCAAAGATAGGCCCAGTCTCGGTAGCTCCATGTCATTTGGAGGCAGATCAGTGTCAACACGCTGAACAAGCCCACCACCATTCCCATCAAAAGAATTTGCTGGTTGTCTTGCAGGGTTGCGGCATCGGACTGGACGATTTGAGGCGATATCTGAGAGGGCAGCAAATGCATCACGCGGATGTACACATCCTGCACGTCTTTGCTCTGCGTTTGCAATGCAAACCGGGGGTGCAGAGAATGGATCGGCCATTGTGTGTGCGGCACACGATCCCCAGCCGCAGCCATGAGCCACAAACCATTTGCATCCTTTTGGTACACCTCAAATTGATCGACGACAACCGTTGGGAAATACATGTGCCATTGCGATCCCGCAGCTTGGCTTGCATCAATTTGCAGGCGCAACCAAAGCGGCTTGCTGCGCGATATGAAATGGGTGGCTTGTACATCAAAGGGCTTGAATCGCTCGGGCGGCAAGCTGGCCACGTCTTGCACCGTGTGCGAAGCATCTAAGCCCTCAACTTGGCTCAGCGGCGCGACATAACTGGCCTGCGATGTCGAATTGGCATCCAGACGCAGCACAGCGTCGTGAGCCCATGCAAAGCTGGAGCCCGTACACAACAACACAGCATACCAAGCGGACCGACACCAATGCTGCCAAGATTCCATCTTAGGGCTGCTCAGCTGCCCGTTGCTGACGGCGGCCGTGTTTGGCCACGATTTCAATGTAGACGCCTGTGCTGCCGGCCTTCGCCACGCTGTCGACCAAGCCACTCAGCTCAGCCACATGAACCATTGCTGATTCAGGCTCGGTAGCACCCGCGCGGCAATCAAAATCCCAGAAATCCACACCTTCGGGCAAAGCGCGGCTTCGTTCGCGCTTGATGTATTTCCGAATATCGTGCTTGATCGCATCCAAAATCCGATCAGGATGCTTGCCTTCTTGAGCAAACGGGTAGGTTTTCTTCATGATGATCCTTGGGATAGGCGATGATACGGCCAGATCAGCACAACAGAGTCAACATGAACGCACAAAAACTCTCGCCCAGCCATGACGACATCGCTTTGCTTCCGCTTTTTGAGCGACTGGGCATGCATCACATCAGCTTGGTGAATACGGGATCGCAAGCGCAGGCTGCGGCTTTGCAATTACAAGCTTCGCCCGCTTGGGGTTTTGATACGGAATCCAAACCCACTTTTCGTGTGGGCGAAATCTCTACCGGCCCGCACATTGTGCAACTGGCCACACTCAATCATGCTTGGGTGTTTCAATTGCACGATGCCGACTGCCGTGCGGTCGTGGCCAACTTACTCGCGCAAGCAGACAAAGTGAAAGCAGGCTTCGGGCTTGGCGATGATCAGAAACGCATTCGCAGCAAACTGGGTATTGAGCCGCAAGGCATCGTTGAGATCAATGCTCTGTTTCGCGATTTAGGGTATCGCAAAGAAATGGGTGTCAAAGCTGCTGTCGCCACGCTTTTTCATCAGCGATTTATCAAATCCAAGAAAGCCTCAACCAGCAATTGGGCGCTGCCGCAACTGAGCGAGAGCCAGCTGATTTATGCAGCCAATGATGCCTATGCAGCAATTCGCGTGTTTGCGGCGCTGAGACCACCCTGAGTCCATTTCATTGAAACGCCACCTCGGCAAAGCTCCGCAGCTTGCGGCTGTGCAACTGCTCCGCCCCGAGCTCACGCAAAATTTCTACCGCTCGCATCCCGATGCGCAGATGCTGATCAACTCTGTCTCGGTAAAACTGATTGGCCATGCCGGGGAGTTTGATTTCGCCGTGCAAGGGTTTGTCGCTGACGCACAGGAGCGTGCCATACGGGACGCGGAAGCGGAAGCCGTTGGCGGCTATTGTTGCGCTTTCCATGTCGAGTGCGATGGCGCGGCTTTGGTTGAAGCGTTGGGTGAGTTTGGCACTGTCGAGCAGCTCCCAGTTGCGGTTGTCTGTGCTGGCCACCGTGCCTGTGCGCAGCAGTTGTTTCAATTCGCCTTTGGGCAATTGCGCCACTTCTGCCACGGCTTGCTGCAGCGCGACTTGCACTTCTGCCAGCGCAGGAATCGGCACCCAAAGCGGCAAATCTTCATCGAGCACATGGTCATCGCGCACATACGCATGCGCCAGCACGTAATCGCCGAGTGCTTGGCTGTTGCGCAGGCCAGCGCAATGGCCCAGCATGAGCCAGGCATGCGGGCGAAGCACGGCGATGTGATCGGTGATGTTTTTTGCATTTGCCGGCCCCACGCCAATGTTGACCATGGTGATGCCGCTGCGATCTTGGCGAACAAGATGGTAGGCGGGCATTTGCGGCAGGCGTGGCGGCTCTTTGCCTAAAGCATCCAGCGCCTCAGCGGGCAGACCAGCCCTTCGCATCACCACATTGCCGGGAGCCACGAAGGCGATGTATTCGCTGTTCGGATTGGCCATTTCTTGGCGGCAGAGGTTGACGAATTCATCGATATAAAACTGATAGTTGGTCAGCAACACATAATTTTGGAAATGCTCGGTGCTCGTACCTGTATAGTGGCGCAGGCGATGCAGCGAGTAGTCAATACGCGGGGCGGTGAAGAGCGACAATGGCTGCGCACGGCCTGCGGCTTCAAACGTGCCGTTGGCGATATCATCGTTCATAGCGGCCAGATCGGGCAGATCAAACACATCGCGCATCAGAGCGCGGCGCTCAGGTGGAATGTGGCCTTCGACGTGATCGTGATCGGCAAAAGAAAAGTGAATGGGGATGGGCTCGTTGCTCGTGCCGACTTCGATGTCGCCGCCATGATTCTTCAAAAGCAGATCAAGCTGGCGCAGCAAATAGCTTTCAAACAAATCAGGCTTGGTGATCGTCGTCTCGAATGTGCCTACGCCTTGCACGAAGCCAAAGCTCAGTCGTCTCGGGGCGGTATTTTGGCGTGTCAGGCTTTGGGTGCGCAGGCGCACGAAGGGGTAGCATGCGCGTACGCGGCCTGTCTTGAGATGGCCTGCTACGAAGGCCTCTAGGCTACTGCGCAAATGCACAAGGCTGTTGTCGTAGATGGCTCGGATTTGCTTGACGGCAGATTGCGCGTCTGTGAATCTGCCCGGTGCGATGAAAGGGGCATTGAGTGTTGTGCTGTGCGTATTTGTCGTTTCCATGCAGAATGATACGCATGTTTTGACAACGGGCAGCATGCAATGGCAGATCATGAGAAAACGGCGCTGGTGATTGGTGCGTCGGGCGGGCTGGGCGCGGCCATGCTTGCGCAGTTACGCCATGAAGCGAGTTTTTCACAGGTCTTGGGCCTGTCTCGCAGCTTGGGCGAAGCTGGTGCGCCTTTGCTGGACATCACCCAAGAGCCCAGCATCGCCGCCAGTGCCGAATGGCTCAAAGCGCGTTGTGCGCAGCAGCCGCTGCGTTTGGTGGTTATCGCTACCGGCTTTTTGCACAGCCAAGGCCAAGGCCCCGAGCGCAGTTTGGCGCATTTGGATGCCGCCTACCTTGAGCAGGTGTTTGCCATCAACGCCACCGGCCCCGCTTTGTTGCTCAAATATCTCGCGCCGATCTTGCCACGCGAAGGCGATGCAACAATCGTTGTCATCTCAGCCAAAGTCGGCAGCATTGGCGACAATGCTTTGGGCGGCTGGTATGGCTACCGCGCTTCCAAAGCCGCACTCAATCAAATCGTAAAGACGGCTTCGATCGAGCTGGCACGACGCAATAAAAGCACCCGCTGCATCGCACTGCATCCTGGCACGGTGAGCACAGCACTTTCCGAGCCTTTTGGCAAAACCGGCCTCTATGTGCGCGAGCCGACTCTCGCTGCACAAGAGATTTTGCAAGTGATCACACAGCTCACGCCACAAGACAATGGCCGGTTCTTAGATTACCTCGGGCAAAGCTTGCCTTGGTAGGCAGCATTCGCTCAAGCAGGGAAAATGCCACCTAAGATCCGCGAGCCACGAGCGCCTGTGACGCTGGTCAAAGCCAATGCTGTGCGTTCGACGCATTGCCGCGCCAACCAAGCAAAAGCGACTGCCTCAACATCTTGCGGCGACAAACCTCGCTCAGCGCTGCTGATGACGGCCGTTTTTGGCAACAAAACTTGCAAGCGCTGCATGAGCGCGGTGTTGAATGCACCGCCGCCACACACGACCAGCTCTTTCAAGAATTGATCGCTGTGTTTTTGGTAGCTGTCTGCGCTGGCAGCACAGGTGTGGGCCGTCAATTCAAGCAAAGTGCGCTGCACGTCTTGCGGTTGGGCCTGCGTGTGATCGGTCAAGTGCTGAGCAAGCCATTTTGCATTGAACAAATCACGCCCCGTGCTCTTTGGATAGGGCAGCGCAAAATACGGCTCCGCCAGCATCTGCGAAAGCAACGCAGGCATCAATTGCCCACTCGCGCCCCAAACGCCACCTGCATCAAAGGCTTGGCCGGTGTGCTTGGCCACCCAAAAATCCATGAGCGCATTACCGGGGCCACAATCAAAGCCGAGTGTGGCCCCATCGCTCTGCAAAATCGTGAGATTGCTGATGCCGCCGATATTGAGCACGCCAATGGTGGCCGATTGCTGTGCAAACCAAGCCCGATGAAAAAACGGCGCGAGAGGCGCACCTTGCCCACCAGCGGCCACATCGCGGCTGCGAAAATCTGCCACCACATCGATACCTGTGAGCTCGGCGAGCAAAGCGGGGTTGCACAGCTGAATCGTGTAGCCCCCAGATTCATCGAGCTGCCCAGGTCGATGCCGAACTGTTTGCCCATGCGCGCCAATCGCGCGTATGTCTTGCGGCGTGAGGCCAACTTTCGCGAGCAGCGCATGCGTGGCTTGCGCATACAAGCGCATGAGCGCGTTGGCCGCAAGCGCGGCGTTGTGCAATTCGTTGTCGCCCGCGCTGTTGAGTGCCAACAGAATTGCTCTTAATTCAATAGCAAACTGTATAGATTCTATGCCGGCAATATGCGGTTTTCCCTTAGAAAAATCCACCAAAGCCGCATCCACGCCATCCATAGACGTGCCAGACATCAGCCCAATATAGAGCTGTGATGTGGGCTCAGAAGATTTACTGCGCACTGGCCAATGTGAGCGAAGCGGCTGCAGCCAAATCACGGCGCACTGAAACGATCATGCGGTCAAAAGCGGGGCGAGAAGCGGCAGAAAGCGGGATGCTGTCGCTTTGTTTGGCCAAAGTCATGGGGTCATGATGCACGCCTTGGACGCGGAATTCAAAATGCAAATGCGGCCCAGTGCTCCAGCCCGTAGAGCCGACGGCGCCGATGCGATCTGCTTGCGCCACGCGCTGGCCTTTGCGCACATCTATGCGGCTCATGTGCGCGTAAAGCGTGCTTTTGCCATCACGATGCATGATCTCCACCACGTTGCCATAGCCGCGCTGCACGCCTGCGAATTCCACCACACCATCGCCCACGCTGCGAATCGGTGTGCCAGTCGGCGCAGCATAATCCACGCCGGTGTGCATGCGGAATTGCTTGGCAATCGGATGCATTCGGCCACCAAAGCCGCTCGTCACGCGGGAAAATTCCAAGGGTGATGCGAGGAAAGCTTTGCGCAAGCTGCTTCCATCGATGGTGTAATACTGCCCCTTCGTGATGGCACCTTGAGCGGCTTGCTCATGAAACCACACAGCAGAATACGTTTTGCCAGCATTCACAAAATCTGCTGAGAGCACACGCCCCGTTCGCAGAGGCTCGCCATCGGCCTCTAAGCTTTCATAAACCACACTGAAGCGATCACCTTTGCGCAGTGCACGGTAAAAATCGATATCGCCTGAGAAAATTTCAGCAAGCTGCACAGCCACAGCATCCGGGATGCGGGTTTCATCGGTGGCTGCGAAAAGTGACGATTTGATGCTGCCGCTGGCCAAGCGCGTGCTGGCTTGCAAGGCAGCGGTTTCAATTCGGCTGGTGAGTGCGCCACTTTGACGTTCAATCACCAAACGCTGAAAATTCGCGTTGTCGTCAACCATGAAGCGAGCAGTGAGCCTGGCGAGCGCGTTGTTGGCATCCACCTCTGCTGTCAGGCCGCGGCCCGGGCGACTGAGCAAGGTTTGGCGAGCCAGTGCATCGCTCTTGATGAATTGCACAGCAGCCGCATCCAACACACCCAGACGGCGCAGCAGGCTGTCTGCCGTGTCGTTGCTGCGCGTGATCTCGCTTCGATAAAGCAAGAAAGGGGCGATGGGCTCTGGCGAGAGGAGCGCTTGCCGCGCATCACCGCGATCGTTGTGCACCACGCTCTCTGTCACTTGGCGTATCGGCAAGCTGCTTGGATCCGGCACCAGCGTGGCCACAGCGAAAGCAGTGGCGCCTGTGCCCAGCATCACACTGCCTGCAAGCACCAACACGCGGCGTGGATGAGCCTTCACCCAAGCTGTCGCAGCTTGCTGGAGGGCGCGCGCTGCACCCAGAACCGATGCAAATGCAGAAGATAAAAACCTAAAAGAACTCAAAACTACAATCCATTCCAAGCTACGAAACAAAAAATCAGCAAGATGTGTGCCGCTTCAAATCCATACCGATGATCTGCCACTTAAAATTTGGCAGCAAAACGAGCTGATGAGTATAGCGCAGCGAACTTCCATGCCGAGCGGGAAAACACTTATGAATCAACCACTTACAACTAATCATGCATCCAGTGCCTTGCCAGTTTCTGAGGCAGCACAACACGCCATGGCCGTGAGCCTGCGTGGCGTCGAAGAGCTCATTCCGCAGGAAGAATGGCTTAAAAAGCTGCAAAAGAGCGAAAAGTCAGGCGTGCCGCTGCGAATCAAATTGGGGCTCGATCCGACAGCGCCCGACCTGCACATCGGCCACACCGTTGTTTTGAACAAAATGCGCCAGCTCCAAGATTTGGGCCACACCGTGATCTTCTTGATTGGCGATTTCACCAGCATGATCGGCGACCCATCTGGCCGCAACTCCACCCGCCCACCGCTCACCCGCGAGCAGATCGAGGAAAACGCCAAGACGTACTACAAACAAGCCAGCCTCGTGCTCGACCCCACAAAAACCGAAATTCGCTACAACAGCGAATGGAGCGACCCGCTGGGCGCGCGCGGCATGATTGAGCTATCGGCCAAATACACCGTGGCCCGCATGATGGAGCGCGATGATTTTCACAAGCGCTTCAGCACAGGCCAAAGCATCAGCGTGCATGAATTCCTTTATCCGCTCATGCAGGGCTACGATTCCGTCGCTTTGAAGAGCGATCTAGAACTCGGCGGCACCGATCAAAAATTCAACCTCCTCATGGGCCGCCACCTCCAACAAGAATACGGCCAAGAGCCGCAATGCATCTTGACTATGCCGCTCCTTGTGGGTTTGGACGGCGTGGACAAAATGAGCAAAAGCAAAAACAATTTCATTGCCATCACCGAAGCTCCAAACACCATGTTCGCTAAAGTCTTGTCGATCAGTGACACGCTCATGTGGAACTGGTACGAGCTGCTCTCCTTCCGCTCCTTGGAAGACATCGCCACCTTAAAGCGCGAGACCGAAGCAGGCCGCAACCCCAAAGAAGCCAAGGTCATGCTCGCCAAAGAAATCACTGCCCGTTTTCACAGCGCAGCCGCAGCCGACGCAGCCGAGCAAGATTTCATCAACCGCAGCAAAGGCGGCGTGCCCGATGACATTCCAGAAATCGAGGTGTCGTTAAACGGTGCAACTGAAATGGGCATCGGCGCGGTTCTCAAAGCCGCTGGCCTGACGGAATCGACAGGTGAAGCCAATCGCCACATCGATGGCGGCGCAGTACGCGTTGACGGCACAGCTATCAGCGATAAAGCGCTCAAGCTTGGTGCGGGGACGTATGTGATGCAGGTGGGTAAGAGGAAATTTGCGAAAGTTACGGTGAGTTAAGCGTGCAAGCCATCCTTCAGCGCGTCCAGCAGGCCAGCGTCACCGTTGAAAGCCAAACCATTGGCGAGATTGACCACGGCCTACTGATCCTGCTCTGTGCTGAGCGCGGTGACACCGATGCAATTGCCGACAAGTTGCTCGCCAAAATCCTCAAACTCCGCATCTTCAGTGATGAAGCGGGCAAGATGAATCATTCGGTGCAGGATGTGGCGGGGGGATTGTTGATTGTGAGTCAGTTCACTTTGGCAGCGGATGTGAGCGGTGGCAATCGGCCGAGTTTTACGAATGCTGCGCCGCCTGATGAAGGGCGCAGGTTGTATGAGCTGTTCGTTGACAAAGCACGTGCTGCGCACCCAATCGTTCAAACAGGGCAGTTTGCGGCGGATATGCAAGTCTCGCTCATCAACAACGGCCCCGTGACGATTCCTATTCGGATGGCTGGCTGACAGCCATAGCCAGAAGCCCTGCCCCAGCGCGTTAGACTCTGTGCATGAATGTTGATGTTGTGTTGATTCTGGTTGCGCTCAACTTGCTGCTGTTGATCGGGGTTGTTATATGGATTTTAACTGGATTGCCGGCAAAGATACTGCATAGTTTGCTATTAAAAGATGAGCAAGTTGCGCTGTTGATCACGCAGCACAATGAGCTGAAAGCCCAGCTCTCTCAAGGCAATGAGCGCTTGGAGCGAGAGCTGCGCCAAGACATGGCGCAGAGTGCGCAGGCGGCGCGGCTGGAAATGGGGCAATCGCTCTCGGGCTTGCAAGGCAACATGCAGCAATCCTTGACTGGCTTTCAAGGCAATTTAACGACGCAGCTGACCAGCATCTCTGAGAGCAATGCGCGGCGGCTGACCGAGGTGCGCGAGACGCTGGATGCGCAGCTCACACGTGTGCGCGAGGCGCTCAATCAACAGCTTGAGCAACTCGCCGCTAAGAATGAAGCCAAGCTTGACGAAATGCGCCGCACGGTGGACGAAAAGCTTCAAACCACGCTAGAAACCCGCTTGGGCGAGAGTTTTAAGCAGGTGGCGGATCGGCTTGAGCAGGTGCACAAAGGCTTGGGCGAAATGCAAACGCTGGCTGCCGGCGTAGGCGATTTGAAGCATTTGCTGACCAATGTGAAAACACGTGGCACTTTCGGCGAAGCGCAGCTCGGCGCACTGCTGGAGCAGGTGTTTGTGGCCGAGCAGTTTGCAGCGCAAATTGCCACCGTGCCGGGCAGCCGCAATGTGGTGGATTACGCGATTCGGTTGCCTGGGCGCAGCGATGGCGGTCTGCCTGAAAACGCACAAGTCTGGCTGCCGATTGATGCCAAATTCCCGACCGAAGATTACGAGCGCTTGCTCGACGCGCAAGAAAAAGCTGACCCTGTGGCTGCTGAAATCGCAGCCAAAGCACTCGAAATGAGTATTCGCAAAGAGGCGAAATCCATCACTGAGAAATACGTCTCACCGCCGCACACCACGGATTTCGCGATTTTGTTTTTGCCCTCAGAAGGCTTGTATGCCGAGGTGCTGCGCCGCCCGGGCCTGATGGACACGCTACAGCGCGATCACCGCGTCACGCTCGCTGGCCCCACCACATTGCTGGCCATGCTCAATTCGCTGCAAATGGGCTTTCGCACGCTGGCGCTGGAGCGCCGCAGCTCCGAGGTGTGGCAAGTATTGGGCGCTGTGAAGACGGAATTCAACCGCTTTGGCGAATTTGTCAGCAAGGTGAAATCGCAGGCCGAGACGGTGGTGAAAACGCTGGAGCAGGCTGACACACGCACCCGCGCCGTGAACCGCAAGCTCAAAGACGTGGAGGCGCTCACCGAAGTGCAAACCCAGGCCCTGCTGCCGATGGACAAAGCGGATGATGAAGCCTGAGCCAAGTTATCACGATGACACTCTTTGATTCCCTGTCTCCCGCCTTGATGCGCCTGATTGCCGGGCAAATCTGCCTGCACGCTGCGATGGCGGGGCTGCGGCTTGCCGGCCCATTGTGGGTGCTCAGCAATCAACAGAGCGCGGCAGCGGCTGGCCTGCTGGTCGGGCTGTTTGCGCTTTCCTCGCTTTTTGTGGCCTTGCCTGCGGGGCGCTATGCAGACCGACACGGCCTGCGCAAGCCATTTGGCCTGTGCGTGATGATTGCCGTAGGTGGCGCACTCGTTCCCGTGGCCTTTCCGCACTTTTTGTCGTTGGCCGTTGCAGCGCTTCTCATGGGCGGCGCAACCAGCTCTGCCGTGATCGCCTTGCAGCGCCATGTGGGACGCTCGGCGCATGGCTCGGTCGAGCTCAAACAGGCATTTTCTTGGCTCTCCATTGGCCCGGCGGCGGCGAATTTTGTGGGGCCATTTTTGGCAGGTGTGTTGATTGATTTGGCGGGCTACCGCACTGCTTTTGCGTTTTGCGCCGCGCTGCCTGTGCTGGCTTGGCTGCTGGTGAGCAAAGCACAAGAGGAGCCGATGCGAGCTGCCAGCTTGCCCGAGAGCGACAGCGCTGTGCCGCGCCGTGCTTGGGATTTGCTGCGCGACAAAGATTTTCGCCGCCTGCTGCTGGTCAATTGGTTCATGAGCACTTGCTGGGATGCGCATGCTTTTCTCGTGCCGGTGATTGGGCATGAGCGCGATTATTCAGCCAGCGTGATTGGCACGATCTTTGGTGCGTTTGCGATTGCAGCGGCTGCCGTGCGGGTGCTGCTGCCCGTGCTGGCGCACAGCTTGCGCGAGTGGGCCGTGATCACGTTGGCCATGGTGCTGACAGCGATGCTCTTTGTTGTGTATCCGCTGATGCCCACAGCGCTCTCCATGGGGGTGGTGTCGGTGTTTTTGGGCTTCACCCTCGGCTGCGTGCAACCAATGATCATGAGCACACTGCATCAAATCACGCCAGAGGAGCGCCATGGCGAAGCGCTAGGCCTGCGCATGATGACGATCAACGCTTCTAGCGTGGCCATGCCTTTGATTTTGGGCGCTGTTGGAGCGGCCACAGGAACAGCCGTCTTGTTCTGGGCTATTGCCGCGATGGTGGGAGCTGGCTCCTGGCAGGCCACGAAGCTGAAAAACTAAACACGCGTCATCTTTTGCAAGGAAAATTCGTTATCCCAGCATAGTGTCTACGTTGTTTGCTATTAAATTAATAGCAGCTTAAATCACAAAGGCAACCAATCAAAAGCCACCGTTCGCTCTGGCAAACCCCATTCTGGCGAATAGCTGGGGCCTAAGAAATACAAACCATCTGGCGAAAACGTGGGTGCGGAGAATTCCCGTTTTTTTGCGGCCAGCACCTCGCTTGCCCAACCCACAGATTGATCGCCACGGCCAATCGTGAGCAAGCAGCCCATCATGTTGCGGATCATGTGATGCAAAAAGGCATTGGCTTCAAAATCAAAGCGGTAGTAAGCGCCGCGTTTGTGGATGTCTAAGCGCAACAGCTTTTTGACGGGCGAGAGCGCTTGGCATTGCGCCGCCCGGAAGGCAGAAAAATCATGTTCGCCTATGAGCATCTGCGCCGCCTCTTGCATTGCAGTGATCGACAGCGGCAGGTGCTGCCAGCCCACGCGAGAGCAGTCGATGCTCGGGCGCATGGGCGATTGCAGCACGATATATGCATAGCGGCGGGTGAGTGCTTGGGCGCGGCAATGAAATGCTGGCGGCACAACTTGCGCCCACTGCACAGCAATATCGCTGGGCAAAAAACGATTGACACCGCGCATCCAAGAAAACGGCTCGCGATCAAGCGGCGTATCAAAGTGAACCACCTGCATCAGGGCATGCACGCCAGAATCCGTGCGGCCCGTGCAATTGGTAATCACGCGCTGGCCTTGCGGCAAGCCGCTGAAGAGACGCAGAGCCTCCTCTAATTTGTCTTGCACAGTGTTGCCGCCCACTTGACTCTGCCAGCCAAGATAGTGCGTGCCTGAGTAGCTCAGGCCCAGAGCCACGCGTGTCATGGCACAGCAGGGGCGCTAACGCTGATCAGCCCAGGTCAGTGAGCATCTTCAAGGCGCGGGCTTTGAGCGATCCTGAAGCCTCATCGACCACTTCTTGCACCAAGGAGCGTGCGCCATCGGCATCGCCGATGTCTCGGAACTCCATCGCCAGTGCCAGCTTGGTTTCCAGCGGATCCCCGCTCACGCCTGCATCGACAGCGCTGGATGCTGCCGCTGCGTTAGAGCCTGGCAAATCGAGCGACAAACCGCCCAGATCAAACTCCAATGCGGCCGGCTCACTGGGGCCTGTTTTAAGCGACATCGGCGCAGTAGGCGCAGCAACCAGCGCTGGCAGATCGGTTGAGAAATTCAGGCCATTTGAAAAAGAGGCCAAATCAGGCTCAGAGAGCTTGACACCTTCAAGCATGGCGGGTTGGCTCATGTCGAAATCAACACTTGGCACGGGCGCGGCCATGGCACGCACAGAAATCGTCGGCTCTGCATCTGCGGGAGAGTTGATCATGCCGTTGCCCATGCTGGGCAGCGCCATCGCATCATTGCCACCCGAGCTGAAATCTAAATCAAGATCAATGTCGAAATCAGAATTGGCGCTGGGCTCGATGCGCTGCGGCACGGTGTTGGTGGCGCTGAATGCAGCGGTCGCAGCCGCAGCGGCAGCACCGCCCAACATCACACTGCCCGCCAAGCCTGCGCCAGAGGGTGCATTGCCTTGGTTGTACAGTGGATTGGTTGGATCCATCTCGCGGCCCGTGGCACTGGCGGCATCCCACTCAGGGCCAGCGCCTTGCGTCAGACTGAATGCCTCTTTCGCCACGCCCTCGAAGGCTTTCACGTCCCGGCGCTTGGCATAAATTTCCATCAATTTGGCATGAATGGCTACGCGTGATGGGTTGACTCGCATGGCCTCTTTGAGAATTTCCTCGGCTTGCAAATCACGGCCGTAGGCCAAGTAAACATCGGCTTCAGCCACCGGATCAACATCACCCGCAGCATCGAGCTGACTGGGCGAATACACCATTGAAGAGCCTGCACCAGCGGCAGAGCCTGAATCAGCCGTGTCGACACGTTGGCCACCCGATGCACCGAAGAAGGAGTCTGGTTGCAGACGACTTTCAAGGAAAGAGCTGTCAACTTGCGTTGATTTTTTGCGCTGGCGGATCCGCCAAAAAGCCAAACCGCCCAAGCCTGCCAGCAAAGCGCCCGCACCGGGCACCAAAAGCGGGTTGTCCATCAGGCTTTCCATCATGGTGGGCTCTGGTGGGGGAGGAGGAGGAGGCGGCGCTTTCGGCTTGGCGACTGCCACAGGCGCTGGCGAAGAAGCGGCTGCAGCCACGCCGGCTACAGAAGGCGTTGCTGTGGCCGTTGTCGATGCCGTTGCCGTGCTGGCAGTTGATGCAACGGTTGAAGTGGCGGTGCTCACTACGGGGCTGGTAGCTACTGCGGCAGGCGCAGAAGCGGGGGCTGCTGGCTTGGCGGCTTGCGCCGCTGAAGCTGGAGCAGCTGCGGCCGCAACTGCAGCCACCGGCACGGCAGCGCTTGGGCTGGCTGCTTTCGCAACAGTACTGGTGGCAGCCGATGGCATCACACTTGGGCTGCCAGCAACTTTCACACCGGGTGCGCTTGTCGCGGCAGCGGGGGCAGCGGCAACGCCGGGCTTGGCGATCGTAGAGGTGCCAAGTTTGCTCAAATCTTGAATGTTTTTAGACAGTTCAGCGGCTCGGGCTGCATTGTCTTTGGCTTGCTTGTCTTTTGCAATGGCATCTTCTTTGGCTTTCGCCGCGACTGAGCCTTTGCTGAGCGTGAGTTTATCGGGCGCAGTGGCCTGCGGCTTGGGCTCAGAGACATTGGCTTGGACTTTGCCACCTGAGGCGCGGCTTGGCGCAGCGGCAGCAGCGGTGGGAGCACCGGCTGCCAAACGGCGACGGAACTCATTGAAATCTTTGGCCTGCGCGACGATGGTTTGCTTGGCTTGCGCCTCAGCTGTGCTGGGCGCACTGCCAGATGCGGCCTGCATATCGATCACAACTCCTGATTTGAGGCGATTGACATTTCCGCCGATGAAAGCGTCTGGGCTGGCGTTCAGCATGGCCACCAGCATTTGATCGAGCGAAATGCCGGCTGGTTTGTAACGTGCAGCCAGTGCGGCGGCTGTGTCACCAGGCTTCACAGCAACACCATCCTTCGGGGCAGGCGCTGCTGCTTTCGCTTGTGCTTTGTCTGCAACTTTAGGCATCGCCTCAGGTCGCACCGCGCGTGGCATAGGGGCCACCACAGCTGGAGCTGGCCGCGAAGGCGCAGCCATCACTGCGGGGCTGCTGGGCGCAGGGCTGTTTGCAGGTGCTGCGGCAGCCACAGGCGCTACAGCTTGACGCATGTTGGATGGGTCAAACAGCATGGTGTAATCGCGCACGATGCGGCCCGATGCCCAGCTGGCCTCTAAGATCAAATCAACAAATGGCTCGTTGATGGCGCGGTCGCTCACCAAGCGCAAGAAGGCGGAGCCATTGGCGCGACGCTGTAAGCTGATTTGAGCCACGCTCAAAGCCACGTTGTAGTCGAGACCGGCGGCGCGGAAGGCTTCTGGATTGGCCACCGAGGTGCGCAGGCTGGCAGCTTCTTCCGCCGTGATCTCGGGCACATCAATTTCAGCACGCAGGGGCTCACCAAGCGCTGAAAGCACATTGACACGCCCGAGCGCCAAAGCCCAAACATCTTGCGCGGGCAGGCTGAGCAGCAATCCAAGAGCAGCAGCGGCAAGGGGCGTTCGCCACAACAAACGGCGGGGATGGCTGCTCGATGCCAAGAAATCGACATCCAGCCCTGATGTGGATCGCGATGGCGTAACAGGGTTTGTAGTCATTTTTCGCACACTAAGCCTCTACTCTTTTTCGGAAAAAGAACCTTAACATCAACTAGTTAGCTTGACAAGCTGAGAATTGGCCTAAGGTTTTAAACCCTTTGATTATGATACCTTTCGAGGCGGTATTTTGTTGTCAGTTCACAACGTAGAAGCTTTGTAGCGATGCTGGCGCGGTTTTGCCACACTTCTTGCGCCCTTCATTTGAAAGGGCTGAATTTGTAACAAATTCAGCCCTTTCGCTGCTTTTTTGAGACCCTTTGTGTTGGCTAGGCTTCTAACAAAATACGCAACATCCGGCGCAGTGGCTCAGCAGCGCCCCACAAAAGCTGATCACCAATCGTGAAAGCGCCCAAATACTCTGGCCCCATGGCCATTTTGCGGATGCGGCCCACGGGAATCGTCATCGTGCCCGTGACGGCGACCGGTGTGAGGCCAGCGAGCGTGGCCTCACGCGTGTTAGGGATCACTTTCACCCAAGCGTTGTCTTGAGCGATCATGGCTTCAACATCGGCCAAGGGCACGTCTTTTTTGAGCTTGAAGGTCAGCGCTTGGCTGTGGCAGCGCATCGCACCGACGCGAATACAAAAGCCGTCCACGGGCACGGCGGCAGAGCCAAAGCCCTCGCCGAAGCCCATAATTTTGTTGGTCTCGGCCATGCCTTTCCACTCTTCTTTGCTGATGCCCCAGCCTTCAGAATACGGCGGCTTTCCAAGCCCCAAATCTTTGTCGATCCAAGGAATGATCGAGCCGCCCAGTGGCACGCCAAAATTAGCCACTTCATCGCCTGCGAGGGCTCTTTGCCGAGCCGCAACCTTGCGGTCAATTTCCAAAATCGCACTTTTCGGGTCATCGAGCAGGCTTTTGACTTCCGCATTCAGCGTGCCGTATTGCGTGAGCAGCTCGCGCATATGTTGCGCACCGCCGCCCGAGGCTGCTTGGTAAGTTTGTGTGCTCATCCATTCGACGAGGCCAGCTTTGTAGAGCGCACCCACGCCCATCAGCATGCAGCTCACGGTGCAATTGCCGCCGATCCAGTTTTTGCCGCCAGCGCTCAGGCTGTTTTTGATCACGGGCATGTTGACCGGATCGAGAACGATGATGGCATCTGAATTCATGCGCAGTGTGGAGGCGGCATCAATCCAATGACCGTGCCAACCCGCAGCACGCAGCTTGGGGTATACATCGCTCGTGTAATCGCCGCCTTGGGCGGTGATGATGATGTCGCATTGCTTGAGCGCTGCAATGTCAAATGCATCTTTGAGCGTTTTTTCGTTCTTCGCCTGAGCGGGGGCAGCGCCGCCTGCATTCGAGGTGGAAAAGAAAATTGGCTCGATCTCGTCGAAATCTTTTTCGGCGATCATGCGATCCATCAGCACCGAGCCGACCATGCCGCGCCAGCCAACCAATCCCACCACGGGATTGACTCCGAATCCGTATCCAACGGTATTGCCTACTTTCATTTGCGTTGCCCTTTCAATTTTTCAAAGTCGTTGCTTAAAAAAAGCTGCTTTGCCCGGATCGTCTGTGTCCGGGGAGGGCGCAAGACGAACCGGGCTTCTTTAGCCTTTAATGGTCTTGGTGGTTGTGATCGCGCAGGCCAACACGCCAGTGATGCTGGGTGTTTTGATGACGGCGTGTTGCAAAATCATGGCTGAATTATATCTTGCAGAAAAAGAGTTGGGGGTCACCCCCAGGCCTTGAGATATTCATCCCAGTGTGCTTCGTGTGGCGCGAGCTCATTCAAAGTGTTTTTCACAAAGGCGATCTCTTGCTCGTATTCTTTTTCTGATAGGCCACCACGCATTTTTTGGAAGCGGCAATAGACAAGGTAAGTGTTCATGACGTCGGTCTCGCAGTAGCGGCGGATGGCATCCTGACCGCCGCCTAAATAGGCTTCATACACCTTGCTGCCATCCATGCCGAGTTTGCCGGGGAAGCCGCAAAGCTTGGCCATGGCATCCAGCGGGGCGTTGGCTTTGGGCTGATACATGGCGAGCAAATCCATGAGATCGAGATGGCGCAGGTGGTAGCGGGAGATGTAGTTGTTCCACTTGAATTCACGGCTGTCGTGATCGCCGCCATCGCCCATGTCCCAGTATTTCGGGGCGGCTACGCCGTGGATCATGCCTCTGTAATGCAAGACCGGTAGATCAAAGCCACCGCCATTCCAGCTGACCAATTGCGGCACATGTTTTTCAAGGCTGCCGAAGAATTGCTGGATGATTTTTGCCTCGCTGGCATCGTCTTTGTCCACAAAGCTGTGCACGCGCAGGCCTTCGGCATTGCGGAAGACGACGCTGATGCAGAGCACGCGCTGCAAGTGAAGCGGCATGAAATCTGACTTGTTTTCGGCCTTGCGCACAGCTGCCCACTGCGCATGAACTTCTTGGTCAGAAAGCGCTGCATCATATTCACCAAGGGCACGCAAGCCTTTCACATCAGGGATGCTTTCGATGTCAAACACCATCACCGGCCAGGCCATATGTGCATCCTATTTACTATTGATTTGATAGCACATTACGCTTATTGCATGCCGGCAAAGTGCTTGCTAGGCTTAAAAAATCAGCGTGCTGGCAAGAAACGCAGCGGATCAACCGGCTTGCCTTGGCGGCGGATTTCAAAATGCAGCTTCACGCGATCTGCATCGGAATTGCCCATCTCAGCAATTTTTTGACCTTTGCGCACGGTTTGATCTTCCTTCACGAGCAGCGTTTGGTTGTGGGCGTAGGCCGTCAGGTAGGTGTTGTTGTGTTTCAAGATGACCAAATTGCCATAGCCCCGCAGGCCTGCGCCGGCATAGACCACGCGGCCATCGCCAGCGGCAAGGATCGGGTCTCCCAGCTTACCGCCAATGCCCACACCTTTGTTTTTCACTTCATCGAAGGTAGCCACCACATTGCTTGCCCCCCCTGTGACGGGCCAGATCCAGCCCATGTCTTCGTCGCTGGGAGATGAAGCGGGTGGCAAAGCTGGGCTCACAGCGGGTACAGGTGTGACAGAAGGCGCGGCTGCCGTGCGCGTGCCTGAGCTGATGGCGGGCGCGGGCAAGCTGGTGGCGGTGATGGATGAAGATGTTGCGACGGGGCGCGTGACCACGCCATCACCAGCCGGCGCAGTGGGTGCAGGCAGGGGCGCAGCCGCTACGGCTGATGTGCCGGGCGGGATGATGCGAACGACCTGACCGACTTCGATGATGTTGGGGTTGTCTAGCCCATTCCAGCGGGCAATATCTCGCCAGCTTTGCCCGGCATCTAAACCAATTCGAATCAAGGTGTCGCCGGGGCGGACGGTGTAATAACCGGGCTTGCCAGCATTTTCTTGGCCAAGGGGTGGTTTGGCTGCTGTGCTGATACCCGCGTTTGCATTGGATCCACCAGCCGTTACGGGGCTTGGCGTTGGGGCTGTGGCCACGGGTGCAGTGTTCGGGCGCTGCATGGTGCCACGGTCTTCGACCGGCGCACTACCCCCAGGAGCTCGGGTGGCGCAGCCTGCCAAGAAGACAGTGCAGAGCAAAGTGGCCGCGAGTATCAAGGGGCGCAGGTGAGTGAATCGTTTGGTCATGTGTGTTCCCTTGTGCTGCTTTCAAGCGACCCCTGATTTTAGGGGCACAAACAGCACACGCTCTAAGATGGTTTGTTTCACACCTTGCGCCGTTTTGTCGATCACCATCAGGGATTGCTGCTCACCGCTGCCGCCCGGTGTGTGAATGGGCGCAATCATACGCCCGCCCAGAGCGAGTTGATCAACCCAAGCCCTGGGTATCGCTTCTCCGCCAGCCGCTGCAATGATGCCCGCAAAAGGGGCACCGCTGGGCGAGCCCAGCATGCCATCGCCCAGCAGCAGGTGCAAATTCGGCGCGGCCAGATGCCGAATATTCACCAACGCTTTGTCGTACAGACCGCGCAGCCGCTCAATGCTATAGACCTCGTTGCACAGCAGGGACAGCAGTGCCGCTTGGTAGCCGCAGCCTGTGCCGATTTCTAACACGCGCCCCATTTTTCCCTGCTCATCCAGCCCCGCGCCTTCACGCAGCAACGCAATCATGCGCGCCACCACATTTGGCTTAGAAATCGTTTGCCCGAGGCCGATGGGCAAGCTCGTGTCTTCATAAGCTTGGGGAGCCAGTGCGGTATCCACAAAGCGGTGCCGCTCGATGGTGTTCATGGCGCCGAGCACAGTTTGGTCTGAAATGCCGCCCACGGCGAGCAACTTGACCATGCGGGCGCGAACAGCGGCACTGTCTAGGCCAGCGCCTTGCGTGGGCAGTGAGGCTGGCCTTTTAGCAAAATTTTTAAAGCCTTTTGAAGGGATTGCCGGCATAGAATATGCATTGTTTGCTACTTTTTTAGGAGCATTAAGCTTGACGGGTACCGGCGCAACAGATGGCTTTGCACCCGTTTGCGGCATGCCGCTGGGCAGGCGAGCCGGAAAGCTCGGTCTCTTCAGCGTCATGGCTTATGTTGCTCGCTTAGCCCACGCATCCAGTCGCGCATGATCCGTCAAATCCACTTGGAGCGGCGTGATCGTGATGTGCCCAGCGGCTGCGGCCTCAAAATCCGTGCCAGGCCCGCTGTCAGCCACCGCGCCGGCTGCGCCAATCCAATACATGGTGTCTCCGCGTGGATTGGTTTGCGTCTCGACCGGCTCTGCCGCATGGCGACGGCCCAAGCGACAGACTGCCGCTGGCTTGATCATGTTGCGCGGCAGATTAGGAATGTTGACGTTGAGCAGCCAAGCACCGCTGGCCTGCGATGCACCCGGCAAGCTGCTGGGCTGTTGCGCAAACTTCAGCACCAGCTCTTTGGCCACCTGCGCTGCATCGTGCAAATGCGCCCAGCCCTTCTCCGTTTGAGAGAAAGCCAAAGCCGGGATGCCAAACAAATAACCCTCCATGGCAGCGCCCACCGTGCCGCTGTAGATCGTGTCGTCGCCCATGTTGGCGCCATTGTTGATACCTGAGACGACCAAATCTGGCTTGTAGCCCAAAAGCCCGGTGAGCGCGATGTGCACGCAATCCGCTGGCGTGCCGTTCACATATCGAAAACCATTGGCTGCGCGGTGCACATAAAGCGGGCTGTGCAGCGTGAGCGCATTCGATTTCGCGCTGTTGTTGTGCTCCGGCGCAATCACCTCCACCTCAGCCACCGTTTTCAAAGCCTCATACAAAGCCACGATGCCTGCCGCTTGGTAGCCATCATCGTTGGAAATCAAAATTTTCATGCCTTGATTCTAAGGTGACAAGTTAGCCACCACTTGATCATTTCTGCGCCTAAGATGCGTGCATTGCACACTTCAGGAGATTCATCATGCAAGCTTGGCTCTGCGAAACCCCCACTGGCGTTGAGGCACTTCAATGGAAAGATCTGCCCACACCTGTACCCAAGGCTGGTGAAGTGCTGGTAGCGATCAAGGCTGCCAGCTTAAATTTCCCCGACACGCTGATTGTCCAAAACAAATACCAATTCAAGCCGCCGCTGCCTTTTGTGCCCGGTTCAGAATTTGCAGGCTTGGTAGAGCAGGTAGGCGAAGGTGTCACGCATCTCAAAGTTGGCCAATCGGTGATTTGCCTGCACGGCACAGGCGGCTTCGCCACGCATGCCGTGCTGCCGGCCATGCTGGCATTGCCCATGCCCCAGGGCTTCAGCTATGAAGATGGCGCATCTCTGCTCATGACATATGCCACCACGATCCACGCGCTCATAGATCGTGGCCAGCTTAAAACGGGCGAGACCGTGCTGATTCTCGGTGCAGCAGGCGGCGTCGGAACGGCGGCAATTCAGATTGCCAAAGCGGCTGGTGCAAAGGTGATTGCAGCAGCTTCAAGCGAAGATAAATGCGCAGCAGTCAAAGCCATGGGCGCAGATGCGGTGATCAACTATGGCGCGTTTGCCGATCCAGAGCAGTTCTCTGCTCAACTGCGCGAAGCCATCAAAGCGGCTTGCGAGAGCGTGGGAAGCAAAGCCCCTGATATCGTGTACGACCCGATTGGGGGCCAATTTGCTGAGCCCGTCTTCCGCTCTATCGCATGGCGTGGCCGCTATCTTGTGATTGGCTTCGCCAGTGGCCCGATCCCCGCGCTCCCCTTCAATCTCGCCTTGCTCAAAGGTGCCAGCATTGTCGGCGTATTCTGGGGCGATTTCACCAAGCGCGAGCCTAAAGCATTTTTGAAAGATTACAGCCAACTCGCCGCTTGGTACGCCAGTGGGCAAATCAAACCGATCTTAGATCGCATCATGCCCATGGCTGAGCTCAAAGCCGCCTATGCACACATGGCCACGCGGGGCGTGAAAGGCAAGATTGTGATGGTGAATTGATTTGCTCTATTTTCAATAGCAAACTACGCCCTATTTTTACCGGCTATCTGGCCTGTTAGCCTCAAATACGGCATCAATCGCAGCCTGATAAGCCGGCAGCACTTCCTGCGGTGCATGCAAGCTCATCAACAAATCATGGAGCACGCCATCGTGTACGCCATAGATCCAGCCATGCACGGTGACCACTTGGCCGCGTGCCCAAGCGTCTTGCAACACTGTGCTCTGCGCCACATTGAGCACTTGGTGTATCACGTTGATCTCACACAACACATCTAGGCGCTGCTTTTCTGGCAAGGCATGAAAACGATGCGCGTGCACATCGCGCACATCTTGAATATGCCGAATCCAGTTGTCTGCCAAGCCAATGCGCGTGTTGTTCAGCGCAGCTTGCACGCCGCCGCAGCCGTAGTGCCCACACACGATCACATGCTCGACTTTGAGCATATCCACTGCATATTGAATGGTCGACAACGCATTCAAATCCGAATGCACTACCACATTGGCCACGTTGCGATGCACAAACACCTCGCCAGGCTCCAGCCCCGTGATTTGGTTGGCTGGCACGCGACTGTCTGAGCAGCCCACCCACATGTAGCGCGGGTTTTGCTGCTGCGACAAACCCGTAAAAAAACCCGGCTTGTCGCGCTCCATTGAAGCGGCCCATTGTTTGTTATGGTTGAGAAGGTGACGTAGTGGCATAGTGAGAATGTGACAGACTTGATTTAACGGTTTATGCCGTTTCGGCAAACAACTCCCGCCCAATCAGCATGCGCCGAATCTCGCTGGTGCCTGCACCGATTTCATACAGCTTGGCATCGCGCCACAAGCGGCCGAGCGGGTATTCGTTGATGTAGCCATTGCCGCCGAAGATTTGGATGCCGTCGCCGGCCATTTTGGTGGCCATCTCTGCGCACCACAAAATCACGCTGGCGCAGTCTTTGCGCACTTGGCGCACATGCTCCGTGCCGAGCATGTCAAGGTTTTTGCCAATTTGGTAGCAGAAGGCTCGGCCCGCTTGAAGAATGGTGTACATATCGGCCACCTTGCCTTGGATGAGCTGAAATTCGCCAATGCTGGTGCCGAATTGCTTACGATCATGAATGTAGGGAATCACGTTGTCCATCACGGCTTGCATGATGCCAATCGGGCCAGCAGCGAGCACGGCGCGCTCGTAATCGAGGCCGCTCATCAGCACTTTTGCACCATTGTTGAGGCCACCGATGATGTGGCTCGCCGGCACTTCGACGTTTTGAAACACCATCTCGCCTGTGTGCGAGCCGCGCATGCCCAGCTTGTCGAGCTTCTGCGCGCAGGAGAACCCTTTCATGCCCTTCTCGATGATGAAGGCGGTGATGCCGCGTGCGTTGAGCTCAGGCTCCGTCTTGGCATACACAATCATCGTGTCTGCATCGGGGCCATTAGTGATCCACATTTTGCTGCCGTTGAGCAAATAGTGGCCTTGCTTTTCCTCGGCTTTGAGCTTCATAGAAATCACATCTGAGCCTG
>JANNED010000245.1:0-3941 GCA_031388245.1 Variovorax sp.
CAACAGCCTGGCCTACGACATGACTTACGGCAAAGGTGCCACGCCCTTTTTGCGGCAAGCCAAAGCCGCAGGCGCAGGCCAAATGGTGGATGGCGTAGGCATGCTGGTCGAGCAAGCTGCGCTGGCTTTTGAATGGTGGCGCGGTGTGCGGCCAGATACAGCGCAAGCGATTGCGCAGCTTAGCGTTCCTATCGATTTTTCCTAGAGTCGTATGACAACTGCTGACAGCTATCGCAGTATTGAATATCAGTCAATCTGTCATCTTGTCGCGTAGGAACGCGTCGAAGTGCAACGCGGATTCGGTTTAATGTACTATCTAGTACGTTTTAAATGGTTGAAATTCTGTTGACAGCCAGCGCGCAAGCTGCGTGGTTTTTTCACGCGAACTTTTTCACACGCTACAAGGCGTGAAGGATTGGAGACAAGCCCATGAGCGATTTATTAACCAAAACCCAAGAGCGCGAGCCCTTGCAACATTCGTTTTCAGATGCGGCCAATCCCATTGGTTTGGATGGCATTGAGTTCATTGAATACGCCACTTCCAAGCCGCAGGCGCTGGGACAAGTGCTGGAGATGATGGGCTTCAAGCCTGTGGCGCGGCATCGCTCCCGTGAGGTGTTGCTGTATCGGCAAGGCGGTTTGAACATTGTTGTGAATGCGCATCCCGATGAAGTGCGTGGCGCAGCGCAGGGGCGGGAAGCGCCCGTGATTGCAGCCATAGCGCTTCGCGTGCGTGATGCGCGAGCAGCTTATGCCTATGCCAGAGAGCGCGGCGCTTGGGAGGTGCCCACGCATGCGCAGGTGATGGAGCTCAATATTCCTGCCATCCATGGCGCGGGCGGCAGCCGGATTTATTTTGTGGATCGCTACCGGGAATTCAGCATCTACAGTGTCGATTTCGTTCCCATTCCAGGTGTGGATCCAGCGCCTGAGGCCACCGCTGGCTTGCATTTTTTTGGTGTGGTGCAATACATCGGCGCAGAACGCAGCAACGATTGGATTGCGTTTTACAAAGAGCTGTTTGGCTTTGATTTGATCTCCGACGAAGAGCGTTTTGGCATCATGCCCAAGGGCACGCTCATGCGCGGCCCAGCTTTTTCTAAAGAAGCCAGCTTCATGTTGCAACTGGTAGAGCCGGATGTGAATGTGTTGGATGGCGAGGAGCGATTGCAGCGCATTGGCCTTGGTGTACCAGACGTGCTCGCGGCAGTGAACGCATTGCGCAAATTGGGCATGGAGTTTGTGGAGACGGCTGCAGCGCATACCGAGCAACGCGGTGCGATCACCAAAACTTACCTTGGCGGCGTGGTCTTCGAGCTTGTTCATAGCGCAAGGTAAGCCCATGAAACTCATTCGCGAATTTGGGATGGACACGATCAGCTTGGCCGGGCCGATAGAGGCCAAGCTGGCAGCGATGAAAGCAGCGGGCTTCAATCAAGTGATGCTCAAGGCCAACGATTTGGTCGGGCATCCCGCAGGGCTGCAAGCGGCGGTGGCAGCTTGCAATTCGAGTGGCTTGCGCACGACGGGCTTTCAAGTGCTGCGCGACTTTGAAGGGCTTTCTGGCCATCTGCACGACTACAAAATCGACATTGCCAAGAGCATGTTGCAAATGGCGAACAGCTTGGGCGCGAAGGTGTTGCTGGCTTGTTCATCGGTTTCCGCGCATGCCAGCCAAGACTTGGACAAGATTGCCGCAGATCTGCGCAAACTGGCGATGTTGGCTGTGCCCTACGGCATCAAAATCGCCTACGAGGCCCTGAGCTGGGGGCGCACGATCAATGAGTTGCCGCAAAGTTGGGATGTGGTTTGCCGGGCGGATGCGCCCAACCTCGGCATTTGCGTGGACTCATACCATGTGCTGGCTGCGAAAACTTTGCCCGAAGAAATTGACTATTTGGACGCCTCCAAAATTTTCCTCGTGCAACTTGCCGATTTCATGTGGGAAGAGACGAAAAGTTTTGAAGAGCGTATGACAACAGCGCGCACCTTCCGCGTGTTTCCGGGCGAAGGGGTGCACAGCGATGCCTTGAGCGAGATCGTGTTGCGGCTCGACAAGATCGGTTATCGCGGCGACTACAGTTTTGAGGTGTTCAACGACGATTATGTGAATTTGCCACTAGAGCTGGTGTGCGAGCGAGCGAAGAAGAGCGCGCAATGGTTGGCTGAAGATGTGTTGCGCCGTTCGACTCCGCTGCCGGGCAGCATGCGGTTGAAAATGGCTTGAAGATGCTTGGGGCTGATCGCCCCAAGCATGTCTATGTGCAGGCTATCGCAAACAGGCATAACAGCTGGCATAGGCGTGCTGCAAATGTTAAGTAAAAACCCTTGCAGATCATTCATTTGATTATGTACTGTCTAGTACATAATCAATCCATGTTGCATAAATTTATCAATAGCTATTGCAAGCTTCTTGAGGTCGCGATGGCGCTTTTTCTAGCGCTCATGGTGCTCATGGTGTTTGGCAATGTGGTGTTGCGCTATGGGTTTAACTCAGGCATTGCGATCAGCGAAGAGTTATCGCGCTGGCTCTTTGTGTGGGTCACGTTCATGGGCGCGGTCGTTGCGCTCAAAGAGAAAGCGCATCTCGGCACGGATATGCTGATCAGTCGCATCAGCATGTTTGGCAGAAAGCTTTGCCTCGGCGTCAGTTATGTGTTGATGCTCGCGCTGTGTGGCGTGCTGTTCAAAGGCGCTTGGGAACAAACCAAAATCAATGCGTCTTCCACGAGTGCTGCGATGGAAGTCTCGATGGGGATATTCTTTTCTACTGGTTTGATGTTTGCCGTGCTCGGCGGACTGATTATTGCGCGCGATCTGTATCGTTTGGTTTCGGGACAAATGACTGACAACGAGTTAATGGCCGTGCGTGAATCGGAAGATGTGCCGCATGGGCAGCATGGTGGCCAAGGCGAACAAAAATAAAAGGAAGCACCCATGACGATCGCCATCTTCCTGATTTCTTTGCTCGGCGCCATGGCGCTAGGCATGCCAATTGCCTTCTCGCTCTTGCTCTCCGGCGCAGCGCTCATGTGGCATTTGGGCATGTGGGATTCGCAAATCCTCGCGCAAAACGTGATTGAGGGCGCCAACAGTTTTCCGCTGCTCGCCGTGCCATTCTTCATGCTCGCGGGTGAGGTGATGAATGCGGGAGGCTTATCAAAGCGGATCGTGAATTTTGCGATGTCGCTCGTGGGCCATATTCCCGGCGGCTTGGGCTATGTGGCCATCGTGGCGGCTTGCATCATGGCAGCGCTTTCTGGCTCAGCTGTGGCAGATGCAGCAGCGCTGTCGGCCTTGCTGCTGCCGATGATGGTCAAAGCCGGGCACGATAAGGCGCGCTCTGCGGGCTTGATTGCGTCAGCTGGCATCATCGCGCCGATCATCCCGCCCAGCATTGCTTTCATCATCTTTGGCGTGGCGGCGAATGTGTCGATCTCCAAGCTGTTCTTGGCGGGCATTGTGCCGGGCATCTTGCTAGGCGCAGCGCTGTGGATCACTTGGTGGTGGCTCGTGCGCAGCGAGAAAGTCACGCCACCACCTCGCCAAAGCCGTGCAGAGGTGATCGATGCGCTCAAAGGCGCAAGCTGGGCGCTGGTATTGCCCGTGATCGTGGTCGGCGGACTAAAATTCGGCATTTTTACGCCGACGGAATCTGCCGTGGTCGCGGCCATGTATGCATTGATCGTCTCGCTCACGGTTTACAAAGAAATCAGCTTCAAAGACATGCTGCCCATCATGATCAGTGCGGCCAAAACGAGTTCGGTCGTGATGTTTTTGGTGGCCGCGGCAATGGTCTCAGCTTGGATGATTACTGTGGCGCAGCTGCCTGCGCAGCTCACCGAATTGCTGCGCCCGCTGCTCGATAGCCCACGGCTTTTGATGTTTGCCATCATGGTGATCGTGATGATCGTGGGCACGGCGATGGACATGACGCCCAC
>JANNED010000160.1:0-11487 GCA_031388245.1 Variovorax sp.
ACGACTAGCTCGTACAGACATCGCGAGCCCATCATGCACAAGCTTTCATTCACTTCACTTTTCATATCACTCTTCGCAGGCGCTATAACGGCTAACCCCGCTTTTTCGATGGAAAACTGTTCTGCCAAATCTGCTGCCACGGTCATGCCGGTGGTTGAGCTTTACACCTCGGAGGGCTGCAGCTCTTGCCCACCTGCGGATGTGTGGCTCTCGCGATTCAAAGCTGCGCAACAAGAGGGCAAGGTGGTGGCGCAGGCCTTTCATGTGAATTACTGGGATTACATCGGCTGGACAGATCGTTTCGCTGCGCCGGCTTATACCCAGCGCCAGCGTGAGCTCTCCGCGCGCACGCGGCTGAGCAGCATCTACACGCCGCAAATCGCCAAAAACGGCCTGACTGTGCGCGATGTCGGCAGCCCTGCGGCGCAACTTGCTGGCGGCGAAGTGGCCAGAGCCAGCATTGCACTGAGCCAACTGGAAGCCAACCGCTTTGAAGCGAAGATTGCACCGACGGATGCGACAGCCAACTGGAGTGCGTATTTCACCGTCACAGAGCATGATCACATCAGCCGCGTGAACGCGGGCGAGAACAAAGGCGAGACGTTAAAACACGATTTCGTGGTGCGCCAATATGTGCCACTCGGGCAATTCTCAGGCGTGCAAACTTTGAAATTCAGCAGCATCGCGCCCACCGTGTCTGCTGGCAAAGCGCATGCACGGCAGATCAATCTCGTCATCTCAGACAGCAAAAACGGCACCACCTTACAAGCTTTGAGTTTGGGTTGCTGAGTGCCGATCATGGCGCTGCATTGATGCAATATGGCGGCGCATTGATGCCTGAATCTGATCAATGTCTGTCTACTGAGGCACACTCTGGCAGCGCATAAAGCGCGACAATTCAGCCATGAATACAACAGCCTCTCACAAACTCTCCATGCAGCAAGTGCTGATCGCTGGCGCTTTCATCGTCACACTGTCGATGGGGATTCGCCATGGCTTTGGCCTCTGGCTGCAGCCGATCACGCAGGCGCATGGCTGGGCACGCGCTGATTTTTCTTTTGCCCTCGCGATTCAAAACATTTCTTGGGGATTTTTTGGCATCTTCGCCGGCATGCTGGCAGATCGTTTTGGCGCATTCAAGGTGATCATCGGCGGCGCGGTGTTGTATGCGTTGGGCCTGGCTGGCATGGCGCTTTCCACCACGGCGCTGATGTTCACGCTCACCACAGGCATCTTGATCGGTGCAGCGCAAGCGGGCACCACATACGCCGTGATCTACGGCGTGATTGGCCGCCAAATTGATCCGGCCAAGCGCTCGTGGGCGATGGGCGTGGCAGCGGCGGCAGGTTCATTTGGGCAATTCCTCATGGTGCCGACCGAGGGCTTTTTGATTACAACATTTGGCTGGCAAAACGCCCTGCTCTGGCTCACCGCCGCCACTTTGCTCATCATGCCGCTGGCTTTCTTTTTGCGCGAGCCTGGCTTTGCAACGGGCGCAGCGCCAGCACGTGAGCAAACCATTTTTGAAGCTTTGCGCGAAGCTTTCAAATACCCGAGCTTTCAGCTCTTGATGGCGGGCTATTTCGTCTGCGGCTTTCAGGTCGTCTTCATCGGCGTGCACATGCCCAGCTATTTGAAAGACAAGGGCTTATCACCACAGGTGGCCAGCTATGCACTGGCTCTGATTGGCTTGTTCAACGTGTTTGGCACTTATATCGCCGGCTCGCTGGGCCAGCGCATGCCTAAGAAGTACATATTGAGCGCCATCTACATCGTTCGCGCCGTGGCGATTTCCATCTTCCTCATCGTACCGATCACGCCATGGAGCGTGTACATCTTTGCCAGCGTGATGGGCTTGCTCTGGCTCTCCACCGTGCCGCCCACCAATGCCACCGTGGCACAAATCTTCGGCGTGGCGCATCTGTCCATGCTCGGCGGCTTTGTGTTTTTCAGCCACCAAATCGGCAGCTTCATGGGCGTCTGGCTGGGCGGCGTGCTCTATGACAAAACCGGCAGCTATGATGTCGTGTGGTACATCTCGATTGCGCTGGGCATCTTTGCGGCGCTGATTAACTTGCCAGTACGCGAGGAAGCGATTTCGCGCCAACTGAAGGCCGCCTGAATCTGGTGATTCAATGACAATACCCCCATGAGTCCATCGAAAAAACTCCTCGCTTACAGCGCCGCCGTGCTGGCCTGCGTGGGCGTTTTTTTGCTCTACATCCGCCCGGAATTCATGGTGACGCTGGCAGGGCAAATATGGGCGTGTTTTTGAGCGATTTTTGTGCATTGGGTTCGGCGTCACCAAGCCTTCATCGCCTCGGTCATCATGCCACTTGAGAGACAGTTTTTGCAAGCGCTTCGGCCTAAAATACCGCTCCAATCACCACTTCGCCGGCATCCAACCTGCGCAACATGCTATGAAAACAATAGTCATCACCGGAGCCTCTGACGGCATTGGCGCTGAAATGGCTCGGCAACTCGCTGCTTCACACAAGTCAGAGGTGGGCTTGGTTTTGGCGGCTCGCAAGCTTGATGCCTTGCAGGCGGTCGCTGCGCACTGCGAGGCTGCTGGCGCCAAGACGCTGTGTGTGCGCACCGATGTGGGTGTGCGAGGCGACTGCACAGCGCTGATGGCGCAGACACTTGCCAAGTTTGGCCGCATCGATGCGCTCATCAACAACGCGGGGATTTCTGCACAGGCTTTGTTTGAAGATGTGCCTGCAGACAAGCTCGGCTGGTATGAAGACGTGATGCGTGTGAACCACTGGGGCAGCGTGTGGTGTACACATGCTGCTTTGCCGCATTTGATGGCCGCCCGGGGAAGCATTGTGGCAGTGAGCTCGCTGGCTGGCATCGTCGGTGTGCCGGGACGCACGGCATACAGCGCTTCCAAGTTTGCGCAAACAGGTTTTTTTGAAGCGTTGCGCGCAGAGATGCAGTCGCATGGCGTGAGCGTGACGACAGCCTACCCAGGCGTGGTGCTCACGCAGATTCGCCAGCACGGGTTCAATGCGCAAGGCCAGGCGCTGGGCACCAGTGGCTTGAAGGAAGAAGGCGCGATGAGCGTGGCAGAATGTGCGCGTTTGATCATCGCGGGCATGAACACTCGGCAGCGAGAGGTGGTGATGACAGGCAAAGGCAAGCTGGGGCGCTGGCTCAAGCTGCTCGCGCCCAGCTTGGTGGAGAAGATGGCTTTGAATGCAGTGAAAGCTGATTTTCAACCGAAGTGAAGCAGAGAACGCGCATGCACGGCACAGAAAACATCTCTCCTTGGGTGGCGCGCTGGAGCTGCGCTGTGCCCCGGCATGTGGCTCAAGGGCGGGTGCTGGATGTGGCTTGCGGTGCGGGCCGGCATTTGTTGCATTTTTTAAGGCAAAACAGGCCAGTTGCCGGCATAGACATTGCACAGAATGCTATAGAAAAAATAGCAAATCAATTGCAAGAAGATGAACGTTCTCGCTGCCAGTTGATTCAAGCCGATATCGAACACGGCGTCTGGCCATTGCAAGGTGAGCAATTTGCTGGTGTGATCGTCACGAATTACCTTTGGCGGCCACTGTTTCCTACGCTCCTGAGCAGCGTGGTGCCGGGGGGTGTTTTGATTTACGAAACCTTCGCCGCTGGCCATGAAAGCGTGGGCAGACCTTCGCGCCCAGATTTTTTGCTGCAACCGGGCGAATTGCTCAATGTTTGCATCCAAGCTGATTTTCGCGTGATGGCTTACGAAGATGGCTTTTTAAGCGCACCAGACCGATTCATTCAGCGCATCGTGGCCACAGCGCCAAACAGCACTGCGCTCAACGCATCTCCCACACGCTTTCTTTTGAGCTAAAGCGCTGCAAACAAAAACAACAGGAGTGCTTGCGCTGTATGCAGCCAGAGCCTGCTGACTTGGCACACATTCTGCTACATGGCATCTATCGTGGTAGATCCACGCAGTAGGAGCCCATCATGGTGAATGACTGGTTTCGCAATGCACGCTTATGGGGGCTGCTGGCAGCGGCTGGCATGTCTTCGTGCATGGTGCATGCGCAAAATGCACCTGCCGCCACCGCCCCACTCACAGCGCCTGGCATGGTGGCCGCGAGTACGCTCAGCGGTGCAGACACCGCTTGGATGTTGGTCAGCACTGCCTTGGTGCTGCTGATGACGATGCCGGGCATCGCTTTGTTTTATGGCGGCATGGTGCGCAAGAAAAATGTGATCAACACGATGGCTTGTGTGGTCATGATCGCAGCCGTGGTGAGCATGCTGTGGTTCATGCTGGGCTATTCGCTGGCTTTCACGCCTGGCAGCCCATGGATTGGCGGCTTAAGCCGCGCTTGGTTTGAAGGCTTCACGGTGCTCAAAGCCAATCAAATGGTGGCGGTGAGCCATATTGCGCCGAATGTGCCGGAATCGGTGTATGCCATGTTTCAGCTGACCTTTGCCATCATCACCGCTGCACTGATTGTGGGTGCTTTGGTGGAGCGGGTGCGGTTTTCTGGCCTGTTGGTCTTCATCAGCCTGTGGACGCTTGTCGTCTATGCGCCGATTGCGCATTGGGTCTGGGAGCCAAGTGGCTGGCTCGCGCAAATGGGGGTGCTGGATTTTGCGGGCGGCGCAGTGGTGCACATCAATGCGGGCACGTCGGCTCTGGTGGCCGCCTATGCCGTGGGTTTCCGACAAGGTTATGGGCGTGAGCCGCTGCTGCCCTTCAACTTAGGGCTCACGATGGCTGGCGCTGGCTTGCTGTGGGTGGGATGGTTTGGCTTCAATGCAGGCTCAGCCATTGCAGCCGATGGCCGCGCGGGGCTGGCGATGCTGGTCACGCATATTGCAGCGTCTGCTGGCGTGATCGGCTGGTTGATTGCTGAGTGGATCGTGCGTGGCAAGCCTACGCTGCTGGGCATGTGCTCGGGCATTGTGGCTGGCCTGGTGGCGATCACGCCGGCCAGTGGCTATGTCGGGCCTCAAGCTGCGGCGGTGATTGGTTTGATTGCGGGTGTGCTGTGCTACTGGGGCGCCACGGGGCTCAAACGCCTGTTGCGTGTGGATGATTCGCTGGATGTGTTTGGCGTGCATGCGGTGGGCGGCATTGTTGGCGCATTGCTGACCGGGGTATTCAACGATCCTGCCATCAGTGGTGTGCAGGCATCGGTGCTCACGCAGGCTCTTGGCGTGGCGGCCGTGCTGGCCTACAGCGCTTTAGGTACGCTGGTGATTGTGTTGATCACCAATTTGCTGGTGGGCTTGCGGGTCAATGAGAAATTAGAGGCCGATGGCTTGGATCTGGATCAACACGGCGAAAGGATCGGCACATGAGCGCAGAGCGAATCAGCGAGAGCGATCTCATGGCGCTGGCCGCGCATTTGCATGTGCAGTTGCGCCGCCGCACAGGCCGCGTGACCGATGTGGAGTGGCTGGTATCCAACGCCGAATATGCGCAAGTCATTGTTCATCTGGCCAAAGCGAGCGCCCTCACAGAAGGTGCGCCCGAGCTGGGTGTGTGGGCCGCGCGTTTTGAAATGGCTTTGCTCAAGGTGCAGCGGCCACGCAAGCCCTTGCTGTCTGCCCTGGCGATAGCGGGCGCAAGCATGGGCACTGCCTCTGAAGAACGCCAACGCATGCCTTTTGCCACAGCTGCTGCGCCAGATAGCCAATTTAGCGAAGGCATCGTGAGTGAATTTGGCGACTCTCATCGTAGCGTTGATACCAGCCAGCTTGCGCCGCGCAAGCCCTTGCGTGAAGCTTATGTGTGGAGCTTGCGCTGAATCGCGTCATCAAAAACGCAGTGAATTGACATCAATCAAGCCTGTTTCACCGGCTTGATCTGCACTCTTTTGCAGATGACGCGGCTAAAATCTGCTTATGAAGCAAATTACTGGAAGCATCGTGGCGCTTGTCACACCATTTCACGACGACGGAAGCGTTGATTACTCCACTTTGCGAAAATTGATTGATTGGCACATCCTTGAGGGCACAGATTGCATCGGCGTGGTTGGCACCACGGGCGAGTCGCCCACGGTGAGCGTTGATGAGCATTGCGAGATCATTCGCGTCTCCGTGGAGCAAGCTGCAAAAAGAGTGCCGATCATGGCCGGCTGCGGCGCGAATTCCACCAAGGAAGCGATTGAGCTGGCCAAATTCGCACGCGGTGTGGGCGCTGATTGCCAGCTGCAAGTCGTGCCGTATTACAACAAGCCCACGCAAGAAGGCCAGTTTCAGCATTTCAAAGCGATTGCAGAAGCCACCGGCGATTTGCCGATCGTGCTCTACAACGTGCCTGGCCGCTCGGTGGCCGATATGGCGCACGACACCGTGCTGCGTTTGAGCCAAGTCAAAGGCATCATCGGCATCAAGGAAGCCACCGGCAACATCGAGCGTGCGCAGTGGCTCATCAAAGATGCCCCAGAGGGCTTTGCGATTTATTCTGGCGATGATCCCACCGCGATTGCGCTCATGCTCTGCGGCGGCCACGGCAACGTGAGCGTGACGGCAAATATAGCGCCCCGCTTGATGCATGAGCTGTGCGTGGCTGCGATTGCAGGTGATCGCACCACGGCCATGGCCATCCAGAAGAAACTTCTGCCCCTGCACAAGCAACTCTTCATTGAGGCCAACCCGATTCCCGTGAAATGGGCGCTGGGCCGCATGGGCTGGGCGGGCAGCACACTTCGCCTGCCCATGACGAGCATGTCACAATCGAATATTCCCGCCGTGGAAGCCGCTCTAAAATCGGCTGGTTTGATTTAACAGGATCCGTTGTTATGACTTTTCGCGCTTTGAACCTTCTGGCTCTGGCAGCCACACTGAGCTTAGGTGCTTGTTCTACTTTGCAGGGCGACAAAATCGACTACAAAAGCACCACCACAAGCTCAACGCTGGAAGTCCCCCCCGATTTGACAGCGATTTCCCGCGACAGCCGCTTCAATGTGCCCGGTGTGGCCATCACAGCCAGTGGCTTTGCGGCCGGCCAAGCCCAAGCGGGCGTGCCGGTGGCTGCGGCCAGTTTGTCGGATGTGCGCATCGAGCGCTCTGGCAATCAGCGCTGGCTCGTGGTCAATCGCCCGGCTGATCAGCTGTGGAGCCCTGTGCGAGATTTTTGGCAAGATAGCGGCTTTTTGCTCAACACCGATCGCTCTGATATTGGCATCATGGAAACCGATTGGGCTGAAAACAGAGCCAAGTTGCCGCAAGATTTCATCCGCAGCACCTTGGGCAAAATACTCGACGGCTTGTACGACACCAGCGAGCGCGACAAATTCCGCACGCGGCTGGAGCGCAATGGCAATGCCACTGAGATTTACATCACCCATCGCGGTATGGTTGAAAAAATCACAGGTGGCAACACCTCTGCGACGCAAACCGGCACAGCTTGGGAGCCTCGTGCTGCAGACCCTGAGCTAGAAACCGAGATGCTGCGCCGCCTCATGCTCAAGCTCGGTGTGAGCCAAGAGCAAGCCAAATCGCAAGCTGCTGCCGGCGTGACCACCAAAATCACCTCCCGCGTCGCCAACGTCAATGGCACGCCTGTGGTGCAGGTCGATGATGGTTTTGATCGTGCTTGGCGCCGCGTGGGGCTGAGCTTGGATCGCACTGGCTTCACGGTGGAAGACCGTGATCGCGCACAAGGCGTGTATTTCGTTCGCTACGTAGAACCCAAGGCCGACAGCAAAGAGCCCGGCTTCTTTGCCAAGCTTTTCAGCGGCAGCAAAGACGAAGCGCCATTGAAATTCCGAATCGCCGTGCGCAGCCAAGGCGAAACCACCACCGTCTCCGTGCTCAACGCAGGCGGCAGCCCAGAAAGCTCAGCCAATGCCCAGCGCATCGTGAAAGTGCTGGCCGACGATTTGCGTTGAACCAGACACCACCCAACGAAGCCAGCCCTTGTGCTGGCTTTTTTTATGTGTGAGCAAATGCGCACACCCTCCTAAATCATCAGTAACCCCGGGTAAACCTGCTGTCAGAATTACCGGGTCTGTATAGAGCCAACTGAACGAAATTGTGATAATGCGTGCAAATTGTTATCAGGGGGCTGCATGCTTTGGCGTGCCAAACAAACATCATCATCGTCTGCTTCGAGCACGTCGAATGCAAAGCCTGCTTCTGCAGCCATGCTGCATGAGGCAGATGGCATCGATCGCGCCAGCTTAATCTGGGCTTTGGGCAGCTTATGCGCCCTGCACCGCGTCAGCTTCTCGGCTGAACTGCTGCAACGCGAATTCCCCCCTGAATCACCAGCTCAATCGCCATCTGCTTTGCCCGATCCCGCCCCCACAAGCGGCGCATCGCATCCCGCCCAAGACCCAAAATCCACCCTGATTAGAGCTGCACTGGCTTTAGGTTTTCACATCAAAGCCATCCGCTTTTCTGCCAAGAAAGCACACAACCTGCCTTTGCCCCTGCTCGTACAACTGCGTGCGGATTCAGGCGCAAGCCTCGCCCTCATCACTGCCGCTGATGCAGACAACCTCGTCTATTTCCAGCCCGGCAGCCAACAGCCCATCACCTGTAGCGTTGCAGAGTTTGACACTCTGCACACCGGCTCAGCTTGGCTGGCCACCCCCGAATCTGAAACCGTCACCGATGACGATGGCCAATCGGCCTCTCCTTCCAGCCCATCTTCAGCCACCGCCAAATTCGGTTTCTCTTGGTTTCGCCCTGAGATCCTGCGCCACAAGAAAGTCTGGCGCGATGTGCTTTTAGCCTCCTTGGCCTTGCAACTCGTGGCCTTAGCCACGCCACTCTTCACCCAAGCCATCATCGACAAAGTCGTCGTCCACCGCACGCAAAGCACCCTCATGGCCATCGGCATCGCCATGGCCATCTTCACCGTCTTCAATGCCCTCATGAGCTGGGGCAGGCAGTATTTGGTGCTGCACACCGGCAATCGAGTCGATGCCGTACTCGGCGCTGCCGTCTGGGAACACTTGCTCAAGCTGCCCACCCGCTATTTCGAGCACCGCCCTACCGGCGTCGTCGCTGCCCGCCTGCATGCGGTCGAGACGATCCGTGAGTTCGTCTCTGGCGCAGCCGTCAGCCTGATTCTGGATTTGCCCTTTCTCTTCATCTGTTTGGGCGTGATGCTCTATTACAGCGTACCGCTCACGGCTCTTGCAGTAGGCATTCTGCTCATCATCGCAGTAGCCAGCTTCCTCATGGCCCCCATCTTCCAGCGCCAGCTCAATGAGCAATTCTTGCTGGGCGCACGTAACCAAGCCTTCGTCACCGAACACATCGCTGGCTTTGAAACCGTCAAAACCCTGCAAATGGAGCCCCAGCTGCGCCAGCGCTACAGCGGCTACTTAGCCACCCTCCTTTCCTCCAGCTTCAAAACCAAGCAAATCGCCAACACCTACAACACCTTTGCCACCACCCTAGAGCAGATCATGACCTTAGGCATCCTGATTCTGGGTGCGTATCTCGTCATGACCCCCGAGCCCGGCGCCCCTGTGTTCACGGTGGGCATGCTGGTGGCCTTTCAGATGTTTGCCGGCAAGCTCAGCCAGCCGGTGCTGCGCATCGTGGGCTTGTGGACACAATTCCAGCAAGCTTCTCTTAGCGTTCAAAGACTGGGCGATGTGATGAACGCCCCAGCAGAGCCCTACAGCTTGACTCCTAAGCGCGCGCACGACGGGCAAGGAAAGATCGAGATCGAAGGCTTAGGCTTTCGCTACAGCGAGCAGCATCCGCTTCTTTATCAAAACATGCAGCTGAACCTTCGCCCCGGGCAGACGTTGGCCATCATGGGGCCAAGCGGCAGCGGCAAAAGCACGCTGGCCAAGCTGCTTCTAGGTTTCTACCAGCCCACCGAGGGCAGCATCCAGATTGATGGCATTGACATCCGCAACTTGAGCGCCAATGAATTGAGAGCCTATTTCGGCGTCGTGCCGCAAGAAACCATTCTCTTCAGCGGCACGATCCTGGCCAATCTGCAAGCTGGCAACCCTGCGGCGACATTTGAGCAAGTCACGCAAGCGGCCAAGTTGGCGGGGATTCACGAAACAGTAGAGAAGCTGCCTCAAGGCTATGAGACGGAGGTGGGCGAGCGCGGCGTGGGATTGAGCGGTGGGCAAAAGCAAAGATTGGCCATTGCCAGAGCATTGATCAAGCGCCCCAAAATCCTCATCTTCGACGAAGCCACCAGCGCCCTAGACGCGCAAACCTCAGAAGCCTTCGCCAAGACGATCAATCAGCTCAAGGGCAAGGTGACGATGCTGTTTATTACGCATGCGATGCCTAAGGGCTTGTTGGTAGATGGGGTGCTGAAGATTGGCAGCCAAGCGGATGGGCAGAGTGCGCACGAGGTGCAGCGCGTGGGTGAGCCCGTAGCCCCCTTGCCAGCGCAGGGGGCTGCTTCTTGATGCGCACCGCTTTGTTCACTTGGGAAATCGGCCTAGGCTTTGGCCACATCATGCCCATGCTGCCCGTGGCGCGCGAGCTTAAATCGCGCGGCTGGAGAGTCGTCTTTGCCCTGCGCGATGTGCGCGATGCCGGTGCGATGCTCAAGGACGAGGGCTTTGCCGTCTTGCAAGCGCCCTTCCATCCAGATCGCTTGATCCCGCGTAACCAACCGCAGCCGCAAAGCATGGCCGATGTATTGGCGCTCTTCGGCTTTGCTGACCCCAAGCATTTAGCTGGCTTGCATCACGCATGGGAAGGCATGCTGGATTTGCTCCAGCCAGATTTGTTGGTTGCCTCCTATGCGCCACTTTCGTTGCTCTGCGCGAACCAGCGCAGCATTCCGACGCTGCTCCTGACATTGCCCTTTGAATTGCCGCCGCCCAAGCACCCTCTGCCTTCTTTCAGAAATCCGGCGCAAGCCATGGACGGCAGCAACGATGCAAAAATCATCGCCACGGTCAATCGCGTGTTGGGCAAAAAGGCCATCAGCGCCGTGCATGAGATCTTCAAGGCGAGCCAAACGGCGCTCCTGTGCTTTCCAGAGTTGGATTACTGGAGCCCGCGAGAGAATGCGAAGGCACTGGGCGCGCTTTATAGCATCGACATGGGCGAAGAGTTCGCATGGCTTGAGACGGGGCGGCGAAAAGTCTTTGCCTATCTCACCACAGAGCTTCCCATGCTGGAGCAGATTCGGCAAGATATCTCTGCCAGCGATCTGGAATACCTGATCTTTCTGCGTGGTGCATCTACAGCACAGTTGGCAGACTGGCAAGCCCCTCATATCAAAACTGTCAACACGCCATTGAAGCTGGGCAAGGCCTTAGCGCAATGCGATGCCGCGCTCAGCTATGGCGGCATGGGCATGACATCAGCCACCTTGATGGCAGGCAAGCCAAGTGTTTACGTCACTCGCGATTTGGAAGGCTACCTCACTGCTGGCAAGGTCGAAATTCTCGGCGCAGGGCTGCACATGAATCGGCGCAAAGGAGCCAGCATTTCCGAGTTGTTGGTTCGTGTCATTGAGCAACCCTCATTTGCACAAGCTGCACAGAGGTTTGCTGCCAAGTATGAAGGCCACAACGCTGAAAAGTTGAGCAC
>JANNED010000255.1:0-5869 GCA_031388245.1 Variovorax sp.
CCCTCTCGCGCCAGAGCATGCTGCGTGTCCGTGCGCCCCAATCAGGACTGCGGGCTCGAAGCACGGAGCTTTCAAAGGCAAAGTGCGCAGCGCTTTAGCAAAAACGTGTTTGAGCGCAGCGAGTTGTTTTTGCGGCCCTTGAAAGCGAGTACTGCAGATGCTTCCCCGAAGGGGTCGCTGCTCTGGGCGCAAGCGCATTGCCCGTAGCCTGCCGCGAGAACGCCAACCGTCGTTAAACGCATACGCCGTTTGGCGTAGCAACACCCCAAGTTACGCCATGCGGCGTATAGCTCAAATGCTTCTGAGAGAAGAAGATGCAACCAGTCCGCTATTTAAGCGGCTACCCACTTTTTTCTGGAGAAGCATCAATGGATCGTCGCGAAACTATCAAATCACTCAGCGCTGCAACCGCAGTAGCGCTTTCTGGCGTATCAAGCCAAGCCATGGCGCAAGCCGGCGGCACGATCAAGGTGGGCATTTTGCACAGCTTGTCGGGCACGATGGCAATATCGGAGACCGTGCTCAAAGACACTGTGCTCATGGCGATTGAAGAGATCAATGCCAAGGGCGGCGTGATGGGCAAAAAGCTCGAAGCTGTGATCGTGGATCCCGCTTCCAACTGGCCCCTGTTTGCTGAGAAAACCAAGCAACTCCTCACGCAAGACAAAGTCACGGTCATCTTCGGCTGCTGGACTTCTGTGTCGCGCAAATCGGTGTTGCCAGTGGTTGAGGAATTGAACGGTCTGCTGTTCTACCCTGTGCAATACGAGGGCGAAGAGCTCTCCAAGAACGTGTTCTACACGGGTGCAGCGCCTAACCAGCAAGCGATTCCCGCTGTTGATTACCTGATGAGCAAAGATGGCGGCGCAGCCAAGCGCTGGGTGCTGCTCGGTACTGACTATGTGTACCCACGCACCACCAACAAAATCTTGCGCGCTTACTTGAAGAGCAAAGGCGTGGCTGATAAAGACATCGACGAGAAGTACACCCCGTTTGGCCACTCTGACTATCAGACCATCGTGGCTGATGTGAAGAAATTCGCTGCGGGCGGCAAAACCGCTGTGGTCTCCACCATCAATGGCGACTCCAACGTCCCTTTCTACAAAGAGCTGGGCAATGCCGGCTTGAAAGCCAAAGACGTGCCTGTGGTTGCTTTCTCTGTGGGCGAGGAAGAGCTGCGCGGTGTGGACACCAAGCCGTTGGTCGGCCACTTGGCTGCTTGGAATTATTTCCAGAGCATCAAGAATCCAGCCAACGATGAGTTCATCAAAAAGTGGAGCACCTATGCCAAAGCCAAGGGCATCGCGGGCCACAAAGACAAGCCTCTCACCAATGACCCGATGGAAGCCACCTACATCGGCATCAACATGTGGAAGCAAGCGGTTGAGAAAGCCAAGTCTGTGGAAGTTGACAAAGTGATCGCTGCCATGGCTGGCCAAACCTTCAAAGCGCCCTCAGGCATCACCAGCAAGATGGATGAGAAGAACCATCACCTGCACAAGAGCGTGTTCATCGGCGAGATCAAGGCCGATGGTCAGTTCAACGTGGTGTGGAAGACACCTGGCCCTGTGAAGGCGAAGCCATGGTCTCCGTTCATCGAAGGCAACGACAAGAAGCCTGACGAGCCAGCGAAGAAGGCTTAAAGTTTTTTCTTAGATCGCATGAAAGGTGGCTCGGCTGCCTTTCATGCTTCTAGAGATCTTTCGTGTGCGCATGCGCTTACGCAACGACGTGTAAGCGACTGACGTGTTCACATGACAGGTTTTACGATGATTCAAAAAATTCTTACATCAGCAGCGCTAGTCTTTGCGCTGCTGCACACAGGGCCAACGGCGGCCCTCACCGCGCAAGAAGCGCTGGGCATGTCAGTCGGCGAGACCGATGCGCGCATTGAAGCGCTGAACAAAGCCCTAGGCGCAGCGGACGATAAAACTGCCGCCTTCATTCAAGCCCTGAGTGACGATGCTGTGAAAACAGCAGGCGGTAAAGTTTTCATCGTGCGGGATGCCAAAGCCACAGACCCTGTCACAGGCCAGGCTGCCACGTTGCCCGAAGGCGCGGAAGATGTGATCAACAACAATAGGTTTCGCGGCGAGCTGGATACTGCGCAAGCCTCACTGAAGCTGTTTTCAAAAGACGACAAGCTGCGTGGCGAGGCGATTGCGGCCTTGCTTAAAGATCCTGATGAATCCAAATTAGCTCTGGTTGAGAAAGCTTTGGCCGCTGAGGCGAACCCTGAACTCAAGGCCAAGCTGGGCCTCGCCCGCGCTGCGGCACTCTTGGGCAGCAGCGATGTGGCTAAGCGCTTAGAAGCAGCCAAAGCATTGGCCGAGAGCAAAGACCCTGCCACGCAATTGCTGCTCAATCAGCGCATTGGCCAAGAAAGCGATGCCGCCGTCAAAAAGCAACTGGAAACATCGCTTGCCAAAATCAAATCATCGCTGGGTTTGGGCGAGAGCCTTGGCGTGGTGTTCACCGGCATCAGCTTAGGCTCGATCCTACTGCTGGCCGCGCTGGGCCTCGCCATCACCTACGGCCTGATGGGTGTGATCAACATGGCGCATGGCGAGCTGATCATGATTGGCGCTTATGCCACCTATGTGGTGCAAAACTTATTTCGCCAGTATTTGCCGGGCGCATTTGATGCGTATTTGCTGGCTGCGATTCCTGTGGCGTTCATGGCATCAGCCCTCGTGGGCGCGGCCATGGAGCGCAGCGTGATTCGCTGGTTGTATGGCCGCCCGCTTGAGACGCTGCTGGCCACTTGGGGCATCAGCTTGATTTTGATGCAGCTCGTGCGCACGATTTTTGGCGCGCAAAATGTCGGCGTCGAAAACCCTTCGTGGATGAGCGGTGGCTATGCGTTACTGCCCAATCTCTCGCTGCCGTATAACCGCGTGATGATCATCGTGTTTGCGATTCTCGTGCTGGTGGGCGTGAGCTTGGTGATCAGCAAAACGCGCCTAGGTCTCTTCGTGCGCGGCGTGACGCAGAACCGCCCGATTGCTGCTTGCATGGGCGTGAACACCGCGCGCATCGATACCTATGCCTTCTCGCTCGGCTCGGGCATTGCAGGCTTAGCAGGTTGCGCACTCAGCCAAATTGGCAATGTGGGGCCTGATCTGGGGCAAAACTATATTGTGGACTCCTTCATGGTGGTGGTGCTCGGCGGCGTGGGGCAACTGGCTGGCGCCGTGTATGCCTCGATGGGCTTGGGTGTGCTGAATAAGTTACTAGAAGGCTGGCAGGGTGCAGTACTGGCCAAGATTGCTGTATTGGTGTTCATCATCATCTTTATTCAGAAAAGACCGCAAGGCATCTTTGCCATCAAGGGCAGGAGTGCTGAAGCATGAACACATCTATCAATACCGATCGGGCTGAGCTTGTCGAAGCCCCAGCGAGCCCTTCGACAAGCTCAGGGCGAACGGTCATCCTTCCTAAAGCCGCACCATTGATGAGCCGCAAAGGCTGGGCAACATTCCTTGTTGCGCTCATCATCGTTTGCGCCATTGCACCCGTGCTCAATCTCATGGTGCCTGAGAGCAGCATCTTCCACCTGAGCGACTTCGCCATCAGCTTGATTGGCAAGATCATGTGCTATGCGATTTGCGCCTTGGCCATGGATTTGATTTGGGGCTATACCGGCATCCTCTCGCTGGGCCACGGCCTGTTCTTCGCGCTGGGCGGCTATGCCATGGGCATGTATCTCATGCGCCAGATTGGCTTGGATGGCAATTACAAAAGTGAGCTGCCCGATTTCATGGTCTTCCTCGATTGGAAAACCCTGCCTTGGCATTGGCTGGGTAGCAGCTCCTTTATCGTGCAGATGGCACTCGTCGTGCTCGCGCCGGGGCTGATTGCGCTGGTGTTTGGCTTCTTCGCGTTTCGTTCGCGCATCAAGGGCGTGTATTTTTCCATCATCACGCAGGCGCTCACCTTTGCCGCCATGCTGCTCTTCTTCCGCAATGAAACCGGCTTTGGCGGCAACAATGGTTTCACGGATTTCAAGCGCATCTTGGATATTCCGATTGCGCAGCCATCGACCCGCATGGTGTTGTTCGTCCTCACGGGCTGCACCTTGCTGGGCTTTTATTTGTTCTCTCGCTGGCTGGTGCAAAGCAAATTTGGCCGTGTGTTGCAAGCAATTCGTGATGCAGAAAGCCGTGTGATGTTCTCGGGCTACAACCCTGTGGCCTACAAGCTCACGATTTGGGTGATCTCTGCCGTGATGTGCGGCATTGCAGGCGCGCTCTATGTGCCGCAGGTGGGCATCATCAACCCGAGCGAGATGAGCCCGGCCAATTCGATTGAGATGGCGATTTGGGCGGCAGTGGGTGGCCGCGCGACTTTGATTGGGCCGATTGTGGGCGCGTTTGCAGTCAATGGCGCAAAGAGTTGGTTCACGGTGGCTTTTCCAGAATATTGGCTGTATTTCTTGGGCGCGATGTTCATTGCAGTCACGCTGTTTCTGCCGCAAGGCATCGTGGGATTGGTGCGCAAAATCTTTCGCAAGACTGAGGGAGAAAAAGTATGACGCCCGATTTGATGGAGCAAGGAGCCAAGCGCTTGGCTACCGTGCAGGTAGCGCCCGCGCTAGGCAAAACAGAATCAGGTGGTCGCGATGCAGGCTACGGCCGCGTAGCCAATGCAGAAGTAGACGTCACGCATGGCCGGATTTTGTATTTAGAAGATGTAAGCGTGAGCTTTGATGGCTTCAAGGCCATTAACAATCTGAGCCTCGATATTGCACCGGGCGAGCTGCGCTGCATCATTGGGCCCAACGGCGCAGGCAAAACCACGATGATGGACATCATCACTGGCAAAACGCGGCCCAACAGTGGCACGGTATTTTTCGGCTCCACCATTGATTTGCTGCGCTACAACGAATCACAAATCGCGCAAATGGGCATTGGCCGCAAATTCCAAAAACCCACGGTGTTTGAAAATCTCTCGGTGTTTGAAAATCTTGAACTGGCGCTGAAGACGAATAAAAGCGTCAAGCCTTCGATGTTCTTCAAGCTCGATTCCGCGCAGAGTGATCGGCTGGCGCAAGTGCTGCACACGATCCATCTGGCCAGCAGCGTCACGCGCATGGCAGGCAATTTGAGCCATGGGCAAAAGCAGTGGCTAGAGATTGGCATGCTGCTGATGCAAGACCCCAAGCTACTCTTGCTTGATGAACCCGTGGCCGGCATGACCGATGAAGAAACCGTGCGCACTGCCGAGCTGTTTTTGACGCTCAAAAAGCTCCACAGCTTGATCGTTGTGGAGCACGACATGAGCTTCATCGAGCGCATCTCAGAGAAAGTCACTGTGCTGCATGAAGGCTCGGTGCTCGCTGAAGGCACTCTGGCGCAAGTGCAGAATAACGAAAAAGTCATTGAGGTGTACCTTGGTAGATAAATCCACTGCACCGCTCTTAGAAGTTAAAGAAGTCCACCAATACTACGGTGGCTCCCACATCTTGCGCGGCATCAACTTTGAAGCGCACTTGGGCAAAGTCACCGTGCTCTTGGGCCGCAACGGCGTAGGCAAAACCACGCTGCTCAAATCGCTCATGGGCCTCGTGCCGATTCGCTCTGGCAGCATTGAGTTCGACGGCAAACCAATAGAGAAAGCCACGTCGTATGAGCGCGCCCGCGCAGGCATTGGCTTTGTGCCCCAAGGCCGAGAGATATTTTCTCGCCTCACTGTTGAAGACAACTTGCGCATGGGTTTGGCCTACAAAAGCGCACGCGAGCCGATTCCAGCGGAGTTGTTTGATTTATTCCCCGTGCTCAAGCAAATGATCTCCCGGCACGGCGGTGATTTATCAGGCGGCCAGCAGCAGCAACTGGCGATTGCTCGCGCATTGGCAGCGAAACCGAAG
>JANNED010000286.1:0-7607 GCA_031388245.1 Variovorax sp.
CCAGGCCAAAAACTCGACGATAAACTCATTCGTGCAGAGATCACAGATGCTGGTTACGACGTTGTGAAACTTGAAGTTTCGTCACTAACTGTGCAGCAGATTCAATCTGAAATCACTGGCAAAAAATGAGCGCCACGCCAAATGGCGCGACTGCCATCGCCCAAGCCGGTGATGGCACCAAGGAATCTCGCAACAGCTTGGTCACCTCGGTGCTGAGCTTGTTTGCGAGCAGTTCCACGCTGATTTGTTGCGCCCTGCCCGCGCTACTCGTGGCGCTGGGCGCGGGCGCAGCGCTCTCAGGGCTGGTGGGTGCATTCCCGCAAATCGTTTGGCTCTCTGAGCACAAGATCGGCCTGTTCATCTTCGCCGGCCTCATGCTCGCAGCCAGCGGCGGCCTGCAGTGGATCAACCGAAATGCGCCCTGCCCGATTGATGCGGCGCTGCGCGATGCTTGCCTGCGAACGCGCAAAGTCTCGCTGCGCGTGTATTGGGTGAGTGTGGGGATCTATTTGGTGGGCGGCTTCTTTGCGTTTGTATTGCCTTGGTTAAGTCGTTGACAAGGGTTAAAGTAGCGCAATGACCCAGACTATTCGCTACACCCTTGTTTCCATCCGCGACGTGCTCACCTCTTTTGGGCCTTTTATTGCATTGGGTGTGTTGCTACTGGGCGCAGCGTATTGGTGGCTCAATCCGAATCCGCCCAAAACTGTGACGTTGGCGACCGGCCCTGCGCAGAGCGCCTATGACGAACTAGGCAAAAAATATGTGGCTTACCTCAAGACCAATGGCATCACTGTCAAAACCGTGCAAACCGAAGGCTCATCGGCCAACTTGAAGCTGCTGCGCGATGGCTTGGTGGATATTGGTTTTGTGCAGGGTGGCACGAACGAGTTAACAGAAGCCGATCAAGACAATTTGGAGACCTTGGGCAGCTTGTTCATGGAGCCGATTTGGTTGTTTTACCGCGAAGATGCTGCGGCCAAATTGCTCCCTACAACACCAGACAAAACCAAAAGCAGCCCGAAGGTCACGCCTACACTCGTCGCCATCACCCAATTGCCCGGCTGGCGGCTCAATGTGGGCACTGAAGGCTCGGGCGTGCCCAAACTGATGACGCGACTGCTGGAGAGCAACCGCGTGGAGCCCAAAGACATCAAGCTCTCCACGCTTGATCAAACGCCCGCGGCGATGGCTTTACTGGGTGGCGAGGTGGACGCACTTGTTTTTGCCTCTGCGCCCGAATCGCTGATGGTGCAAATGCTGCTGCAAACGCCGGGCATCAAGCTGATGGATTTGCAGCAAAGCGAGGCCTATTCGCGCCGCTTTAATTTCCTCTCACCCGCCTCGCTGCCGCGTGGCGTGGTGGATTTGGCGTTGGATAATCCAGCGCAAGACGTGCGCCTGGTGGGCCCCACAGCATCGCTCATCACACGCAACACCACGCATCCGGCCGTGTTGCAATTGTTCACCAGCGCCGCGCATCAAATTCACGGTGTGCCGGGTTGGTTTGCCAAATCCAAGCAATACCCTAACGCGCAACGCGATGAGCTGCCGATGGCGCAGGAGGCTGAGCGCTATTTGAAAAATGGCCCGCCGCTTTTGCAGCGCTATTTGCCTTTTTGGATGGCCAATTTGATTGAGCGCATGTGGGTGGCGCTCTCAGTGATCATCGTCGTGCTGCTGCCGCTCTCGCGCATTTTGCCGCCGCTCTACACCTTCCGCGTGCGCTCACGAATTTTCAAATGGTATGCCCAACTGCGCAGCATTGAAGACCGTGATTCACCTGATCCGCAAGTGCGCACGGCCTTGGTCGATGAAATCAACGCGCTCGATGGTATGGTGGAGAAAATCAAAATTCCGCTGTCGCATGCCGATGAGCTCTACGCGCTGCGCAGCAACATTCATCTGGTGCGCAAGAAGCTGATGCGCTGAGGGCCATGTGCCGATCGGCTCACAGCAGATTCAAATCCGACTGATAACTCGGTGCGGCAGGTGGCGGGGGCGGCGAACGCAATGGTGCAGGCGATGTGCTCAGCTGCATCATGTCAGACAGATCAGCTGATTGCGGCGGCTCGGGAGGATACGTGTCGTCGGCTTCATCTGGATCAGCATCGTCAGACAAGACAGATTCATGCAGCTTTTTGAGCTCAGACATCAATGCATCAATATTGCCTTGTGGATGCTCGATACTGGCCAAACCCATACGCAACATATGCAGCAAATCGGGCACCAATTGCACCAGCTGCTCTTTGTGTGCGCCAGCCCGCCGCAGCGAAACGCTCCATAGCAGCAAAGCTACCGCATAGTCATAGCGCTGCTCATCTTGCGGATGCTCTGGATGCAATTGCGCACGCGCCAGCACTTGAGACCAAGGCCCCATGAGCAATTGCTTGACTGCCACAGGGGTATCGCTCGCATCGCGCCTGCTCACCAGCTCAAATGCCAAACGACTGGCCAACTGCTTGCGCACTTCCAATTGCGCCAAACCGCGCTCTTTGTCTTGCGCCAGTTTTTTCAACTCTTGATCTTGCGCCAGCCAAACAGGCTGTAGGCGCGCCAAAGCTTGTTCATACACTTTGGCGCTAGGCTGGGTGACTTGCGCGACCGCCTCCAGCATTTTTTGCACTGGATTGAAGAAACTCACAAAGCCATCTGCGCCCTCGTTGGCAAACAGCAAACTGCGCTTCACGACAGCATCAAGGAAAAGCCTCACCGCATGATCTGGCTTGCTGAGCATGGCTGCATCCAATGCAGCCAAACTCTCCAGGGGTTGTTGCAGCTTTTCTAGCGCACTGCGCACGGGTGTCGGCACGCGCGCCAAGGCGGGCGTGGTCGCGTTGCGGTAATCGTTGATCAATTTTTCGACCTGGCGCTCTAGGATTTGGGCCGACTCAGCCTCGGTGCTTGGCATGGGCAGGCCACGCTTGCTCACTTCTAGCATCAGCCGCTCAGACTCTTCAATGTCTTGCATCATGCGAGCCATCTCATCATCGATTTGCGCCGATTCCACCGGCTCTGGCAGACCTAAAACACCACGCAATTGCTTGACGGTGCGCCATGCATCCTCCGCCAGAGCACGCATTTCTGGCGAAATCTCAGGCTTGGGCATCAAAGGCGCGGGAAGATCGGGAGGCGCTTTGCCGCCCAAGCCAAACACGTAATCTGCATAGTCTGCAAAATCCTGCGCATCGCTGCCAGGCGCTGTTTCTCTGCTTCCCGGTGTGCGCAAACTGGCGGCCAATTGCAGATAAGCCCAAGTCAATTGCGTGCCCAAAGCGCCCATTAAGAAATGCGTCCAGACCTGGCGCTGCTCAGGGCGGCCTTCGCTGCGAGAGATCAGCTCGAAAATAGCACGGATGTAGCTTTGCGGCCCGAGCGGATTGCCCCGCTGGCTGCCGGCTGCCAGCACCAAGCGCTCTAGCTGCTCCATTTCGTGGGCGCAAATGCGCAAATCCGCGTTGGGCAAAGCCTGCTCGGCAGCAGGAGGATGCGCAAAAGCAATGCGCACCAAAGCGCCAAACTGCTTGACCCAACGGCGGCGGTAGCCATCCATGGCCACAGCAGAAGCATCTAACAACTGGCGCTGCGCGGCATCGGGATGTGCAGTCGCTTGACGATCCATGCCCAGCAATGCTCGCCCCACGAGGTTGTCCAAGATTTGAGGCGAAAGCTCCAGCGCCAAAGCCAAGGTATCGCGCAAGGCAGATGATGCAGGCATCTTGCGCTGCATGAGTGGCGCGGCTGCCGCGCTGCTCTCGGTGGCAAGCCCCAGGGCTGCAGCATGATTTGGCTGCGTGACAACAGAGGCACTGGCTGGCGCGGATTGCGGGTCAATCAAGTCGTCGGTTGACAAAGTAGGGAACGGCGTTTGCATGAAGTGAAGATTATTGCTGTATTCCGCGCTGCATGTGAAGACGCAGGATGATTCTGCGCAAGGCTGCACAAGAAAGATGCTAGGCCACCACATACCTGCAAAGAAATCACAGGAGCACGTAACCAAGCGTGACAGCGTCGCACACCTTAAAACGCTTTACACTGTAAGGATGCGCAGCTTCTTGCAACTCACCCTTGATTTGTTTTCTGAGGCGGTGTTGCCTTCAAAAAACAAAGAAAAACAGCCAGTTGCCAGCATAGAATATACATCCATTGCTATAAAATCAATAGCAAATTCTTCTGCCTTGCTGGCCGAGCCTGCCGCGCCGCTGGCATCCGTGTTGCACCCTACGCATTTCGCCCACCCGAGAGCCAATCGCCAGGCGCGACTGCACAGCGCAGCCGGCAAGCGCATCGGCCAAGGCGGCGGAGAATGCATCGTGGCCTACGAGCTGCGCCGCGCCAAACGCAAGACAATTGGCTTTGTGGTGGGCGCAGATGGCCTTGTGGTGAGTGCGCCACGCTGGGTTCCTCTGTATGAGATCGACAAAGCGCTGCAAGAAAAATCAGCATGGATTGTGAACAAGCTCTCCGAGGCACAAGAGCGGGTGCAAAAACAAAGCCAAGCGCAAGTGACGTGGCAAGAAGGCGCGGTGATTCCGTTTCTGGGCGAAAGCATGATCCTTGTGATGGATCCGCGTCAATCTTCTCAAGCCTCATCTGCTGCTCAAAACAAGGCGCCGGCCATGACGCAGCTGCGTACCGATCCGCAGGCGCTGCCCGGCGTGCCACGCCTGACGCTGCATATTGGCCTGCCCCATGATGCTTCGCCAGAGCGCATTCGCGATAGCGTGCAAGCTTGGCTGATGCGCCAAGCCAAACGCATCTTTGAAGAGCGCTTGAATCATTTTTCACCAAAGCTTGGCGTGCAATGGACCAAGCTTTCACTGTCCAATGCCAGCAGCCGCTGGGGCAGCGCCGGCAGCGATGGTGCAATCCGCCTGAATTGGCGGCTCATTCATTTCGGCATGAGTGTGATTGATTACGTCGTCGTGCATGAGCTTTCCCATCTTCGCGTGATGGATCACAGCCCTCGCTTTTGGAGCACGGTGCAATCCATCATGCCTGATTATGCAGAGCGCAAAGGCATGCTCAAAGATGAAGCCATTCCAAGATGGTAGGCGAGCAAGGGATGTGCATGACAACATTTGCTATATTATTCATAGCAAACTACAAAGCATTTATGCCGGCAATATGCTTATTTCGCTTTAAAATTAACGCCCAACATTGAGAAACACACATGCTCCCATTCGCCACCCGTCTCCAAAACGTCGAAACCTCTGCCATCCGTGAAATTTTCAAGCTACTGGGCAAGCCCGGCATCATCAGCTTGGCTGGCGGCTTTCCTGATGCGAATTTGTTCGATGTGGAGGGCATCCGCGAGGCAAGCGTCAAAGCCTTGGCAGACAACCCTGGCGCGGTCTTGCAATACGGCGCAACAGAAGGCCACGATCCGCTGCGCTCTGAGATCGCACGATACATGGCCGGCAAAGGTGCAAAAGTTGAGCCGACTGGCTTGATCACCACCACCGGCAGCCAACAAGCGCTCGATCTGATCGGCAAGACGATGATCTCCCCCGGCGACAACGTGATTGTGGAGGCGCCCACCTTTCTGGCCACGATTCAGTGCTTTCGCCTCTATGGCGCGAATCTCATCGGCGCACCGATTGATGCGAACGGCGTGAAAGTCGATGTGCTGGAGCAGCTCATCATTGAACACAAGCCCAAGCTGATCTACCTCATCCCCACTTTTGGCAACCCCAGCGGCGCGATGCTGAGTTTGGAGCGGCGCAAGCGCGTGCTGGAGCTGGCTGTGCAACACCGGGTGCTGGTGATTGAAGACGATCCGTATGGTGAGCTGTATTTCAATGCGCCGCCACCGCCCACTTTGCTCGCGCTGTCAGACGACATCGCCGGCAGCCGCGATTGGCTGGCGCATTGCGGCAGCCTCAGTAAAGTCATGTCGCCCGGCCTGCGCGTAGGCTGGCTGATTGCGCATCCCTCTCTCCTGCAAAACGCCGTGATGTGCAAGCAATTTTCGGATGCGCACACCAGCAATCTCGCGCAAGCCACGGCCTACGAATACCTGAAGATGAATCGCATGCAAGCCGCACTCGCCAAAGTGCGCCCTGCGTATGCGCAGCGGGCGCAGGCTCTGTGCGCAAACCTGAAAAAAGTGCTCGGCGACGGCATTGAATTTTCTGCGCCACAAGGCGGTATGTTCGTTTGGGCGAGGTTGAATGCGCCCGGCGCTGATGCACGCGAGTTTGCCAAGCAAGCCATCGAGCGCGGCGTGGCATTCATCCCCGGCACACCGTTTTATGCTGTGAATCCCGATCACGCCACCTTGCGCTTTAGTTTTGCCACATCCAGCATAGAGAAAATCGAAGAAGCTGTGGCGCGGCTCAAAGCCTAAAGCAGTCACGAGACCACATCGCTTCACAAGCCTTTGTTTTTCTGTCAATATTATTCCTGTGCAACTCAATATCCACCCGCCCACGCCGCTGGAATACTTCGCCACTTTGGTCGCTGATGATGATGCTTTCCCGCTGCTGGAAGCAGCGGCGAGCCTCGCACAAGATGAGTATCCCGAGCTGGATGTTCAGCAAGTGCTGGGCGATGTGGATCAACTCATTGCCCGGCTCAAGCGCCGCATCCCCAAAGATGCTGCCGCCCTGCACTGCCTGCGCGCGATTCAGCAGTTTTTCTACCGCGATATGAGCTTCTCGGGCAATGCCAACAATTACTACGAGCCAGATAACTCTCACCTCAACGCCGTGCTGCGCACCCGGCGAGGCATTCCCATCAGCTTGGCCGTGATTTGGCTGGAAATTGCGCAAGCCGTGGGCTTGAATGCGCGCGGCGTCAGCTTCCCCGGTCACTTCATGATCAAAGTCACCCTGCCGCGCGGGCAGGTGGTGATCGATCCACTCACCGGGCAAAGCCTCTCCCGCGAAGAGCTCTCCGAGCGCATTGAGCCTTACAAACGCAGGAGTGGTTTGGTCGATGATTTTGATGTGCCGTTGGGCCTGTATTTGCAATCGGCCAAACCACGCGACATTCTCGCCCGCATGCTGCGCAACCTCAAAGAAATTCACAAAACCCAAGAGGATTGGCCACGCTTTATTGCTGTGCAAAACCGCCTCATCACCCTCTTGCCGGATGCTTGGAGCGAATACCGAGACCGTGGCTTGGCTCTTGCCGAGATGGAAGAAAAAATCGGCCACAACAGTGCAGCCATTCCAGATTTGGAGCTCTATTTATCCAAAGCCGAGGATGCGCTGGATATAGATGCCATTGCAGAATTGGTGGCGGGCTTGCGGCAGGTTTAAGCCAGAAAATCTTCGAGCAAGCGATGCACCAATGCAGGCTGCTCATGAATGATCCAATGCGTGGCATCATGAATGCGGTGAACGCGTAAATCTGCAATATAAGCCTCTAGGCCATCAATCAAGCGCGGCGGCAGCGCAATGTCTTGCATGCCCCAGATCACTTGGGTGGGAATATTCACGGTCAGCGCATCGTGCGCAATCTCGATGCCATGAATGCTGCTGTTTGCATCGAGGGGCGGCTTGAGGGGCGAGGCGCGGTAAAAATTGCAGCCACCCGTTAACCCTTGCTGCCAGACCTCGCGGTATTGCGCCTTGGTGGCCTCGTTCAGCCAAGCGTATGGG
>JANNED010000301.1:0-20544 GCA_031388245.1 Variovorax sp.
GCAGGCAAGCCAGAAGCCTACGCCATCGCTGAGCCTTATCTACGCGCTATGGCCGGCACGCTCTACAAGCTGGGCGACAAGGCCGGCGCGGGCAGCAAGGTCAAAGTCATCAACCAATTGCTCGCAGGCGTGCACATTGCCGCTGCCGCAGAAGCCATGGCGCTGGGTCTGCGCGAAGGCGTTGATCCAGCCGCTTTGTATGAGGTGATCACGCACAGCGCGGGCAACAGCTGGATGTTTGAAAACCGCATGGCGCATGTGCTTGCGGCGGACTACACGCCATTGTCAGCAGTCGACATTTTCGTCAAAGACTTGGGGTTGGTGCTGGACATGGCTCGGGCCAGTAAATTCCCCTTGCCACTGTCGAGCACTGCGCACCAGATGTTCATGCAAGCCTCCACCGCAGGCTTTGCAAAAGAAGACGATAGCGCCGTGATCAAAATTTTCCCCGGCATTGAATTACCGAAAAAGAAGACGGATTGAGTATGAACAAAATCCTTCTGGGCTGCATTGCCGACGATTTCACCGGCGCAACTGATTTGGCGAATAACCTCGTGCGTGCAGGCATGCGCGTGGTGCAGACCATTGGTGTGCCTACTTCGCCACTGACTGCCGAAGTCGATGCTGTGGTTGTGGCGCTCAAATCACGCACGATTGCCCCGCAAGAGGCGATTGCGCAGTCTTTAGCAGCACTTTCATGGCTAAAAACACAAGGTAGCCGGCAGATTTACTTCAAAGTTTGCTCCACTTTCGATAGCACACCGCTGGGCAATATCGGCCCTGTCACTGAAGCCCTGATGGACGCACTCGGCACTGATTTCGCCATTTGCACGCCAGCTTTCCCCGACAACAAACGCACCGTATTCAAAGGTTATTTGTTTGCAGGTGATGGATTACTCAATGAGAGCGGCATGCAAAACCATCCGCTCACACCCATGACGGACGCCAATCTCGTGCGCGTGCTGCAAGCGCAAACTCGGCGCAAGGTCGGGCTACTGGATTACAGCGTAGTTGCTCGCGGAGCAGAGGCTATTTGCATGCAGTTCGCTCAGCTCAAAGCAGAAGGCATTGGCATCGCTGTCGTGGATGCCATCAGCAACGAAGATTTGATGCGCCTAGGCCCAGCTTTGAAGGGGATGTCACTGGTCACGGCTGGCTCGGGCGTGGCGATTGGTTTGCCGCAAAACTTTGGCCTAAATGCTTCTGAAAAGTCCAGCTCCCTGCCCTCAGCCACTGGCCTGCAAGCCATCGTCTCGGGCAGTTGCTCGGTGGCAACCCATGCACAAGTCAACGCATTCATCGCCTCGGGGCGGCCTGCCTTGGCACTTGATCCCTTGCGCATGAGCAGCGATGATGTTGCAGGCGATGCGCTGGCATGGGCCAAACCGCTGATGCAATCTGGCCCGGTGCTGATTTATTCCACCGCCGAGCCAGCCGCGATTGCTGCTGTGCAAAAGCAGCTCGGTGTGCAAGCTGCGGGCGCATTGGTCGAGCGCACCTTGGCTTCAGTTGCGAAAGGGCTGGTGGACTTGGGCGTAGGGCAGCTGGTTGTGGCAGGCGGTGAAACATCAGGCGCATGTGTGCAAGCCTTAGGTATCAACCAGATGCAAATTGGCCCGCAAATTGCGCCCGGTGTGCCTTGGTGCTTTGCGCACAGCAATGGCAAGCCGCTGCACATCACGCTCAAATCTGGCAATTTCGGTGGCCCCGATTTCTTTAGCCAAGCGTTTACTATTCTGGCATGACACTCTCTGAAGAATCCCAAGCCCGCGAGGAGATCTGCCGCGTGGGCAAAAGCCTGTTTGAGCGCGGCTATGTGCATGCCACGGCGGGCAATATCAGTGTGAAGCTCAAAGATGGTTTTCTCATCACGCCCACCGATGCCTGCCTAGGTTTTCTCGATCCTGCAAAACTCGCCAAGCTGGATACACAACTGACGCAAACCAGCGGTGATCGCGCTAGTAAAACCATAGCACTCCACGCAGCAATCTACTCAGCTAGCGCCCCATTCAGCACACAAGCTACCTGCATCATCCATACCCACAGCACGCATTGTGTGGCTAAAAGTTTGCAACATGACGATACAGAATTACTGGCCGCACTCACCCCTTATTTTGTGATGAAAGTTGGGCATGTGCCCGTGATCCATTACCACCGCCCCGGCGATGCAGCGGCTGCGCGCGAAGTGGCCGAGACGATCACGCGCTATGGCCAGCGCGGCACACCGATTCGCGCCGTGATGCTGCCGCGCTTGGGGCCCAATGTGTGGTCAACGAGTCCGATGTCCGCCATGGCAGTGCTGGAGGAGCTGGAAGAAACCGCCAAGCTCGCAGTGCTGCAGCCTGAGACCACGCATCTTACGAATGCACAAATTGAAGAACTGCGCCAAAGCTTCGGCGCTATTTGGTAATCAGGAAAAATTTATGCCGCAATTCGCCGCCAATTTAACGATGATGTATCCCGAGCTACCGTTTTTAGAGCGCTTTGAAGCCGCTGCCAAAGATGGCTTCAAAGCCGTGGAATATCTGTTTCCCTACGCTTTTGAGGCCACCGAGCTCGCCGCGCGTCTGCACGCGCATGGTTTGCAGCAAGTGTTGTTCAACGCCCCGCCGGGCGGCACAGACAAGCTGAGCATTGCAAAAGCATGGGATGTGGATGGCTATCGCGGCACGGTTTGCATCCCGGGACGCGAGGCTGAATTCCAAACGGGCGTGGAGCTGGCCTTGCGCTACGCCGATGCGCTCAAATGCCCGCGCATCCACCTGATGGCGGGCTTGATTCCTGAAGGCATGGTGCGCGAAGATGTGCAAGCCACTTACATCAGCAATCTGAAATGGGCGACCACGCAAGCGGCCAAAGCTGGGCTGGATGTGCTGATTGAGCCGATCAACACACGAGATATTCCGCGCTTCTTTCTCAACCGGCAAGACCATGCGCACGAGATCATTGAAATGGTGGGTGCGCCGAATCTCAAGGTGCAAATGGATTTGTACCACTGCCAAATTGTGGAAGGCGATGTGGCGATGAAAATTCGCAAGTACCTGCCCACAGGCTGCGTCGGCCACTTCCAAATCGCGGGTGTCCCGGAGCGGCATGAGCCTGATGCGGGTGAATTAAATTACAACTACCTGTTTGACGTGATCGATGAGGTCAGCCGGCAATCGGCTTGGCAAGGCTGGGTGGGCTGCGAGTATCGGCCTAAAAAAGGTGCGCAACCGGGCGGCACCTCATCGGGCTTGGGTTGGCTGAAAAATCGCTGAGCATGCCAATGCCCGCGCAAGATTGCTGCTGTCGTGCTACCCTGAGCCTGAACTGAGGAGCATGCATGACACGCATTTACCGCCGCATCTTTTTCGCTCTATGCCTAGGGTTGACGGGTCTGCTCGCTGCCTGCGGGACGCCGTACGCCACTGTGAAAAACAGCGCAGGCGATCCTGTGATGCTCTTGGGCTACGACCCCGTGGCCTATTTCACCCAAGGCAAGCCCGTCAAAGGCACGGCACAGCATCAAGTCAAGCTCAGCGAGCGCAGTTACTACTTTGCCAACGCCGCGCACAAAGCCCTGTTTGAGGCCAATTCAGCCATCTATGAGCCGCAATACGGCGGCTTCTGTGCCAGTGGCGCAGCGTTTGCCATCAAGTTGGGATCAGATCCCACAGCGTGGCACATCGAAGGTGGCCGCCTGTTCATTTTTGGCGATGTGCTCGGTCAAGAGGCTTGGCGAGTCGATCCTGCATGGAACATCAGCCACGCCGACAGGCTCTGGCCAGAGATTGCCAGCAAAGGCTGGCGCGGTGCATCCCTCGCAGCCTACGCCGGCAAAGTGCCGCATTACAAAACGGGTGCGCAAATCAAAGCCGAATGGGAGCGGCTCAACCCCGGCAAATCATGGCCAGCCTACAACCCCGGCGGTATGCTGCAAAACCTTTTCTTCAAGCAACCCGGTTGGCGCGCTGCTGAGGGCTTTGGCCAGACTGCTCTGGGGTATCCAGAGTAAGAAATTCTGAAATTGTGTAGCCCGTCAGGCGGCGAGCAATTCTCTGATCTCAAACAGCTCACGGCGCAGCTGGCGCAGCGGCACATGGATAGAGGATTCTTCAGCGAATTCGATGCCCAGAGGCGTATCCATGTCTGAGCCATCGCTGTCTTTGAAATCAGAAGCGCTGAAATCGGCATCCAGATCATCGCTGTGGTCTTCCAAACCATCCAACATGACTTCGCCAGATTTGCGCTTGTCTCGCTCGGCTTGGATGAGCTCATGGAGTTTGTTGCGAGCGCCACTGATCGTGAAGCCTTGATCGTAGAGCAAATCCCGGATTCGGCGGATCATGAGCACCTCGTGGTGCTGGTAGTAGCGGCGGTTGCCGCGCCGTTTCATCGGTTTGAGCTGGGCAAACTCTTGCTCCCAATAGCGCAGCACATGCGGCTTGACATCGCACAGCTCGCTCACCTCACCGATAGTGAAGTAGCGTTTTACGGGGATGGGTGGAAGAGATTTTTCCATTCAAATCAATAGGGTTACGCGGTTTTCCTTGATACCAACTTAAGAATTTACTCCAATCTGAGCCAACATGCAAAGTTTCTTCAAGGCACGGGCGTAAGCCCTTGTCGCTGCTATGATTTTTTAGCTCTGAAAGTCAGAGCAAGGAATGCAAGTGCGCCGTGCTTCGCAGGCACGCTTTCGGGGGTATTTTTGAACACACAATTGTCACAAACCCAGTGTTGGAACAAAGCAACGGCTTGAAATCTGCCAGTTTTTCATGGCTCGATTTCTTCGCCTCAGGTCAACACACCGCTCACCAAACGCGCCATGCGCCCACACTTGTGCGCCAAGCTCTCGTCGTGTGTGACCAAAATAAAGGCTGTGCCTTGCGTGTGCGCCAAATCCAGCATCAGCTCAAAAACACCTGACGCCGAGGCGCGATCCAAATTGCCCGTGGGCTCGTCTGCCAACACACTGGCTGGCCGCATCACGTGCGCTCGGGCGATGGCCACGCGCTGCCTCTCGCCGCCCGAGAGCTCAGAGGGGCGATGATGCAGGCGCTGCGCCAGCCCCACATCCGCTAGCATTTTTGTAGCGCACTGTGTAATATCTATGCCGGCAAACTGCTGATTTTTCTTTGAAAACTGCTTGGCAATGCGCATTGGCATGGCCACGTTGTCCAAAGCGCTGAATTCAGGCAGCAGATGGTGGAATTGATAAACAAAGCCCACATGCTGGTTGCGCCACTGGCCCTGTTCTGCGGCATTCATGGCTGCGAAATCACGCCCCAAAAGCCGCACATGGCCCGCGGTGGGCGCATCCAGCCCGCCCAAAACATGGAGCAACGTGCTTTTGCCCGAGCCCGAAGCGCCCACGATCGCCAGCGTTTCGCCTTTTTTGACTTGCAGGTCCACGCCTTGTAACACCGTCACATCAAGCGGGCCTTCTTGGAAGCGTTTGGTGATGCCTTGGGCATCGACAACGATTTGGCTTGCCGCGCCAAGCATTGCGGCATTCAACTCCTCACTCATAGCGCAATGCCTCCGCCGGATTCACACGGCTGGCACGCCAGCTGGGATACAAAGTTGCGGCAAATGCCAGCACCAATGAAATCAGCGCCACCGGCATGATGTCTGCCCACTGCGGATCGCTGGGCATTTGGCTGATCAGGTACACATCGCGCGGTAAAAAGCTGGCGCGAAACACGGCTTCCAAAAACGGCACGATCACATCTACGTTGAAAGCCACAAGCAGACCGAGAAATAAACCAGCAAACGTGCCGATCACCCCCACCAAAGCGCCCTGCACCACAAAAATTTTCATGATCGAGAGTGGCGATGCGCCAAGTGTGCGAAGAATGGCAATATCCGCCCGCTTGTCTTGCACCGTCATCACCAGCGTTGAAATCAAATTAAATGCCGCCACCGCCACGATCAGCGTGAGGATGATGAACATCATGCGCTTTTCAAGCTGTACGGCGGCAAACCACGTGCGGTTTTGTCGCGTCCAGTCGCGCACCACTTCGCCGCCTGTGAGCTTGACGGCAAGCTCTGCGCCCACGGTGCGTGCTTCGTGCAAATCCTTGAGTTTGACGCGCACACCTGTGGGCCCTTCTAAGCGAAATACCTTGGCCGCATCATCCACATGCACCATGGCAAGCGTCGCGTCATACTCATAATGGCCTGAATCAAACACACCGACCACCGTGAACTGCTTCAAACGCGGCACGACGCCTGCCGGCGTGACTTGCCCGCCCGGCGCGATCAATGTCACCTTCTCGCCAATGCGTGTGCCGAGGTTACGCGCCAGCTCAATGCCCAAAACGATGCCAAATTCCCCGCTGATGAGCAACTTCAAGGTATTCGTGGCCTGTGCTGTGGCACCCGAGACATCCTTTTTGCCCGCAGAAATATCTGTCACTTGCGGCTCCAGTGCAGGATCGATGCCGCGAATGATGGCGCCTTTCATGTCTTCGCCTCTGGCAATCAAGGCCTGCGCTGCGATAAACGGCGCTGCGCCAATCACCTGGCTGTGCGCTTTGACTTCTGCCAGAGTGCGCTGGCTGTCTGCCAGCGCAGCGCCGCCCGGCGCAAACACCTCAATGTGCGAGACCACAGACAGCATGCGATCGCGCACCTCTTTCTGAAAGCCATTCATCACCGACAACACAATGATCAGCGCCGCCACGCCGAGCGCGATGCCCAGCATGGATACGCCGGAGATAAAGCTGATAAAACGGTTGGAGCGGCTAGATCGCCCAGCCCGCGTATAACGCAAGCCCACTTCGAGTTCGTAAGGAAGATTCATGTGGGCGAGATTGTGGCACGGTATCACTCATAGCGTAACGCCTGAATTGGCAAGAGCTTGGATGCACGCCTGGCGGGATAAAAACCAAAGAAGATGCCCACGAAAGCGGAGAAGCCGACAGCCAAGAAGATCGAGGCCGCCGTCATGCTCACTTGCCAGCCCGCGAAATAGCCGATAGCCCAAGTGGCTATCGCACCCACGCCCACGCCAATCGCCCCGCCGATGATGGACAGGGTCACGGCTTCAATCAGGAATTGGGCGAGGATGTCTTGGCCTCTTGCACCGACAGCCATGCGCAGGCCAATCTCTTTGGTGCGCTCGGTGACACTCACCAGCATGATGTTCATGATGCCGATGCCGCCGATGATCAGGCTGATGCCGGCCACGGCGGCGAGAAGGAGCGTCATGATGCGGCTTGAGGCCTCTTGCGCTTGCAGCATTTCAGTGAGGTTGCGCACGGAAAATGGATCGTCTGCTCCCGGCTGCACCTTGAAACGCTGGCGCAGCAGCTCTTTGATGTTGTCTTCAGCCGCCTTCATGCTCTGGCCTTCTTTGACTTTCACGCTGATCGAGCCAATGCGTTTGAGCTTGCCGGGGCTGCCGCCTTGGATGCGGTTGCGGTAGGTGGAAATCGGCACAACCACGATATCGTCTTGATCCTGGCCGAGTGAATTTTGGCCTTTGCTGGCCAACACGCCAATGACGGTCACGGGCACTTTTTTCACGCGGATGATTTGATCGACCGGATCGGTATCGCCAAACAGCTGGCTGGCCACCGTGGTGCCAATGATGGCCACCTTGGCTGAGCCTTGCATCTCGGCGGCTTCAAACAAACGCCCGCTGCTCAGGGCCCAATCTCGCGCCTCCATGTAATCGTTGGTTGTGCCGAAAATGGAGGTGCTCCAGTTGCTGTTGCCCAGCACCACTTGCGCCCCGGTGCGCATCGAAGGCGCGGCCACCTGCACTTCTGGCACATCTTTGGCAATGGCCAGCGCATCGTCTTCACTCAAGGCTTGGCCTGTTTGTGCCCCCAGCCGCACGCCGCCCGCCGTGAGCCCGCCAGGAATCACCAGCATCACATTGGCGCCCAGCCCCTTAAGCTGCTCCTGCACCCGATTCGTTGCGCCCTGCCCCACCGCAATCATGGTGATCACCGCGCCCACGCCAATGATGATGCCCAGCATGGTGAGCATGCTTCTGAGCTTGTTGGATGCTAAGGCTCGCAGGGCTGAGCGCAGGGCGGCGAGTTGATTCATGTGTTGCAGTTTAGCGCTGGGGAGCGGTTTTGGCGATGGCTTTGCACAACTTCATACTGGGGGGTTGAAGTCGAATTTCCGGTGCACGAAAGATGCGAAAGTTACGCGAAAATCCAGTTTTCAATCACCGAGGCACGAGCGTCAATTCAGATGCAAAAGAAGCGGGCGACATCTGCAAAGGCCGATACTGCACTGCTGCCCAGCCTTCGCTCATGTCGCGGTAGCGGCGGCTCCAAACCAAGCCACTTTGACCCGTTTGGTAAATGAATCCGCTTTTTTCCAGGTCGCTCAAATCGAAAACGTTTCGCAAGCTGGCGGCGTGGCGGTTTTGGTAAGGGCTTTTTTCATTGAGCCAGTATTGGCCGACGTTCACCGTCCATGGGTCGCCGCCGGTGGGCACGGTGACATCAAAATATTTGGCCAATGGCGCAACATTGCCAAAGGGGCGATGGATCGAGCGAGCCGTGTGGGCTGTGCCCCAATGCCACGCCTTCACGTCTGCGCCTTGGATGGCTTGGATTTTGTCAAGCGCTCGGGCTAATGCGGCAGCAGAGACCTCATCGCAGCTTTGCGGGGCGCACCAATAGGCGCTCACCGCTGGATCAATGCCCAGCATCACTTGCTCCACCACGCCACGGAAATGGCGCTTGCCATAAAGCCGTTTGAATTTTTCCTCACCGAGTTTGGGGGTGACGATGCCTCTGGCCAACTCGTCCGCCCAAGCGGCGAAGATGAGCGGCGCGGCGCTGGATGCTTTCATGTCGCCATCAAAGCTTTGAAACTGCGCTATTGCAGCAGCTGCCAGCGGATGGCTGGACTTCGTTTTTAATAGCACACTCACTAGGCGCTGTGCTGGGGTGGAGACGGTATCGGCATGAATTCGCTGCATGCTGGCCTTGTCGTGCTTCGGCGTGGCAGAGAGCAAGGCTTCGATGCGGTCAAAGCGCTCAGGCGTCGCCCAATCTTGCCCCATGAAATGCGGGTAGCTGGGAGCGTGGATACGCTGGTTGGCGGTGGAGATCCAGCCTTTTTTGCCATCGTCGGATGGGTTTTGCGCATAAGGCACATAGCCAGCCCAATCGTATTTGGCTTCCCAGCCAGGCGCGGGGGCGATGCCTTTGATGTCGTTGTCTGGGCTGCGGATGGGGAATTTACCGATGGCTTTGTAGGCGATAGCTCCCGCCGTGTCAGCAGCAACAACGTTTTGCATCGGAGAGTGATAGTCGGCATAAGCTGCAAGCAATTCGGCCACGCTCTTGGCTTTTTGGGAATTCCAGCCGGCCACCGTCGTGCGGTTGTCGGTATCCAAGGCGCTCCAGCGCAGCGCTATGGCGTATTTCTTTTGATCGAGGACTTCTGCATACTGAGATTGCGCATCGCTCACCACGGGGCCATGGCGCGTGGCGCGATAGGTGTAGCTGACCGATGCCGCGCCTTTCACGGGGATGCTTTCGGTGCGCATCTCGAAATCTCGCCAACCCTCGGGGGTTTGGTATTGCGCAGGATTGGCCGGATTGATGCGCTCGATGTAGAGATCTTGGACATCGGGCCCCGTATTCGTGAAGCCCCACGCCACGTGGCGCGTGCGCCCGAGCACGATGAAAGGCAAGCCGGGCAAGCTCGCGCCGATCACATCCATGCCGGAGGCATTGGATTGCAAGCGGGTGAAATACCAAATCGCAGGCGCGCCGAGACCCAGATGCGGATCGTTGGCGAGCAAGGGCTTGCCGCTTGTGCTGTTGCTGCCCGCCACGACCCAATTGTTGCTGCCTTTGCCTTCGATGTTGCCTGCATCCCGCGCGAGAGCGGCCAAATCGGCTGGCGCCACGAGAAAGGGATTTTTGAAGGTATTTTTAAGATCAAACTGGGCAGTAGCCGGCATAGAATCTTCATAGAGTGCTACTTTTTTTGTAGCAACGTTGTACACACCCAAATCACGATACAGTGCAGAAAAATCCACTTTGGAAGCCGGCTGCTCGCCCGGATACGCGGGGAAAAGCTGCCAAAGCTGCGCTGTAGGCACTTTTTGCGCAGCAGACAGCCGCGCGAATTCCACGCCCCAGTTGCCGCCCAGATCGAGCGCCATCATCAGGCTCCAGCCTAGGCTGTCTGTCGGCTGCCACAGCGCCGGCTTGATGCCCAAGATGTGAAATTCTGGCGGCAGCGCTTGCTGGGAGGATTGGTGAAAACCGTTGATGCCATCTGTGTAGGCTTTCAGGATGGTTTGGTTTTCTTTGGGCAGGGCATCAAATTGCTTTTGCGCAGCGCGGATGATGCCCAAGCTGCGCATGAGCTGATCCGTCTCAAGCGTAGCCGGGCCGAATATCTCGCTGAGCAGCCCATGCATCACGCGCCGATTCGTCTCGAGCTGCCAGCTGCGCTCTTGCGCATGCGTGTAGCCCAGCGCGAAGGCAGCATCGGTATCGGTTTGCGCGAAGATGTGCGTCACATCAGAGGCATCGCGCTTGATTTGCACGGCCTGCTGTAAGCCGGCCGCTTGCAAACTGCCCGAGAGCTGCGGCAGGCTGCGCCAAACATAGATGGCCATCACCAAAGCGACCACCCCCAACACAATCAACAAACCACGGCCTATTTTTTTGATCCCATGCATCGTGCGTCTCCTCGTCTAAACACGCATTATGGCCAACGGAACACTCAGTGTTTTCCCGCCCTGTCGTGCCTGCCCATCGATTCAAAAAACGTGCAAAATGATTTGTAGCGTTGGTGCGCTCACCGAAAAAAAAGCACAGGCAGGCTCTCATGATTTTGCGATGGATGAAAACCGATGACAGCGGCAAAAAGCTGCCCGCCATCCGTCGGCGTCTTGCTTTGCGCCAAGGCGAGCATGAGGTGGGCGAATCTGAATTCAATGCCATTTTGGAAGAGGTGTGTGACACCGTGATGCCGCGCAAGCCGCCCAAAAAGCCGGTCTTGCGCCACGATGCCTCTGCCCACAAACAAGCCCCAAATCAACAGCCTCCCAGCCGGCACCTGGCCAACCAACAAGGCCAAGAGATTCCTTGGAGCACGCTGTTCCTCAAGCTTGGCGAAGAAACCTCAGCCAGCTTGACGATGGCCTTGGCACAGCTGCAGGAGATTGCGCTCTTGCATCCTAATGTTGCACCGGCCATTGCCAATGTGACCGATCGGCTTGATCACTCTCGCAGAGCCGCCATGATTGCCCAGCAGTTCACGCAATTGCGCGGCCCGCGCGATTTGCTGGCCAGCGAAGTCTTGTCGCTGCGCCAAGTCGTCTCCGATGCCATCACGCGGCGCGCCCGCTGGCTGCATCGCCGGCAGGTCAAAGCACGTTTGGGGCTGCTGGATGCAGAGATACAGTGCCATGCGGCTTCGCTACACACCTTGGTAGAAGAGCTGATCAACTGGGCTGGCGGCATCGCACAAGACATCGGCTTTGCGGTGCGCGAGCCTTCGCAGGCTCACCATGGTGCGCAATTGTTGGTCATGGCCAGGGTCAACACAGCCAGCTTAGAGCCCGACCATTGGCAAAATATTGGCTGGTTTCTGTGGCATCAACTGGCTCATGGCCTCGGTGCGCGGGCTGAGCTGCAAGTCACGCAAGAGGCGCTGTCTGTGATGGTAGATTTTGCTGCGCCCAGCGCTGCCAGCGGCATGCCCAGCACCGCAGCCGCCACGGGCGGCCTAGACAGCGCCCTGGATACAGACATCAGCAGCATCATCAGCGGCTGCCGGGCGCTTCTCATTCTCAGCAAATCGCCCGTTCAGGAACAGGCGCGCCGCGCGGTGAGCCGTTTGGGGCTGACCGTGACAATTTGCACCAGCATTGCGCAGGCACGCGACATGTTGCACTTGTCACAAGGCGATGAGCCCTTGCCATTGCCACACGCCATTGTTTATGAAAACCGCATTGAGCCTTCGCAGATGGCGGATTTGCGCCAAGAATTGCAGCAGCGCTACCCAGAGCGAAAAATGGCCTTTGTGGAGCTCAGCGAGCACGTGGGCAGCGATTTCCATGTCTCGCACATGGGCGATGCCTCGACTGCCCATGTGTCTGTTCAGGCCATTGCCAAATCTTTGGCGCCCGCTTTGGTGTTTGAGTTGTGCAAAGTCATCTGAATGTTAAGGTAAGTTAAGTGTTATTTTTAATCCAAACTATCAATAACCAAACCTAAGCTCATGATTCAATTGTTGTTTTATAACAAATCACGCTGTGGTGTGACGGAATGCCTTGATTTGATTGATCACATGATTTAATGTTGCATTAATTAATAAGTAGCAAGTTTCAGGGATCGTCGTTTCAAACCAAGGTGATTTTTGAATGAGTTGGCTTAAATCAGCATCCGCTTCCTTTTGGGGCGCTGTGGGCATGACCCCAGCGCCTTCTGAAGCTGTGCTGGAGGAACGCACCGAAGAAATTCGCTTGGCGATGCTCGGCACCCTCGGTGAAACGGGCGCAACAGCCTATCCCGCTTTGCGCCGCCGGCTGATGTTTGCCGCTGATGTGGAGGCGCTTTGGTATCTGCGCAGCGAATGGATGGGTGTGCTGTCTACCTTGCACGGCGAGCGCGTGGCAGCGGCTCATTTGCGCAGCATCAATATTCAGTTTGAAGGCTTGCTGACCAAGGGCATGAACTCTCGGCCCAGCCCGCTGTCCAACAACTGAGCCCTAATCCCCCTGATTGCGCAGCGAGGCATCGCATGCTCACTATGAAATTGATAGCAAAGTCTATAGATTCTATGCCGGGAAAAGCAGTTTTATCTCAAGGCAGGCGATGATGCCAGTAGCGTCTTGAGCGTTCGCGCTCGCAGACCATCTGATCGGCTCGATCGCTTGCCCACGTTGCGGCACCGCACTTGGCGCTTTGAACGATCTGAATCTTGCGCGCCTCATACCGCTGCACCACATCTGCCACCGGGTGTTGAAACCGATTTTTGTAGCCGGCCTGCACCCAAGCCCACTGCGGCTGCACTGCATCTAGAAATTCTGGGGTGGAAGATGTCTTGCTGCCATGGTGCGGCACCAGCAGCAGATCTGCTTTCAACGGCGCTTGGGCTGAAACCAGGCGCTGTTCTTGTGCGGCCTCCAAATCGCCCACGAGAAGCGCGGTTTGCTTGCCATTGCTGATGCGCAGCACACAGCTCATGGCATTGGGTTTTTGTGGCGTGTCGTAATCGCTGGGCGTAGGATGCAAGATTTCAAAATTCACGCCGTCCCATTGCCAGCGCTGGCCAGCCAAGCAGCGCTCTGCGGGGCGCACTGCATGCAGCTCGTGCCCAGCTTCAATCGAGCTGACCAAGCGCGCCTGCGGCTGCATCTTCAGCACCGCAACCGCACCACCGATGTGATCTGCATCGCGGTGTGAAATCATCAGCACATCGAGCTTTTCGCCCAAAGCGCGCAGCAGCGGCACGAGCGTGCGCTGGCCGGCATCGCTCTCGCGTGAGAAGCGCGGGCCCGCATCATAGAGCAAGCTGTGCTGCGCTGTTTGAACCAACACAGCATTGCCCTGGCCGATATCAGCAGCCAACAGCGCAAATTCACCCGGCGCGGGGCGCAGCGGGCTGGCCAGCAGCACCGGCAGCACCATCGCCGCGCCTGCACCCCGCAGCGGCCAAGGCAGCTTCAGCACCATCAAAATTGCGCCAAATAGCGCCGCAGCCGACATAAAATACGGACTGGCCGCTATAGAAACAGTAGCGAATGGAAACTGGGCAAACCATGCCAACACCACGCTGAGCGCCTGCACAGCCAGCGCCGCAGCATCCCAGCAAACCGGCACGATCACACCCGCCATCGCCAGCGGCGTGACCACCAGTGTCACCCAGGGAATAGCCACAGCATTGGCCAGCAAGCCCACAAGCGAGACTTGGTTAAACAACAGCAAGCTCAGCGGCGCAAGCGCCAGCGTGATCACCCATTGCTCGCGCAGCATGCTGGCAGCATGCCGCCAAACAGCTTGCGCCTTGCGAGCCGGCGCTGCCTCATTCGGTTTGATTTGCCCTGCGCTGGAGGCAAACAACACCGCCACCGCCACAAAACTGAGCCAAAAGCCGGCCGACAGCAAAGCCCACGGATCGATGGCCACGATCAGCGCCAACACTGCCAGCCACACCAGCGGCCAAGGCCAACGCTTGCCCGAGAGCTTCAACACCGCCACCGCGCACAGCATCCACACGGTGCGCTGAGCAGGCACGCCCCAGCCTGAAAACAAAGCATAGGCAGCGGCCAGCAACACGCCACCCATCAGCGCCGCATGCTGAGCCGGCAGCCAAGTGGTCAGCCGCATGCTGCGCCGCCAAGCGCTGCCGATGATCAAAGCCATGCCCCAAGCAAACATGGTGATGTGCAGGCCAGAAATACTCATCAAATGCGCCACCCCCGTCGCCCGGTAAATATCCCAATCCACTCGCTCAATCGCCGCTTGATCGCCAGTGGCCAGCGCCGCAATCACGCCAGCGAGCTGCGGGCTGCGCACGCGCTCAAAAATCGCATCGCGCACCCGCTGGCGAGCCGCCTCCAGCGGATGGAGCCATGTGTCGCCAATCTTGATCGGCCCTTCGCCACGCGCCGCTTCGCGCGGCGTGGCTCGCACATAGCCCGTGGCGCCAATGCCCTGCTCCCAAAGCCACAGCTCATAATCAAAACCATGCGGATTCAGGTTGCCATGTGGCGCTTTGAGCCGCGCCACCATCTGCCAGCGCTCGCCGGCTTTGATCTCGCCCTGCGCGGCTTGCAGCTCTGCAAAGGGCACAGTCGCCGCATCCTCCGACAAGCGCGGCAAGCTGCGATACCAAGCCAGCTGAATGCGCGCGGGCAACAGCACAGGCTTGGGCACTGCGCTGGTTTGGCCTGCCTCCAAAAGCTGAGCTGATTCCACATCGAGCCGAAAACGAATGCCCGATTCATCGCGTTGCGGCATGGCTGCCACAACGCCGGTGATGCGAATGTCGCGGCCTTCTAATCGATTCTCTACAGCTTGCTCAGCAAACACCGCAGCACGCCAACCCGCTTGCGCAAACCCGAGCAATGCGGCGGCGCCACACAAGGCCACAACACCCACTGCTCGTTTTTTGGTTTGCCAAACATGGCTCGGAGCAGGAAAGCGTACTACAAATTGAATAGCAAACAATACAATGCAGATGCTGGATAGCAGGCAGGAAACAGCATAAACCTGCACATCAAACAGCTCGCGCTGCTGCAATTGCCATGCGCAGCCGATCACAAAACAAAGCAGCGGGAGGGCAACAAGCAGCATAAATAGACGTGTCTTCCGCTACGATGCGGTGTTTGGATTTATTTCTATTATCTAACGGAGCATCCCGCATGAGCGCCTACGACCAACTCAAAGAACTTGGCATTGAATTGCCCCCCGTGGCCACGCCGGCTGCTGCCTATGTGCCTTTTGTGCAAACCGGCTCTCTGATTTTCGTCTCGGGCAACATTGCCCGCAAAGACGGCGCAGTTTGGGTGGGTCAGCTGGGCAAAAACATCAGCGTGGAAGAAGGCAAGCTGGCCGCGCGCAGTTGTGCGATTCAATTGATTGCCGCCTTGCATGCCGCCACTGGCGATTTGGGCAAAATCAAGCGCATCGTCAAAGTCATGAGCTTGGTCAACTCAACACCGGATTTCACCGAGCAGCATATCGTCACCAATGGGTGCTCAGAGTTGCTGGGCCTTGTCTTTGGTGCGCAGGTGGGTGCGCATGCCCGAAGCGCTTTTGGGGTGGCACAAATCCCGATGGGCGCTTGTGTGGAGATTGAATTGATTGCTGAAGTCGGTTAACGGCTCTGCGCAGCATGGCCTTTGGCTTTGAGCGTTGTATTTGCGTGATCTGTGGTTTTTATTTGGTTGCCAACACTAGCTCTAAAGTATTCAAATACAATCTCAGAAGCGCTTTTGTTACTGTAATTTCTGCGAAACAACCTTCTTCTGCACTTTGACAACATTTACAAAAAAATACTTATTTGCTACGCTTGGCCAGATTGAAAAAATAAATTGAGCAATTTCCCATGTCGCTGATGACCAAACAAGAGCTCACATTGCTTGGGCAGTATGTCGTGATTCGAACAGATCGCGGCAATGAAATCGTCAAGCGCGATCCACGGGAAATGCCGCGCCGTTTGCGCGTCTTGCTGCTGGCCATTGATGGTGCGCAGCCGGTTCATCTTTATACGCAAACCCTCAAGGGTTTTGGTGATGTGAGCGAGCTGCTTATTGAGCTGGTGAATTTAGGCATGGTGCGCTTGGTTGAGCCACTGCTGGCCAAGCAGCAAAAAGCAACGGGGCGCACCGATTCTTTTGCCGCCCTAGACAACCTGCTTGATGATTCGCGCTTCAACAGCGAAACCGCTGCCGACGTGCTCTATGGCAGCACCACACCGGGCAGCTTTGACGACATGGTGCGCGTTGCTCGCATCGAACGCCCCGAATTCAAACCCGTTGTGGCCGCCGCACCCGCGCCCGTGGCAGCGCCAGAGCAAAAGGCGCAGATTGAAAGCCTGTTTAATCTGCTTGAATCGGTGCGCGGCGAGCGCACGCATCTGAAACAACAGGTGTTGAAGCTGCAGCGCGTGAAAGAGGCTGCGCTGCGTTTGCACCATCAAAATCTGCGGCTGCAAAACTGGGTGTATGGCTTGGGCATCAGTTGCGCGATGCTTGCCAGCGGTTTGGTGTTACTTTTGCTCAAGCGCTGAAGCCTGAAGCCGCTGAAACCGTTGAAACAAAGTCTCTTGGCTGTCACGATGCTCGGGATGAACATCGATGCAAGCCACTGGGCAAACCTGCACACACTGCGGCTCATCAAAATGCCCAACACATTCGGTGCATTTGTGGGGATGAATTTCGTAAATTTCTGGCCCCATGTAAATCGCTTCATTCGGGCATTCTGGCTCGCAAACATCGCAATTGATGCATTCATCTGTGATACGCAGTGCCATGGTGTGTGCCTAGGCTTGCAGCTTGGGGCGATGCATGGCTTCCAGCGCATTGGCCACACGTGGGCTGACCATCTGGCTGATATCGCCGCCTAGCAAGCTGATCTCGCGCACCAAGGTTGAGCTGATGCATTGCACCGGCGGGCTGGGCAGCAAAAGCACAGTGTCGACCGCAGGTCGCAGCTTGCGATTCATCGCAGCCATTTGAGATTCATAATCAAAATCCGTGACGTTACGCACACCTCTCACCACAGCTTGTGCGCCATGCGCTGCGCAAAAATCCATGATCAAACCATCCAAAGATTGGATGCTCACATTGGAGACGGATTCCAGCGCATCCTGGACAAGCTTCATGCGATCAGCCAACGAAAACAAGGTTTTTTTGTGATGCGCCACAGCGACTGCCACGATGAGCGTGTCAAACAGCGCCGCCGCGCGGGCGATCACATCCAAATGCCCGAGCGTGATCGGATCAAACGTGCCGGAATAGACTGCAATTCTTCTCATCCTGCCATGATACGCCGTTCACAGCTTCCGCTTCGCATGCGATGCTCAAGCATCAGGTCAATGATTGAACAAACACGCCCATAATGCGGCATGAATACAAACACTCAGCCTGATCCACGCACCGTCTCGACGCTCACCGTGGCGACGGCCAACGTGCTGAATCTGGCCAATCCGGGACGCATGTTTTATGCGAACCAGGATACCTATTCACAGAACGAGTTTGAGCGCAAAATTGAATGGCTGGGCGGCCGTATTGCCGCGCTCAATGCAGATGTGCTGGCGGTGCAGGAAGTGTGGGATGAAGCGGCGATCAAGGCGGCTGTGGCCCGCTCGGGGCTGCATTACAGCACGGTGGCTGTGCCGGGGGCGGAAAACAACGAAACGAATCACGGAGCGCAGAATACCCCACGCGTTGGCATCATCACGCGTCTTGAAGTTGAGAAGCTGCAATCTTTTTCTGAATTCCCAACGAGCTTACGCATCCAAATCCCCGGCTTGGGCGAGCATGTCAAATTTGAGCGCCCTCCTCTGCTAGCCACGCTGCGCATGAAGCATGGCCAAGTGGTGCATGTGCTCACAGCGCACCTTAAAAGCAAGCGGCCTAAATTTCTGCAAGATGCACAAGGCGAGCCGATGGAAGACCGTGAAGACCCCAAAACCTTGGCGCTGGCCACCCTACGCAGCTTGATGATGCGCGGCGCAGAAGCCGCTGCCATGCGCTGCATCGTGGCCGATGTGCTCCAGCACACACATGAGCCGCTGATCGTGATGGGCGATTTCAACGATGGCCCGCACAGCGTCACGACGCAAATCGTTGCTGCAACAGGCGAAGTGGCCTATGACCGAGGCGCACGCGACACCGCACTTTGGAATGCCTATGAAGTGCAAGGCGAGATGGCCTTGAAGCGCGATGTGGCCTACAGCCATGTGCACCAAGGCTCGCCAGAGGTGCTTGATCAAATTTTGGTGAGCGAAGAATTTTTGCCGCGCAGCAAATTCAGTATTGGCGATGTTCGGCGGGTGGATTATTTCAACGATCACCTGCAAGAGGGCAAAGACCGGAGCCGCTCGGATCATGGATTTGTGCGGGCGATGATTCGGGTGTTTGGGGCTTGAATCGGGCTGCGGCGACACCATCGAATGACCAACCATGCCGCCACACGCTTCGATCAGCCCATATGCAAACCACCATTGCAAGAAAAGTCTGCACCAGTGGTGAAGCCGGATTCATCGCCTGCGAGCCAGCCGACGATGCCGCCGATTTCTTCGGGAGTGCCAAGGCGCTTCACGGGAATCGTGGCCACGATTTTTTCCAGCACATCGGGGCGGATGGCCTTGACCATATCTGTGCCGATATAGCCGGGGCTCACAGTATTGACCGTCACGCCTTTGGCAGCCATCTCTTGGGCCAGCGCCATGGTAAAACCGTGCATGCCGGCTTTAGCGGCGGAATAATTGGTCTGGCCAGCTTGGCCTTTTTCGCCGTTGACCGAGCTGATTTGGATGATGCGGCCAAAGCCACGCTCGACCATGTCGGGCACGACTTGTTTGGTCACGTTGAACATGGAGTTCAAATTCGTGTCGATCACCGAATCCCAATCTTCGCGCGTCATTTTGAGGAACATGCGATCGCGGGTGATGCCAGCATTGTTGACGAGCACATCAATGGAGCCGTGCGCGGCTTTGGCTGCGGCGAAAGCCTCCACGGTGGAATTCCAATCGGCGACATTGCCCACTGAAGTGTGGAAGGTGTAGCCCAGAGCGGCTTGCTCCGCAATCCATTTGGCGTGGTCACGCGTGGGGCCACAACCGGCAATGACTTTGAAGCCACGCTTGTGCAAGGCTTGGCAAATCGAGGTGCCGATGCCACCCATACCGCCGGTGACGTAGGCTACTTTTTGACTCATGATGATTCCTCTTGAATGAGATAACTATAAATTTGATAGCACTCAGCGTAGGTTTAATGCCGGCTAAGTGCCCCAAACACTTAAAAATGTGCTGCTATTGACTCTAGCGCGAATTTCAACGCTCAACGCACAGGGAAACCCCCATGCCGCCGCCGATGCACAGCGCAGCCAAGCCTTTCTTGGCATTCGTGCGCTGCATCTCATGCAAGAGCGTGACCAAAATGCGGCAGCCAGACGCGCCAATCGGGTGACCAATGGCAATCGCGCCGCCATTGACGTTGACCTTGGCCGGATCGATATCGAGCACTTTATTCACAGCGCAAGCTTGTGCGGCAAAGGCTTCATTGAGCTCAAACAAATCGACATCGGAGGCTTTCCAGCCCGCGCGTTGCAAAGCTTTTTGCGAAGCAGGCACAGGGCCCATGCCCATGGTGGCAGGGTCAAGCCCGCTGGTGCCGAAACTCACGATGCGTGCGAGAGGCGTGAGGCCTAGCGCGGCAGCCTTGGCAGCGCTCATCACGACAACAGCGGCTGCGCCATCGTTCAGGCCTGATGCATTGCCTGCGGTGACTGAGCCCGCCTTGTCAAACGCAGGGCGCAAACCAGTCAAGGCTTCAAGATTGGTTTTCTTGTTGATGAATTCATCAGCGTTAAACGTGATTGCGTCACCCTTCTTCTGCGGAATCACCACATCGACAATCTCCGCAGCAAACTTGCCAGCGGCTTGCGCGGCAGCCGCTTTGGTTTGCGAGCCGAGCGCTAGCGCATCTTGCATATCACGCGTGATGCCATGCAGCTTGGCCACATTCTCAGCGGTGATGCCCATGTGAAATTGGTTGTACACATCCCACAGGCCATCGACGATCATCGAATCAACCATCTTCCAATCACCCATGCGCTGACCATCGCGACTTCCCATCAAAACGTGGGGCGACGCGCTCATATTTTCTTGGCCACCCGCAACGACGATTTCGCTATCGCCCCAAGCCACAGCTTGCGCAGCGAGCATCACGGCTTTGAGACCCGAGCCGCAAACGGCATTGATCGTGAGCGCAGGCGTTTCGCGTGCCACGCCGGCTTTCATCATCGCTTGGCGGGCAGGATTCTGCCCGCTGCCCGCTGTGAGCACTTGGCCCATGATGATTTCGCCGATCTGATCGGGCGTGAG
>JANNED010000007.1:0-4545 GCA_031388245.1 Variovorax sp.
AGCACTGTGCGAAGAATTAGCGCCGGGCAGAGCTCAAATTGGCATGAAACCTTTGAAAATCGTGGATGCCAGCAGCGCACATCGCGTTGCGCCCGGCTGGGTCTATGGCTTTCCAGAGCTCAATGCGGCGCAGAGGGATGCGGTGAAAAACGCGCAATGCGTGGCCAACCCGGGCTGTTATCCCACAGGCGGCATTGCGCTGCTGCGCCCTCTGATTGATGCGGGGCTGCTTCCCGCAGACTACCCGGTGGTGATGCAAGGCTTCTCAGGCTATTCGGGCGGTGGCCGGCAGATGATTGAGAGCTATGAGCTCACGAAAACCGCCCCGCCGCTGGAGATCTATGTCCTGAATTTGGCGCACAAGCATGTGGCCGAGCTGCACAAATACTCTGGCCTCTCACGCCGCCCCATCTTTATCCCCACGGTCGGCAATTTTCACAGCGGCATGCTTGACCACATCGGTTTGCAGTTTGACCTGATGCGCGGTGTGAGCAAGGCTTCGCAGATGGCAGACGCACTCCAAGCGCACTATGCGGGCTGTGAATTTGTCAAAGTCGTGTCGCCCCATGAAAACAACAAGATCGAGCCGACCGCCTTGGTGAACACCAATTTGCTGGAGCTGTCCGTCTATGGCAACGACGCGATGGGCCAAGCTGTTTTGATGGCTCGCTATGACAACCTCGGCAAAGGCGCAAGTGGCGCTGCAGTGCAAAATCTGCGGCTCATGCTGGGCGTGTGATTTTTAAGTCAAACCAAGCTTTTGCCGGCATTCTATATGCATAGTATGCTACTAAAATAATAGTGTTCATGTGACCGCAGCGCGCTTGGGTTTGTTGCTCATGCGGCGCGTGACCACGCTGCCCAAAGCCATCACAAAAGACAGCGCAATGCTCGGGTGACGGTGAGCGAGCTCGGCATAGCGCATGGGCGAGAGCCCCCAGAGCACGCAGCGGTTCATGGCTTGCACCGTGGCATTGCGCGGTGTGCGCGAGAAAAAAGCACCTTCTCCGACCACGGAGCCCGCGCCCACTGTGGCCAGCTCGACTTTGCCATGGGCATCTTCGCGGTGGACACCCAGCATGCCCGATTCGATCAAATACACCGTGACTTCTGCCACGCCTTGGCGAATCACCACTTGGCCCGTCTCCACGCTAAAGGGCTGCAAATGCTCGGCCAGCGTATCCCAATCGGCCAGCTTGAGGGTCAGGCGGATGGCATCGAATTGCTGAGAAGATTGAATGCTGCTGACCAAGCGGATCACGCTGTCGTTGAGCTTTTGCGGGCGCACACTGCCCACGCGCTCTGCGGGAGCCAATACGCCGGGTGTGCTGGGTCGGAAATGACTCGACGGATTCTCGCAGTCGTCGTCACTGCTGCCATAGAAGCCGCTGCTGAAAAAACTGCTGCGTTCTTTGTCTTTGCTGAACAGACCGGGTTCTTTTTTCTTCCACATCCACGTCAGTTTGCGAAAAAGATGGCGTGCACGCAAGCAAGAACTGATGAGATCGGCCTGTTTATTGGCGCAATGAGTAAGAATTCATTCATTTCAAGCCAAGCTTGTGTCGTGAATTCACATCAGTTTCAATTTGTCAGCGAGCAGGGCGCGGCGAATTTCAGGCTTGCAGTTGCTTCATCGCCAGCCGCTGCATGTGTTGGCGCAGGCGCTGCAAGCCCAAATCGTGCTCGTATTGCTTCTCGCGCAGATTCGCATCGGGCTCAAAGGCTTCGAGCATCACGCGGTCTTGCTCCAGCACATTCCAATGGCGCTGCTCCAAACGATTGCGGTACAAAAAGCGCCACGCATCGCGCTGCCAGCCCGTCACGCGGCGGCAGCGCCAGAAAAACACGGCCGTGGCTGCCGGCTGCCCCGGCACGATGATTGGCGTGAACGCGCCGATGATACCAAAACTGCCACCCGGCCCGCCGGTTTTTGGATACGGAATTTCCAGCCGCATCCAATGCACGCCGGTGTCGGCCCATTCCGTCCAATCGAAATTCACATCGCGCTGACCATCTTTTTCAAACACGAAGCCTTGCGGCGTGGTGCGCAGCTTGAATTTCGCCGAGATATCACCCTCGCTCATGCTGTGGCTCATCTTGTGCAGGAAGCTGCCGTGCATCGGATCCATCACGTTGTCGATCACGTAACGGTAGTCGCCTGCCCATTCGACATAACAGAGGAAATTGCTCCACACCGCGTCGTCCGTGATCTCAGGCGGCAAAATGAGCGGTGGCGCCTCGTCGATATTGGCAGCGCTGTTGTAGAGCCACACAGCACCGGCCTCTTCTTTGACATGAAAACCGAGGGTGGCGCGAGAATTCTCCAACGGGCAGCCCGGGCTGGCCGGCACTTTGGTGACCATGCCATCGCAACGCACCTCGATGCCGTGATACGGGCAGGCCAGCCGATCCCCTAAATTCACACCCATGGAGAGCGGCGCACCGCGATGCGGGCAATGATCTTCCAGCGCATGCACCGCGCCTTGCGTGTCTCGCCACAGCGCGATTTTGTAACCGAGCCTTCTGAGCGCGCGAGGTTTGTCGGTGATCCAGCTGCTCGGGCAGATCGGATACCAAAGATTCTTCAGGCCTTTTTCTAGGGCGGCGCTGATGTCGGCTTTGGTGGGGGCGGATTTGGCGGCGGCTTGAGGGAGTGCTTCAGCTTGACTCATACAAATTTTCCTCTTTCAAAAGAGATGAACACGAAGGTCGCAGAAGTAGCACGAAAGACACAGAAAAACCACCTCTCTTGTTGGCTGTTTTCTGTGCCTTCCGTGTGTTGTTGTGACTTCCGTGTTCTCATGACTTGGATTAACTAAACCGCTGACAAACGCTTGAGCTCCGCGGAGAAGCTCTCTGCATTCCACAACAAACCGTTAGGCGCCAGCGGCCCGCTTTGATTGAGATACGCCACCAGCGGCTCCAGCTCCCAATGGCCTTGGCCGAAGGCGCGTTCCATGGCATCGCCGAGCAGGGTTTCGTATTGGCTGGGCTCGCGTGTGCGGGCTTGGTGCGGCTGTACATAAAGCGGATCGATCTTCATGATAACTCCTGATTTAATAGCGAACTATGCAGTAAATGTGCCGGCAATTAGCGTTTTTCAGTTAAAAACTGGCCTCCAGCAGCCACTTGGGGCTGCCGGCGCGTGTGGCCATCAATGCCGCCATCAATGGCCCATTCAGCAAACACGGTCGGGCCGGGTGTGAATTCGCGGGGCTGCCAATCCGCCGTCAAATGATCTTCATCGGCGTTGTATTCAATCAAGCCGCCAACGGGACACTCGAAATACCAAAAATACGCGCTCGATATCGGATGCCTGCCCGGCCCCAGTTGCGTCTTCCAGCCCGAGCGGCTCATCGCCAGCCCACCGCCAAACACCTCATGAATATCACGCACGGTGAATGCAATGTGATTCAAGCCGCGCTTGGATTTGCCATCTGCGCCGGGCGGCAATTGCAGCAGAAAAATATCGTGATGCCCACCGGTGGCACTGCAGCGCAAAAATGCGCCGCGCCCCGGATAACGGTCACTCATCACAAAACCCAGCGCCTCATAAAACGCAATCGCCTCTTTCAAACAATCGCTGAACAACACCACATGACCAATCTCCACCGGCGTGGCACGCTCATACACTGGCGAAGGCGAATTGATGCGCTGCTGGGCACCATACGGATTGCTGGGTGAGCCTTGAATGGCCACTTTGCGCTGCTGGCTCACGCGAAACGTATGCCTCAACCCATGCGGATCATGCACAGAAAATTCTTTCAACACGCTATTATTTTCATAGCATGGTGTGCAATGAATATTCCGGCTAACTGCCAATTTGAGCAGCACATCAAGGCTGGCGGCGCTCTCCATACCCCACATCACTTCGCGCAGCGTGGCGCCGCCCTCCATCGGCGCAGCCAGCCGCATATCGCCAGGCTGGCGCACAATGACTTGTGCGCCAGACAGCGTCTCATAACACTGCTCATTGGCGCTCACGCTCAGCACTTTCAAGCCCCAATCATGGAAGAATTTTTGCGCAGCTTGCCAATTGTCTGCTTCGCCGGTGCTGCTGTACACGATGGCATCGATTCCTTGGATGCCGGTCTCGGCTTGGCTCGCTTCGCTCATGGTTGACTCCAAGGCAAGGGCGCGTCATTCGTGCCCCAATAAAAACTCTTTTGCATCATGTATTCCATGATGGAGGCCGCACCTTTTTCTCGGCCTAAGCCACTCATTTTGTACCCCGTGAAGGGTGTGCTGATGGAAAAGAGTTTGTAGGTGTTGACCCAGACTGTGCCGGCGGTGATGGCGCTGCCTAAGCGAAGGGCGGTGTTGTAATCCTTGCTCCAGATGCCGCAAGCAAGGCCATATTCGTTGTCGTTGGCTTGAGCCACTAAGTCGGCTTCATTCTCCCAAAGCAGCAGGCAAAGCACGGGGCCAAAAATTTCTTCGCGACAAGTGCGGCTGGTGTTGGGCAATCCTTCGAAGATGGTGGGCTCATAGTAATAGCCTTTGTCGTGCGATTCGCTTGTAGGCCGCTTTCCGCCGCAGAGCAAC
>JANNED010000043.1:0-44629 GCA_031388245.1 Variovorax sp.
GCTTGTACAAAAGTTCGCCAGATGATGCGAATATCCAAAACAAAGCTTCTTGTGCGAAGATAAGTTGCATCAAAGCTGACTTTATCTGAGATGGAAAGCGCATCTCTGCCATTGATCTGGGCCCAGCCTGTGAGCCCGGGAACGAGGGTGTGAACGCCTTGGCTTGTGCGCAACTCAATCAAGTCATGCTGATTAAAAAGGGCAGGGCGGGGGCCGACGATGCTCATCTCACCTTTGAGTATGCACCAGAGCTGGGGAAGTTCGTCGAGGCTGGTTCTGCGAATAAAGGAGCCAATCGGCGTGAGCCATGCTTCTGGCTTTTCGAGCAGATGCGTGGCGACGGCAGGCGTGTCGGTGCGCATGCTTCGGAATTTGGGCATTCTGAAAATGCGATTGTATTGACCCACGCGATCAGACCAGTACAAGGCGGGCCCTTTGGAACTCAGGCGCACTGCAATGGCCACCAGCAGCATCGGCACCATCAGCACGATCAATGCGGCAAATGTTAAAAACAGGTCGAGACAGCGTTTCACAGCGTTATTTTATGAAAATATAGCGAATCGCCAGCATGGAATATGCATAGTATGCTATGAATTTAATAGCGATCATGATGCATTAGCAGAGCTCAGCCCGAGCTTGTCAAGCAAATCGCTGACGAGCTCTAGGCGAATCAGTGGACTGTCAAGCTCAAGCAGGCGCTGCTTCATCTCAAGCGGCAGGGGCAAAAGTTGGCACCAACGGTTGGCCAGCCAACTGCAATCCGAAAGCTGCTCATTTGTTGCTGAGCTGGGAAGCAGATCTGCCTGGGTTGCCGCTGGCATCTTGATCAATACGCTTTCAAATAGGCTGCGACACTCGCTGAGCTCTTGCGGCACTTTCACCACGGAATCTTCGGGCAAATAGCTCACATCCGCGACCCACAGACCGTGCTTCAGACGCTCAATACGTGAAGTGCGAAAGCGTTGTTGCCCTAGGCATCGGATCACGCGCAGGCCCGGCTGGGGTGCTTCATGATGCGTGATGGTAGCCAGCGTGCCAACTTGGGCGAAGCTTTCGGTTTGCGAAACTTGTGCCACTTCCTTGCCTTGCGTCAAGCTCACAACGCCAAACGGCGCGCCGTTTTCAATGCAGCGGCGGATCATGTCTAAATAACGCACCTCAAAAATGCGAAGCGGCAACACGGAGCCGGGGTAAAGCACCGAGCCAAGGGGGAAAAGAGGGAGATTGTTCAGAACCACAGGTGCTCGTGAAAAAGCTTTAAGAAACAGCTTCGGCAGGCTGGCGTTGCAGCATGGCCAAAACGGATGCTATTTTTGCACGCAGCTCGCGGCGGTCGCAAATAAAATCTACCGCGCCTTTTTCAACCAAAAACTCTGCGCGTTGAAAACCTTCGGGCAAAGTCTGGCGCACGGTGTTTTCAATCACGCGCGGGCCGGCAAAGCCGATCAAAGCCTTGGGCTCGGCGATCACCACATCGCCCACGAAAGCAAAACCAGCGCTCACGCCGCCCATGGTGGGGTCGGTCAGCACACTGATGTAGGGCAAGCCTTTTTTGGCAAGCCGAGTGAGCGCGGCATTGGTTTTGGCCATTTGCATGAGCGAAAGCAGGCCTTCTTGCATGCGTGCGCCACCTGTAGCTGTGAAACAAATGAAGGGCACTTTTTGCTCCATGGCGGTGTGCACACCGCGCACGAAGCGCTCGCCCACCACCGAGCCCATGGATCCGCCCATGAAATCGAATTCAAAACAGGCCACAACGACCTCCATGCTGTGAATCGCGCCACCTTGGACGATCAGCGCATCCGTCTCGCCGGTAGCCTCCATGGCGGCTTTCAAGCGCTCGGGATACTTGCGGCTGTCTTTGAATTTGAGCGCATCAACGGGAATGACTTCTTGGCCAATGTCGTAACGGCCTTCAGGATCGAGCAAACCGTCAAGGCGTGAGCGCGCTGAAATTCGGTTGTGATGGCTGCATTTGGGGCAGACCATCAGGCTGTGCTCCAAATCGGTTTTGAAGAGCACAGTTTCGCAACTTGGGCATTTCGTCCAGAGCCCTTCGGGCACAGAGCGTCGCTCAGTGGGATCGGTTTGCTCGATGCGCGAAGGGAGGAGTTTTTCTAGCCAAGACATATAACGATCCTTGGGAAAGAGGAATCAATTTCGGATTTTGAACGCAGAAGACGCAAAAGTTTCGCAGAGAATGCAGAAAAAACCAAAAAAGATATTGTTCTTTTTTGCGTCTTCTGCGCTGTCTTTGCGGCTCCTGCCTTCAAAAGGTATGTTTTATGCATCGAGCGCAACGCGGATTTCTCGCAAAAAATTCGATGCGGTGGCGCACACTTTTTCATGCGGTTGGTCTTCGATCAACTGGATCAAACGGCTGCCAATGACGACGGCATCGCTGACGGCTGCAACCGCCTTGGCCGAAGCTGCATCGCGGATGCCGAAGCCCACACCAACGGGCACGTTGACGAACTGCTTGATGCGCGGCACGGCTTGGGCCACAGCCTGCGTATCCAGTGCGCCAGAGCCGGTGACGCCTTTGAGCGAGACGTAATACACGTAGCCGCTGGCCAGCTCTCCTACCAGTTTCATGCGCTTTTCTGTGGAAGTAGGCGCAAGCAGGAAAATCAAATCCAAGCCGTTCGCTCTTAATTTCGTAGCAAATTCCACGCATTCTTCGGGTGGATAATCCACTATGAGCACACCATCCACACCCGCCGCTGCCGCATCGCGGATAAATGCATCTGCGCCGTGCTTGATGTCATACCGCTCCACAGGATTGGCATAGCCCATCAGCACGACAGGCGTGCTCGCATCTTTGGCGCGGAAGGTTTTGACCATGTCCAGCACTTGTGTCATGCCGATGCCCAAAGCCAATGCACGATCTCCTGCTTTTTGAATCACGGGGCCATCGGCTGACGGGTCAGAAAACGGCACGCCCAGCTCAATGATGTCTGCGCCTGCACCGACCATGGCGTGCATCAGATCGGGCGTGATGTCGCGATACGGGAAACCGGCGGTCACGTAGGGAATCAGCGCTTGGCGGTTTTGCACCTTCAATGCGGCCATACAGGATTGAATACGGCTCATCGTTTGAACTCCACGATTTGAGCACCCTTGACGCTCTCGCCTCGGCAAGACGGCCTGCAATAAAACTCGGCGCCTGAGAGATCCGCCACCGTGCCAATGTCTTTGTCGCCCCGCCCCGATAAATTCACCAAAATGCTTTGATCTGTGCGCATGGTTTTGGCCATTTTCATCGCATGTGCCACGGCATGGCTCGATTCCAGCGCGGCAATGATGCCTTCAGTGCGGCAGAGATAATGAAACGCATCGAGCGCCTCTTTGTCGGTGATGCCCACGTATTCGGCGCGGCGCGTGTCCGACAGCCATGCATGCTCAGGGCCCACCCCGGGGTAATCTAAGCCCGCGCTGATCGAATGCGTTTCAATGATCTGGCCATTGTCATCTTGCAACACATAGGTGCGATTGCCGTGCAACACGCCGGGCTGGCCGCGCTGGATCGAGGCGCTGTGCTTGCCACTGTCTAAGCCTTCTCCAGCGGCTTCTACGCCAATCAAGCGGGTGCTGTGAAATGGAATATAGGGGTGAAAAATCCCCATCGCATTGCTGCCGCCGCCCACGCAGGCAATCACGGCATCGGGCTGCTTACCCGCAGCGCCCAAGTGCCCTGGCATTTGCTCAATGCACTCCTTGCCAATGATGCTCTGAAAATCGCGCACCATCATCGGATAAGGATGCGGCCCGGCCACCGTGCCAATGATGTAGTAGGTGTTGTCAACATTCGCCACCCAATCGCGCATGGCTTCGTTGAGCGCATCCTTCAAAGTTTTGCTGCCTGAGTCAACGGGTACGACGGTCGCGCCCAAAAGTTTCATGCGATACACATTGGGCGATTGGCGCTTGACATCAACGCTGCCCATATAAACCACGCATTCCAGCCCATAGCGTGCGCAGATCGTGGCCGTGGCCACGCCATGCTGGCCAGCGCCCGTCTCGGCGATCACGCGTGGCTTGCCCATGCGCTTGGCGAGCAGGGCTTGGCCAATCGTGTTGTTGATTTTGTGCGCACCTGTGTGGTTCAAATCTTCGCGCTTCAAATAAATTTGTGCGCCACCCATCTCGCGGCTCATGCGAGCAGCGTGATAAATCGGCGACGGCCTGCCTACAAAATGCGCCAGCTCGTAGTTGAATTCGCGGATGAATTCAGGATCGTTTTGGTAATGCGCGTAAGCCTCTTTCAGCTCTTCGATCGCGTGCGAGAGCGTCTCAGAGACGAAATTACCGCCGTATTTGCCGAAATGGCCGTTTTCGTCGGGAAACTCGTAGCGTTTCGCGTTGGGGAAGCTAGACAGCTTCGAATCCGGTTGGGTTGCAGTGTTCACTTGATTTAACTTTTGGAAAGGATGTCATCGGCGCGGCGCACGGCGGCGATGAATTCAATGATCTTTTTCGGGTCTTTGAGGCCTTTGAGCGTGCCCCCATTTGGAGCATCCAGCTCAACACCCGAGCTCACGTCAACGGCCCAAGGCCGCACATGCTCCATCGCAGCGGCGATGTTTGCTGTTGAGAGCCCACCAGACAAAACGATCCGAGAGCTTGCGTTTATTTGTGGATGTGACCACTGTATTGCCGTCCAGTCAAAAGCCTTGCCACCGCCGCCATAGCCCTCAACATGGGCATCAACCAAAATCGCTTGGGCTGTGGAGTATTCTTGGCAGAATTTTACCAAGTCAAAGCCCGCCTCGCCGCCCAGCGGGATACGCGCAGCGCGCATGAAGGGCATGTGAGGCGCTGCGCATTGCTCGGGGCTCTCATCGCCATGAAATTGTAAGAGAAATCGAGGATTTGCCGGCGTATTTACTACGTAGTTTGCTATCAAATCAGTAGTTATCGCATTGACATACAACAGCACAGGCGTGACGAACGCAGGCAGGCGCTGCGCCAATTCTATGGCTCGGGACAAGCTCACGGCGCGTGGGCTCTTGGCATACAAGACGAATCCGATGGCGTCCGCGCCCGCTTGCACCGCCGCATCCACGTCTTGCTCGCGCGTGAGGCCGCAGATTTTGATGCGGGTGCGGTGGCGTGCTTGAAGTGTTTCAGCCATGTGATGTTTCAAACTCCGCCAAGTAGCTGACCAAGGCCTGTACGCCCTCGATCGGCATCGCGTTGTAAATACTCGCGCGCAGCCCGCCCACGCTGCGATGACCTTTGAGTTGCAGCAGCCCGCGCTCATCTGCGCCCTTCAGAAACGGTGCATAGAGCTTTTCATCAGGCAAAAAGAATGGCACATTCATGCGCGAGCGGAAAGCTTTTTTCACCTTGGTTTGATAAAAGCCAGAGGCATCCAACGCGTTGTAGAGCAGGGCGGCCTTGGATGTATTGAGAGATTCCATCGCAGCGAGCCCACCGCGTTTTTTCAGCCATTCAAAGACCAAGCCCGCAATGTAGATAGCATAAGTGGGCGGTGTGTTGTACATCGAATCTGCTTTGCCCTGCACGGCGTAATTGAACACATCGGGCGTGTAAGGCAGTGCGCCGCCCAGCAAATCTTCGCGCACGATCACAATCGTCAGCCCCGCCGGGCCAATGTTTTTCTGTGCACCGCCAAAAATCAGGCCGTATTTCGATACATCCAAGGGGCGCGAGAGAATCATGGAAGAGACATCGCTCACCAAGATTTGATTTCCAATATCTGGCGCACCCGCAAACTCCACGCCATCAATCGTCTCGTTCTGGCAAATGTGCAGGTAAGCCGCAGTAGAGCTCAGTTTCCAGCTGGCAGCCTCTGGAATATGCGTGAACCCATCTGCTTTGGAAGACGCAGCAATATTCACCTTTGCAAACTTCGCCGCTTCTTGCGCTGATTTCTCGCTCCAAGTGCCGGTAACGACGAAATCAATGTCCGTTTTGCCGCGCAGCATGTTCATCGGCACGATTGCGTTCTCAGCCAAGCCACCGCCTTGCAAGAAGATCACTTTGTAATTCTCAGGAATCGCCAGCAGAGAGCGCAGATCAGCCACCGCACGCTCATAAATCCCGATAAATTCTGGTCCCCGGTGGCTCATTTCCATCACGCTCATGCCGCTGCCTTGCCAATCAAGCATTTCGCTTGCAGCTTGTCGGAGCACTTCTTGCGGCAGCATCGCCGGGCCGGCACTGAAATTGTGAACGCGAGGCATCAAATATCCTTGTATCGAATCGACAGAATGCATTATCGCTGCGCAAGCGCGTTCAAAGCGCGAAGCACTCTGAGCTCTGGATTACAATACAGAGATAAATTGCACCAGCTTTAGGAGAGGTGGATGAGCGGTTTAAGTCACACGCCTGGAAAGCGTGCGAAGGGTCAAACTTTCCGCGGGTTCGAATCCCGCCCTCTCCGCCAGCCATCAAAAGCACGCCACCTTCGCAGGTAGGCGTGTTTTTTTTATGGTCAAGCGCCAGGTCATCGGAGCAATACATGGACTCGCTCAAAGCAGCCCTGTTACATTCCCCACATGCAGCCCGATTCCCAATTTGTTGACAATTACGTTGCAGCGGTTCAAGACGAGCAGCGCATCGAATCGCATGATCTCTGGGTCGAGTTGCGTTTGGCGCGAGATTTCATGCGCAATACAAAAGCCAGTTTCAGAGCCGGCGCAGCGGCGCTGCTTTTACTGGTGGCTGTGTTGTATGGCCATGTGAATCCATGGGGCTTGGCTGCGTGGGCAGGCCTGTGCGCAGTATTTTTGACCTACCGCTATCTGATGGTCAAATCATTTGAGCCCTTCTTGCACCAAGCGGCGCTGGCAGACGCACCGCTGGGCATCGAACGGTTTTTCAAGCAACACGGCTGGGGTTGGCCCGTCAGCGCATTCCTGTTTGCAGCGCCCATGTTCTTGTATTACGAGCGTGCGCCGGCCGTCAACCAGTATGTGAGCATGATGATTTTGGTGGGGATGGGCTCGTTGGGTGCTTCGTTGATGGCTGCGAATTTGAAATGCCAGCAGCGTTTTTCACACGCATTGTGCTCCACTGCGATGCTGGCGGTTTTTGTTCATTGGCTGGATTGGTTGCCGAATGCACCCACGCCTATTTCTGTGATTTTTTTGCTGTTGATTGCTTTGTTTTGGATATTGATTGTGTATTTAGGCAAGCATTTGCATGCATTGCAACGCAGCAGCTACAGTGCCCAGTATGGCCATGAGGAGCTGATTCGCTCGCTCAGGCAGCAGACACAAGCCGCCACCGAGGCCGTCTCGATGAAAAACAATCTGCTGGCCAGTGCGGCCCATGATTTACGGCAGCCCGTGCATGCGCTGGCTTTTTATGCAGATTGGCTGCGCCATGAGCCTGAATTGGCTGCGAGTGTGATCCCCAAAATTTTGGCTGCCACAGATTCAGTGAACACCTTGTTCAACAGTTTGTTTGATTTTGCACACATTGAAACCGGCGCTATCAAAATTGATTTGCAAGATGTCGATATTGCGCCCTTGATCGAAGACCTTGTGGTGCAATTTGCACCTGCGGCAGACAGCAAGGGCTTGTCTTTGCGCGCGCGTCCTGTCGAGGCCATCGTGCGCAGTGATCCTGTTTTACTGCGCCGTATTGTTGCCAATTTGCTGGCCAATGCGATCCGCTACACGGATCAGGGCGGCGTGATGATCGCAGCGCGCTTGATGGGCGGCAAGCTTTGGCTAGAAATCTCCGACAGCGGCGCCGGCATTGCGCCGGAGCATTTGCCGCATGTTTTCAAGGAGTTTTACCGTGCGCCTGGGCATGAAGGCACGGCAGACAGCTTCGGGCTGGGTTTGGCGATTGTGCAGCGCCTGTGCCGCGCTTTGGGGCACACCGTGAGCCTGCGTTCAGTGTTGGGCAAAGGCACGCGAGGCCGCCTTGAAATCAAGCTGGCAGAAGGCCAAGCAGCAGAGGCCAGCAGCAAGCCAATGACATTGGAAGACGAGCAAAAAATCTACACTCAAATAATGCCACGTGAGCGCGCCCAATGAACCGCTTGGGAGCGATTTTTCACGGTGAGGCGGCGAAACAATCGCCACAAATGCACTTTCACCGTGTGTTCGCTGATCTCCATCGCCTCTGCCAACTCCCGGTTGCTCAGGCCGCGGTCCAGCAATTTGAGCAGCTCAAGCTGACGGCGCGAGAGCTTATCGCTCAGCGGTGATTTGGTATCGTGGCTTTCGCTTTCGGGGCTGACCACAGCGCGCAAAGCTTGCGTCAGGTGTGTCGCACCCGAGGATTTTTCTAAATATAAATCAGCGCCAGCATCGATGCTGAGCTCTTCAAAATCTGAAGCAGGCGAGGCCGAAAGCACCACAATCGGCACGTGCGGAAACAATGTGCGCATCTCGCGCACGCCCGAGACACCATGTGTGTCTGGCAGCTTCAAATCCAAGCACAGTAGATCGGGTATGCCCATTTCTTTCGCCTTGGCCGCAACCGGGCTCAAGCGATCCATTTCAACAATGGTGGCTTCGGGCGCGATACGGCGAAACAGCATCACGACGGCTTCGCGCATGAGTGGATGATCATCAACAACAAAAATCCGCATGATTACTTTCTTTTTGAGATCTAGTAGTTGAGCCCCATCGCCTTGCGCACCTCCACCATGGTTTGTTGCGCTGTGTTTTGCGCTTTTTTGCAACCAACATCGATGATTTCTCGCACACGAGCAGGATTCGAGACGTAGGGCTTAGCGCGATCCAGCATGGGCTGTTGTTCGGCAAGAATCGCATCGCTGACTGTTTTTTTACATTCTATACAGCCGATGCCTGCCGTGGTGCAGCCTTGCGTCACCCATTGTTTGCGCTGCTCGTCAGAATAGATGAGGTGAAATTGCCAGACCGGGCATTTGGCAGGATCGCCCTTGTCGGTGAGCTTCACGCGGGCGGGATCGGTGGGCATTTCGCGCACTTTTTTGGTGATGCTGGCCGCATCTTCGCGAATGCCAATCGCGTTGCCATAGCTCTTGCTCATTTTGCGACCGTCCAAGCCGGGCAGCTTCGAGGATTGCGTGAGCAGCACATCGGGCTCGATCAACACGGCTTTGCCTTTGCCGGAGACAAAAGAGGTGAGCAGGGCTTTGTCGTTGGGTTGCAGGCTTTCAAATTTTGCCAAGAAGCCGGGCAACTTGGCCAGCACGGTCTCATCGCCTTGCTCGGTGCGCTTTTTAGCCATGCTTTTGATGTAGCGAGCGTCGTCTTTGGGCAAAGTATCAAGCAATGCAGCGATTTTTTCGCCGTCACTGTTGCGCCGGCCGTAGAGGTCATTGAATCGCCGAGCCGCCTCGCGCGTGAGCTCCACATGGCTGGCTTGGTCTTCGCCCACAGGCACGTAATGGGCTTTGTAGATCAGAATGTCGGCGGCTTGCAAGAGCGGGTAACCCAAAAAGCCGTAAGTGGATAAATCTTTGTCGCTGAGCTGCTTTTGCTGATCTTTGTAGGTCGGCACGCGCTCAAGCCAACTGATCGGCGTGCCCATGGCCAGCAGCGTAAACAGCTCGGCATGCTCAGGCAAGCGGCTTTGCAGAAAAAGCGTGCACTGCTCGGGATCAATGCCCGTGGCCAGCCAATCGATCACCATCTCATACACCGAGGCTTCGATCACATCGGGATTTTCGTAATGGGTGGTGAGGGCATGCCAATCGGCGACAAAATAGAAACACTCCATTTCGCTTTGCAGCCGTACCCAGTTTTTCAGGGCACCGTGGTAATGGCCCAGATGCAGGGCACCAGTGGGGCGCATGCCGGATAAGACACGTTTGAGTTCGCGATGTTGGTCTGTCATGTTTGAAAAAGGCGCATCAATTGGCCAGCAAGCGCAGCGGTGTGAGCAGCATATCAAGCAAGCCGTAGGTGAGGTTCATCAAAGGGCGCATCCAGATGGTGCTGGCAATGCCGCTGATCACCAAAGCCATCACGATGAAAAAGCCATAGGGTTCAATGCGGGCGAGCGGCTGAGAAAATTTGTAGGGCAACAAGGCCACCGCGATGCGCCCGCCATCGAGTGGCGGCACGGGAAACAGGTTGAACACAAACATCACCACGTTGACCAATATGCCTGCTTTGCACATGGCTAAAAAGAATTTTTCATCCAGGCCAATGATTTGCAGGGCATAGAACAAAATGCCCCAAAGCAAGGCTTGGATCAAATTGGAGCCAGGGCCTGCAAACACGACCCAGACCGTATCACGCCTTGGATTGCGCAAAGCGTTGAAATGCACAGGTACGGGCTTGGCATAGCCAAAAAGCATCGGACCGCCGGGCAGGCTGCTGGTAGCAAAATACAGCAAAAGCGGCATCGCAATCGTGCCTATAGGATCGATATGCTTGATTGGATTGAGCGTCACGCGGCCGAGGCTGTAGGCTGTTTTGTCGCCAAAATACAGGGCAGCATAAGCATGCGCAGCTTCGTGAATCGTGATCGCGAAGATCACGGGTAGGGCGTAAATTAATACGGTTTGGATGATGTTATTGAAGTCCACAATCCATTGTCTCAGACTTATGCGCTGGAATCGCTGGCATCACAGAGATTCAGATCTTCAGATTGAAATCCCCAGATCGAGCGGATCTCCGCGCCCCCGCCGCAATACCTCAGGCGAATCCCCGGTTAAATCCACCACCGTGGTGGGCTCGCTTGGGCAAGCGCCAGCATCGATCACGCAGGCAATCAGCTTCTCAAAGCGGCTGCGAATCGCATCAGGATCGTTCAAAGGCTCGGTCTCGCCCGGTGGGATGAGTGTGGTGGCCAAGAGCGGCTCGCCGTGAATCTCCAGCAGGGCTTGAAGTGTGGGATGCTCACTCACACGCAAGCCAATGGTCAGCCGCTTGGGATGCGAGAGGCGGCGCGGCACTTCTTTGGTGGCTTCTAAGATGAAGGTGAATGGCCCGGGCGTGCCAGCCTTGATGAGGCGAAATTGCGCGTTGTCCACCCTCGCGTAGGTGGCCAGCTCTTTCAAATCGCGGCAGAGCAGCGTGAGATGGTGTTTGTCGTCCACCCCGCGAATCTGGCGCAGCTTGTCGGCGGCAGCTTTGTCATCCAAATGGCAGGCCAGCGCATAGCTGGAATCGGTGGGCACAGCGGCAATCCCGCCGCTTCGCAGCAGGCCAGCGGCTTGCCGCAAGAGCCGCTCTTGCGGATGGGTGGGGTGTATTTCAAAAAATTGCGCCATGGCTTACCCAGCGGGTGCAGTGCTGATGGCCTGATTTTCGCGCACAGACAGCCATGCGTTGGCAATGCCACACAGCGCAATCAAGCCCATGCCGCAAAAACTCCAGCCATCGGGCACGCGGCCAAAAAGCAGCCAGCCGCCCAGCACGGCGAAGGCCAATTGCGCGTAGAGAAACGGTGTGATCACGGAGGCATTGGCTTTTTTCAGCGCCATCGCGATCAGCAAATGCCCGGTGGAGGCGGCCAAGCCCACGATCAACATCAGCATCCAAATGCGCAAGGGCAGTGCTTGCCAGAAAAAAGGCAGCGCCAAGCTCATCACGAGAAAGCCCACCACGCCGCTGGCCAAATGCGTTTGGGAGGAGCTCTCAGAGCGCATCATGTAAGCCGTGAGCACCTGAAACACTGCGCCAGCTGTGGCAAGCGAGAGCACCAAAAAATAAGCCGGCTCAAAGGCATGCGAGCCGGGCCGAATGATGATGAGCACGCCGGCAAAACCGCCAGCGGCCAGTGCCCAGCGCAGGCCGCTCACATGCTCTTTGAGCCAAGCGGCAGACATCAGCGTCACCAGCAGCGGCGTGAGCATCACAATCGCCGTGAAATCAGCCACCGGCACGTAGCGCAGGCTGGCAAAACCGAGCATGGTCGTGATCAGCATCAGCAGGCCGCGCGCCAAGTGCAGCTTGGGCCGCGTGATGCGTATGTGGCGCAGCTCACCCGTGCTGGCCATCACCACGCCACTGGATAGCACCTGCACACCATAGCGCAACCATTGCACCATCACGATCGGCGCGGCCAAGCCGATCAGCTGGCTGGTGCTGTCCAGTGTGGCAAAACACAGTGTGGCAAACACCGTGAATGCGATGCCCCAAACGGGGGTGGTGGCGTAGGCTTGGGCTTTGGCAGGCGAATTCAAGGCGTTGGGTCGCAATGCAAATGCTATGAAAAAAGGAGCATGCTTATCATGTTCTATGCCGGCAATCCGCTGTTTTTACTTAAAAAGATGTGCCGGCAGCTGGGGTTTGAATTCGCTCTTGCAACAGCTCCCAAACGGGCGTGAGCTGGCCAGGAAGATAGGGCAAGCCACCCAAATCGGTGTGGCTTTCTTTGGGGCAATGAAAATCGGAGCCGCGTGAGGCTGCCAAATCGAATTCGAGCGCCATCTCCGCATATTTGCTGTATTCGGGCACGGTATGGCTGCCCGTGACCACTTCTACCGCTCGCCCGCCATGGGTTTTGAATTCAGAAAACAGCGCATATTCTTCGTTGACCGTGAATTTGTAACGCCCAGGATGCGCAATCACAGCAATACCTTTGGCGGCAGTGATCCAGCGCACCGCATCGCCTAAATTGGCCCAGCGGTGCGGCACAAAACCGGGCTTGCCTTCGACCAAATAGCTGCGAAACACCTCATGCGTGCCGCTGCAGACACCGCTTTCTACCAAAAAGCGGGCAAAGTGGGTGCGGGAAATCAAATCGGGGTTGCCAACGTATTTGAGTGCGCCTTCAAAGGCGTTTTTGATGCCAACTTTGGCCAACCCGGCACTGATTTGCTGCGCTCGCTCGCTGCGCCCGCCGCGCGTGGCAGCTAGGCCAGCAACCATGGCCGGATCGTCTGCATCAAAGCCCAAGCCCACGATATGCACCGTCTCGTGGGCAAACGTCACGGAGATTTCTGTGCCCGTCAGGTAAGCCATGTGGTTGGCGTGCGCGGCAGCCGCTGCACGTTTTTGGCCGCCAATTTCGTCATGGTCGGTCAGCGCCCAGAGCTCCACGCCATTTTTAGCCGCCCGCTCGGCCAGCGCCTCGGGTTGCAGCGTTCCGTCTGAGACCACGCTGTGGCTGTGCAGATCGGCATTGAGATAAGTTGCTGTGCTCACGGCTCTATTTTAGTTGCTGCGGTGCAGCAAGGTGTTGAGCTTGGCATATGACAGGTATGTGCTGAGCTGATCAATACGCCACGGGCAGCGGATCAAGCGAGCGCCACAGGTACCACACCGCCACACTGCAATACGGTGCCCAAGCGCTGGCGACTTCCTTGGCCTCGCTGCGGCTCACGGATTCACCAGAAAAATAGCTCAGGCTGATGCCGCGCAGCATGCCCACATCATCCAGCGGCAGCACATTGGGGCGCAGCAGGTGAAAAATCAAAAACATCTCCGCCGTCCAGCGGCCAATGCCGCGAATGGCAACCAGCTCTGCGATGATGGCCTCATCGTCCATCGCCTCCCATTGGCTCACACTCAATGCCCCGCTGTCAAAATGCAGCGCCAAATCGACCAAATACTCGATCTTGCGAGCAGACAGCCCGCAGGCTCGCATGTCGTCCATCTTGAGCTTGAGCACTTTGGCGGGTGTGAGTTTGCCGCGTGAGAGCTTGGCAAACCGATCCCAGATCGTCTGCGCCGCCGCCACACTGATTTGCTGGCCCACCACGGAGCGCGCCAGCGTCACAAATGGATCGCCCCGGCTTTGCAAGCAAGCATCGCCAAAGCTGGGAATCAGCTTGCGCATCACCCGGTCTTTTTTCATCAGGTGGGCGCAGGCCTCCTGCCAATAAGCGGGTGTGGCGGGCGATGCGAGCTGATTGACTGCATTATTCATAGCAAACTATTGAATCAACATGCCGGCAAACACCGATTTTTCGTGAAAAATATCAGCATCAATCATGCGGCGACCTCCCAGCTCGTGCCCTGTGGGCTGTCTTTGAGCACGATGCCCTGCGCACTCAAATCTTTGCGGATTTGATCGGCCAATGCAAAATTTTTGGCCGCTTTGGCTGTAGCGCGCTCGGCGATTTTGATCTGAATCGCCGCATCATCCAAAGCCGCCCCTGATTGCAAAAAGGCTTGCGGTGAGCCCTGTAACAGGCCGAGCAAGCTGCCCAATTGCTTGAGCAATGCAGCCAGCTCAGCAGATTTGCTGCGGTTGACTTCGGCGGCCAAATCAAACAACACGGCCACAGCCTCTGGTGTGGCAAAGTCGTTGTTCATCGCCGCTTGGAAGCGAGCAGGGTAGGGCGCAGTCCAATCGATGTGTTTTGAATCGTTTGGGTTGATCCCCGGCATAGAATCTGTATTGCTTGCTACTAAATCGAGAGCAGTGTAGAGGCGCTTGAGGGAGGCTTTTGCATCTTCCAAATGCACATCGGAGTAGTTCAAGCCGCTTCGGTAATGGCTGCGCACGACGAAAAAGCGAATCGTCTCCGCATCAAATTTTTGCAGCACATCGCGGATGGTGAAGAAATTGCCCAATGATTTGGACATTTTCTCGTTGTCCACATTCACAAAACCATTGTGCATCCAGTAGGCGGCCATGGGTTGGCCAAATGCGCCTTCGTTTTGTGCAATTTCGTTTTCATGGTGCGGAAACTGCAAATCTGCGCCACCGCCATGAATATCAAAACTCTCGCCCAGCAGGGCGCAGCTCATCGCCGAGCATTCGATGTGCCAGCCGGGGCGGCCTGGCCCGTAGCTTGACGCCCATTTTGCTTCTGGGGGCTCATCGGGCTTGGCTGATTTCCACAGCACGGAGTCCAGTGGGTCTTCTTTGCCATCGAGCACAGCCACGCGCTCGCCAGCGTGAAGCTCATCGAGCGATTTGCCACTCAATTTGCCATAGCCGGGGAATTTGCGCACAGCGTAGTTGACATCGCCACTGGGGGCGCGGTAGGCCAGGCCCTTGGATTCGAGCTTTTCAATGATGGAGAGCATCTGCGGCACGAAATCGGTGGCGCGCGGGTCGTGATCGGGGCGGTCAATGCCCAAGGCATCGAAATCTCGGTACATTTCTGTGATCATGCGGTCGGTCAGCTGGCGAATCGTTTCGCCATTTTTCACAGCGCGGGCGATGATTTTGTCGTCAATATCGGTGATGTTTTTGACATAAGTCAAAGCGTAGCCACTGGCACGCAACCAGCGCTGCACGATGTCAAACGCGATGGCCGAGCGGGCATGGCCAATGTGGCACAAATCATAGACCGTGATGCCACACACATACATGCGCACTTGGCCAGGTTCAATCGGGGTGAATGCCTCCACGCTGCGCGATAGCGTGTTGTAAATCTTCAAAGCCATGGTGTGTTGTGATGAATGTCGGGCCGCTGCCGCTGGTGTCTGGTGGTTTGCGTCTGAAAGCGCTCTACAAATCGCACTGCTGAGACAGTACAATCATTGCAGTATATAACTGGGCGATTGCGCCTGTCCACGAGAGGTCTCCATGCGTTTGCTCCCAAGTTTTGCACCCAAGATGCTTCATGCTGCCATGCTGTCGGCAGGTTTGTTGTTGAGCGGCTTGGTTTTTGCGGATTATGCCGAGGTCAACCGCCTGATGCGTGCAAGCCAATATACGGAGGCCACAGCCAAAGCGGATCAATTTTTAGCCAGCAAACCCAAGGATCCACAAATGCGCTTTTTAAAAGGCGTGATCCTCACTGAGCAAGGCAAGCCGCAAGATGCGATCACCATGTTTACCAAGTTGATCGAAGATTATCCAGAATTGCCCGAGCCCTACAACAACCTGGCCGTCCTGCAAGCTGGCCAAGGCCAATTTGACAAAGCCCGCGCTGCGCTGGAAATGGCCATCCGCACCAATCCAAGCTATGCCACCGCCCACGAGAATTTGGGTGATGTGTATGCCAAATTAGCCAGCCAAGCCTACAGCAAAGCGCTGCAACTCGATGGCAGCAACACAGGCGTGCAGCCCAAGCTGAGCTTGATCCGAGATTTGTTTGCCCCTGGGGCGAAGGCCGTGCGGCCAGGCGCTGTGGGTGCGGCTCCTGCTCCAGCCGTGGTTGCAGTGGCTCCCAAGCCAGCGCCGGCTGCACCCGCTGCCGCGCCCAGTGCACCCTCCGCAGCAGCACCCGCTGCACCCTCCGCAGCAGCACCCGTCGCCTCTGCGGGCAACGAAGACGACGTACGCAATGCTGTGCAAGCCTGGGCCAGCGCTTGGAGCCGGCGCGACATGAATGCCTATTTGGGCGCTTATGGCAAAGATTTTGATGCGCCCGGAGGCCGCAAAGCGTGGGAAGAAGAGCGCAAAAAGCGTATCTTGGGCAAAAGCAAAATCAGCGTTCAGGTCAGCAACCTTGATATCAAAATCAATGGCAGCAAGGCCACGGCTCGCTTCAAGCAAGATTACGATGCCGACAGCCTCTCGGTCAACAGCCGCAAAACCTTGGAGCTCGCTCGCGTGGACAACCGCTGGGTGATCGTGCGCGAAGCCACGGGCGGCTAACGCGCTGCCTTGCCAAGAAAGCCTGATCATGCGATGCCAATGATTGGCGATGCGCGGGTATTGAGTTGGTTTGATCGATGTTTTTCTCTTTGTTTTCTATGTTGCGTCGTGTCCCACTTGCAGTTTTGACAATGTGCTTGTGGGCAGTATGGTGTGCGCCGGCGCTGGCAGCCACGAAAAAGCCGCGCCAAAAAAAAGCCGCCATTGCGGCACTGGCAGCAGGCGGCGTTGCAGCGGGTGCCGTTGCCAAACGTCAAAAATCTGCGCATGACAAAGGGCTTCAAGCCGAGGCCAGGTTGATCCAGATTTACCAATTGATCGGCCAAAGCAAGAGCCGCGAGGCGCTGCTGCTTGCCGACAAACTGGTGGCAGACCATCCCAATTTTGCGTTGGCTCAGCTGGTGCATGGTGATTTGCTGCTGGCGCAGACCCAGCCGATCCGTGCTTTGGGCGACGTGCCCGAAGCCACGGTGCGTGCTGCGCCCGGTGTGCTCACGGATCTGCGTGAAGAATCTTTGCTGCGCATGCGTGCTTTGCGCGAGCGCCCCGCCCCGGGGCTGTTGCCAACGAATTTTGTGCGTCTTTCGCCGCGCAACAAGCATGCTATCGCCGTGGATGCCAGCCGGGCGCGCGTGTATTTGTTTGAAAACACAGCCCAAGGGCTCAAGCTCGTGTCTGACTATTACGCTTCGGTAGGAAAGATGGGCATCGACAAAATCATCGAAGGCGATCTCAAGACACCGCTGGGCATCTACCACGTCACCAACACACTGGATCCCAATTCACTCAAGGATTTGTATGGTGCAGGCGCTTTGCCCATCAATTACCCCAATCCCTACGATCTTCGGCGTGGCAAAACGGGCAGCGGCATTTGGCTGCACGGCGTGCCGCAGGCGCAATTTGCCCGTGCTCCGAAGGCCACAGATGGTTGCGTCGCTCTGTCCAATGCGGATTTGCAGGATATTTTGAAGCGGGTAGAAATCCGCACCACACCGGTCGTCATCTTGCCCAAGCTTGAATGGCGCAATCCGGCTCAAAGCTTGGCCGATGTGGCCGCTTTTGACCGCGCCTTTGCCAGCTGGCGCAGCGCCAAGACTGCGGGCGATCTGGAGCGCACTTTGGCGCAATACACGCCCGATTTCAACAGCTATGGCAAAAATTTGGCAGATTGGCGTGGCATCCTGAGCGCAGAAATTGCCAAAAAACGCTCGAACGAATTGAAGGATCTGGCCGTGTTGCATTGGGCAGAGAGTGCGCAAAGTGCTACGATGGTGATCACGTTTTCTGAAGTGCCCGTGGGCGCAATTTCAGGCCCGACCAAACGGCAGTATTGGCTGCGCTCTGCGGCCACCAGCAATCAATGGAAAATATTTTTTGAAGGAGTTATTGGATGATGCTTAGTCTGTTTCGGCGCTCATTTGCCTTGTTTGCCGGCATTTTTATTACGCTCTGCGCTACTGTTTTAATAGCGCCTCATGCCTTGGCACAAACTGTTGCTGCTGCGCCAAAAGTTAAAATCGTGACATCTTTGGGCGATATCGTGCTGGAGCTCAGCCCCGACAAAGCCCCTAAAACTGTCGAGAATTTTCTGCAATACGTGAAAGACAAACATTACGACAACACCATCTTTCATCGCGTGATGGATGGCTTCATGATTCAAGGCGGCGGCTTCACCACCGACATGAGCCAAAAATCGGTGCGCAGCCCGATCGTGCTTGAATCCAACAACGGCCTGAAAAATGACCGGGGCACGATTGCCATGGCGCGCACCAATGTGCCCAATTCCGCCACCGCACAGTTTTTCATCAATGTGGTCAACAACAACAATCTCAATGCGCCCTTGCCAGATGGCTATGGCTATGCCGTGTTTGGCAAAGTCATCTCAGGCATGGAGACGGTCGACAAAATCCGCCAAGTTGCCACAGGCAACCGTGGCCCGCATGGCAATGTGCCGCAAACCCCGATTCTTATCACCTCAGCCACTTTGGAAAAATAAATCATGGCCCATCCTCAAGTCGAACTTCAAATCCCCGGTTACGGCAACATCACCATCGAGCTCGATGCTGAAAAAGCCCCCAAAAGCGCAGAAAACTTCCTCGCCTATGTGAAAAAAGGCCACTACGATGGCACGATTTTCCACCGCATCATTGATGGCTTCATGGTGCAAGGCGGCGGCTTTGTGCCCGGTATGTCGCAAAAGCCCAGCGATGCCCCGATCACCAACGAAGCCAACAACGGCCTCAAAAACAACAAATACACCCTGGCCATGGCTCGCACGCAAGATCCGCATTCAGCCAGCGCCCAATTCTTCATCAACGTGGCCGACAACGGTTTCTTGAACCACACTGCGCCCAGCCAGCAAGGCTGGGGCTATGCCGTGTTTGGCAAAGTGATTGCCGGCATGGATGTGGTCGATCAGCTCGGCAAAATCAAAACAGGCCGCAAGGGCTACCATGATGATGTCCCTTTGCAAGATGTCATGATTGGCAAAGCCATCGCGCTTTAAGGCAGCTTGGCCAACAGCCATGAGCTACGATGAAATCACGGCACCTGCCGATTGGCAATGCGTTGATTTCATCTCGGACGTGCATTTGCAGGCATCCGAGCCAGAGAATTTTTTGGCATGGTGCAAATACCTCGCGCAATCATCTGCCCAAGCGATTTTTATCTTGGGTGATTTGTTTGAGGTCTGGATTGGCGATGATGTGCTTGGCACGATGAACGAAGCAAATCCGCACGCTCGCCACGAGGCATTGCATTTCGAGCAGCGTTGCTGCCAAGCGCTGCGAAACTGCGCACAGCACAGGCAGGTGTATTTCCTGCACGGCAACCGAGATTTCCTCCTTGGCCAGGGCTTTGCACAAGCCTGCGGCATGCACATGCTGAGCGATCCCTGCGTGCTCAGCTTGGGTGGGCAACGCTATTTGCTCAGCCATGGCGATGCATTGTGCTTGGCCGATGTTGAATACCAACAATTTCGCAGCACAGTGCGCAGCGCGGCTTGGCAAGCCAGCTTTTTAGCAACGCCTTTGCAAGAGAGGCTTGAGCAGGCGCGGATGATGCGCCAAGCCAGCGAGCTGCGCAAAAAAGAGCTCGCGCAAGCTGGCCAGGCTTGGATCGATATTGATGCGCCTGCCGCAGTGCAATGGATGGATGCGGCTGGTGCGCTGCATTTCATCCATGGCCACACCCATGAAGGCCGCGATCATGTGATCCGCTCTGCACAAGGCCTGGGCACACGCCATGTGTTGCCGGATTGGCAATTGGCGCAGCATCCAATGCGTGGCTATGCGCTGCGTTTGCGCTTGGCGGGTGGCACTGTTGTCACACAGCAAGTGGCTGTGGCCTGAAAGGGCGAATGCTCTTCACGTGGTGGCATCAATGGCGTGCTTCACGCCGGCAAGCGCGATGGCAATCTGTTTTGGCGCGGCGTGCCATTGACGAGGCTCTGTGGCAAGCCACGCTGGACGCATTGCCGTTTGTGGCCTGCCTGCCTGGCGATGATTTGAAGCGCCTGCGCATGCTGGTCAGTTTGTTTTTGGATGGCAAAGAATTCTCTGGTGCGCATGGTTTGCAAACCAGTGATGCGCAGGCCGTGATGGTGGCTTGCCAAGCCTGCTTGCCGATATTGCACATCGCACCATCTGATCGCCCCGATTTGGCGCTGGCTTGGTATGACGGCTTTGTTGGCATCGTGCTGCATGCGGGCGAGGTCAGGGCGCGGCGTGAATGGGTGGACGATGATGGCATCGCACACAGCGGCAGCGAAGATTTAACCGGAGAAATCTTAGAAGGTGGGCCGCTCATGCTCTCTTGGAGCGATGTAGAAAATGCCGGCCAGACGGCTGGCCAAGCTTACAACGTCGTGATTCATGAGTTCATTCATGTGATGGATGTGCGCGATGGCCAAGCCGATGGCTGCCCGCCGATGCCGCCTGGGCAGCGCAGCGCTTGGCACAAAATCATGCAAGCAGAATACGCGCAATTTTGCATTGCCATGCAAACATGGCAGCGCTTTGGCGTTTTGCAGCAAATTCCTGCGCCCTTGCTTGATCCCTATGGCATGACTTCTGTCGATGAATTCTTTGCTGTGGCTGCTGAAGCCTATTTTGTGCAAAGAGGCAAGTTTATGGACGAATACCCTGCGCTTGGGCTGCAGTTTGATGCATTTTTCTTGCACAAGCCGGCATAAAACGTACTTAGTTTGCTATTGAATGAATAGCATTGCGCCCTCGGGGCTTTAGCAGCCGAGCAAGCAAGGCCGAGGCTATCGCGCTACGATGCGTGCATGAAAGTTAGTTTTATCAGCTTGGGGCTGCGCTCTTTGTGGCGTGATTTGCGTGCGGGCGAGTTGCGGCTTTTGATTGTGGCTGTCACGCTGGCTGTGGCCGCGTTGACTGCCGTGGGCTTCTTTGCCGATCGGATCAAAGGCGGTTTGCAGCGCGATGCACGCGCGCTGATTGGCGGGGATTCCGTGGTCAGCAGCGATAAGCCGACTCCCGATGCCATCACGGCCAAGGCCCAAGAATTGGGCTTGCAGAGCGTCAACAATGTGGGCTTTCCGACCATGGCGCGGGCGCAAGACGCGCAAGGCGGTGCATCAAAATTGGTGGCACTGAAAGCGGTGGAGCGTGGATATCCATTGCGTGGGCAGTTGAAAGTGTCCACAGCGCCGGATCAGCCCGAGCAGGGCACGCGGGACATCCCCGCGCCCGGCAAGGTCTGGGTGGATGCGAATTTGCTCGATGCTCTCGGGCTCAAAATGGGCGACAGTTTGGCGCTGGGCGCGAGCAATTTGAAGATTGATCGCATCATTGTGGTCGAGCCGGATCGCGGCGCTGGCTTCATGAATTTTGCGCCGCGTGTGATGATCAATCGCGCGGATTTGGAGGCGACCGCACTCGTGCAACCGGCCAGCCGCATCACCTATCGCATGGCGGTGATTGCGCCAGATCAGCGCAGTGTGAAAGAGTTTTCTGACTGGGTGGCCGCACGTGAAAAATCGGGCGAGTTTCGTGGGCTGCGGCTCGAATCCCTGGAAGGCGGGCGGCCCGAGATGAGCAGCACGATGAACCGTGCTGAAAAATTTTTGAATTTGGTGGCGCTGCTGGCTGCGCTGCTCAGCGCCGTGGCGGTGGCCATTGCAGCGCGTGGCTTTGCGGCGCGGCATTTGGATCAATGCGCCATGCTGCGTGTGCTTGGCGTGTCGCAGCGCCATATGGCAGCCAGCTATGTGCTGGAGTTTGCGCTGGTTGGCTTGGTGGCGAGCGGCTTGGGCGTGCTGCTCGGCTTTGCGGTGCATTTTGGCTTTGTGTTGCTGCTGGCGGGCTTGGTTGAATCTGCTTTGCCTGCGCCTTCGATCTGGCCGGTGCTCTTTGGCCTCGGCATGGGGCTGACCTTGCTGGCGGCATTTGGCCTGCCGCCGGTGTTGCAGCTGGCGCAGGTGCCGCCGCTGCGCGTGATCCGGCGGGATGTGGGCGGCTTGAAAGCGGCATCTGGCGGCGTGTTGCTGCTGGGTCTGGCGGGTTTTGCGGCGCTCTTGATGGCGGCCAGCCGTGATGTGGTGCTAGGTGGAATCGCTGTGGGCGGTTTCTTGGGCGCTGTGTTGATTTTTGCAGGATTGAGCTATTTGGCGGTGCGCGTGTTGCGCATCAGCGTGAATGAGCAAACCGCGCCGCGCTGGCTGATTTTGGCCACGCGGCAAATCTCGGCGCGGCCTGCATACGCGGTGGTGCAAGTCAGCGCGCTGGCCGTGGGCCTGCTGGCTTTGGTGCTGCTGGTGCTGCTGCGCACAGATTTGATCTCAAGCTGGCGCAAAGCCACGCCGCCAGATGCGCCCAATCGTTTTGTGATCAACATCATGCCGGAGCAAGGCGCAGATTTTGTAAAAAGCATTGAAGCACAGGGCGTGAAAAAATACGATTACTTTCCGATGATTCGCGGGCGCTTGGTGGCCATCAATGGCAAAGCGACGCTGCCAGAAGATTTCAAAGACGATCGCGCCAAGCGCTTGGTTGATCGTGAATTCAATCTCTCGCATGCGGCCAAGCAGCCCGTCCACAACGTGATCACTTCTGGCCAATGGACCGAAGAGGAGAAAGAGGCCATCAGCGTGGAAGAGGGCATTGCGAAAGATCTGGGGCTCAAGCTGGGCGATGCACTGACCTTTGACATCGGCGGTATCCAAGTCAAGAGCAAAATCACCAGCTTGCGCAAAGTCGATTGGGGCAGCATGCGAGCCAACTTCTTTGTGATGTATCCGCTGAGCCAAATGCCCGAAGTGCCAGCCACTTACATGAGCGCCTTCAAAGCGCCAGAGGCCAAAGGCTTTGACAATGCACTCGTTCGCCAATTTCCCAATGTGACGAATGTTGATATGAGCCTGACCATCAACCAAGTGCAGCGCGTGCTCGATCAGGTGATTCGCGCTGTGGAATTCCTCTTTGGCTTCACGCTGCTGGCGGGGCTGGTGGTGCTGTTTGCAGCGGTCACGGCCACGCGCGAGGAGCGCACGCGCGAATTTGCGATTCTCCGCGCAGTTGGCGCGCGCAGCCAGCTTTTGCGCCAAGTGCAGCGGGCGGAGCTGGCCGGTGTGGGCATGCTGGCGGGCGTGTTGGCCAGCATCGTGGCCATTGCTGTGGGCTGGGCGCTGGCCAAATATGTGTTTGAGTTCACCTGGACGGCGGCTGCTTGGGTGGTACCCGCTTCAGGCGTGCTCGGGGCTTTGTTGGCTCTCGCCGCTGGCTGGTGGGGCTTGAGGGAGGTGCTCAACACGCCGGTGATGAATACTCTGCGGCGGGCTGCGGAGTAGCTTTTGCGGTCTGGGTGGGCTTGACTCGTTTTCCAACATGGCTCTGCGGTTGATAGGCTTTAACGCCCGCAAGTTCAGGTTAGCGCGTTCATAGTTAGCAAAAAGCGTGAGCAAATACAGTGGCATTTGTTCACTGTGCATGCAGTCAATCACCCGCACGTGGACTCTGGCCGCATTGTCACAGCTGCGCTGCGATCAAAAGTCTCAACGTTTGAACTAAACGGGCACCAACGGCTGGAGGCCAAGGCTCAGGCTGAGAAAATGCACACCTTGCCTGAGGCCGGGTTCTATTGGCCAGCCGTTGGTGCTCCACTTGAGCGAGGATTTAGGCCTTGCTGCGCACAAACCGTTGCTCTGTGACGAGTGTTCCCCATTGACTCCCTGGACTTTCATCTACGAGACGGAATTTGTGAGATTCGTAGAGGTGCCTCGCGGCAGCGAGCCCAGAAAAAGTCCAGAGATAGGTGGTCCGGTAGTCACAAGCGTCTACAAAGCTCATGGCCTCCTGTAACAGCTTTTTCCCGATACCCAGGCCCTTCAGAGCGTCCGAACTGATAAACCACCGAAGATGAGCGCCACCGTCTTCAGCATCAGAGCCATCAATCACCACAGAGCCTTCAATATTGCCATCTCGCTGAGCTAACCAGATGCCATCTCTGCCGGGCTTGTAGTTTTGGCAAAAGTCTGCCAACTCTCGTGCAACTTTGGCTTCGAAATCCAAGCCGAAGCCGTTCGAGACAGAGTAGTAGCTGGCGTGGAGTTGTGTGATTCGGCCGATGCAGCCCGGCACGTAGCCTTGTTGGATGGTGGTAGACATCGTCACGTGGTGGGCGAGCGGCTGTTGTGAAGGCGAAGCAACTACAGAATGCCAAGTCGTTGGTGCTCGAAACTGCAACGCAGCCAACTTCGCATACACGCCACCCTTGCTAACTAGTTCGTCATGCTTGCCGATCTCCACAATCTGCCCTTTGTCGAGTACGACGATGCGGTCGGCTTGTTGGATGGTGGCGAGGCGGTGGGCGATGACTAAAGTGGTGCGGCCTTGCATGGCGCGCTCCAACGCGGCTTGCACCATGTGCTCGCTTTGCGCATCTAAGGCGCTGGTGGCCTCATCGAGCAGGAGGATGGGGGCGTTTTTGAGTATCGCTCTTGCAATGGCCAAGCGCTGGCGCTGGCCGCCGGAGAGGCGCACGCCGCGCTCACCTAAGAAGGTGTCGTAGCCATCAGGAAGGGCTTGGATGAATTCATCGGCGAAGGCATCTTGGGCTGCTTTTTTGACTTCCTCGTCGCTGGCATCGGGGCGACCGTAGCGGATATTTTCTAATGCGTTGGCAGAGAAGATCACGGCATCTTGTGGCACCACGGCGATTGCGCCCCGCAGGGCTTGCAGCGACAAATCTTCAATCGCTGTACCCATCAGCGTGATGCTGCCGCTTTGCGGCTCATAAAAGCGCTGCAAGAGCTGGAACACCGTGGTTTTGCCTGCGCCGCTCTCGCCCACCAAGGCCAGCGTTTCGCCGCGCTGCACAGATAAGCTGAAATTACGCAGCGAAGGATGCTGCGGGCGGGAGGGATAGTGAAATTCAGTCGCTATAAATTCAATAGCGCTCTGCGCAGATTCTATGCCGGGAAGTGGCTTATTTTGCTTAGAAACAATGGCCTCAGGGGCATGTAGAAGCTCCATCAGCCGCTCCGTGGCGCCTGCTGCTCGCAGCAAATCGCCATACACCTCGCCAAGCACGGCAAAAGCGCCGGCCAGGATGATCACATAGACCACCGTTTGCCCCAAATGCCCCGCAGTGATAGAGCCGGCCACCACCGCTTGCGTGCCCTGAAACAAGCCCCAGAGCAGGGCGGCGCTGGTGGCAATGATGATGAAGGCCACCAGAGCTGAGCGCATCACCGAGCGGCGCACGGCCGTTTGAAAGGCGCGTTGGGTGGACTCATCAAAGCGCTGCGCCTCGCGGCCCTCAGCGGTGTAGCTCTGCACCACGGGAATCGCGTTGAGCACCTCCGCAGCAATCGCGCTTGAATCAGCCACACGATCTTGGCTCGCACGCGAGAGCTTGCGCACGCGCCGCCCCACCAGCAGCACCGGCAGCACAATCAGCAGCAAGATGCCCAGCACGGTGATCATCACGGTCGGGTTCGTCCACACCAGCATCGCCAAAGCGCCCACGCCCATCACCGCATTGCGCAGGCCCATCGAAAGCGATGAGCCCACCACGGTTTGCACCAGCGTGGTGTCCGCAGTCAAGCGCGAGAGCACTTCGCCAGTCTGCGTGGTTTCAAAAAACGCGGGGCTTTGGCGCAGCACCTTGGCATACACCGCGTTGCGCAAATCGGCGGTGATGCGCTCGCCCAGCCAGCTCACGGTAAAGAAGCGCGCGGCGCTGAACAAGCCCAGTGCAACCGCGACCAAAAACAAATCAAAGAAATGCCCGCGCAGTGCGAGCAACTGCGCACCTTTGTCAGCTGCCGTGCCGCCCGCCTGCAAGCCGCCATCAATCAATTCCTTGAGCGCGACAGGAAAAGCCAGCGTGGCTGCTGCTGCCAATACGAGAAACAGCAAAGCCAAGCCAATGCGGCCCAGATAGGGTTTGAGAAACGGGATCAAACCGCTCAAGGATTGGGGCGAGCCGGTGGCGGGTGGTGTGATCATTGCGATGATTTGTTGCGTTGTAAGGCGAGCTGAGGATCACGGCGAGTATCCAACACGGCTAACACTTGCGCAGTGTGCCCGGTCACGCAGTAGAACACGGCATAGGGAAAAATGCGCGACAGGCTACGAAACACCTTGTTCTGATACGGCTTGGCATGCACGCCAGCAAACACAATCAGCGAATCAATGTCACTTTGCAAGCTGCTTAAAAAGTAGTCGCCCAAACCTTGTTGTTGGCTTTCATAGAACCAGTAGCCATCTTCCAAATCACGTTTCGCAGGTTCGGTGATGACAATATGCGCACAGCCGTTCACTGCATGCCATCCTGCTGGGCTTTGCGTGCATCAATGCGTGCGCGAATGTCTTTTTTTGCATCGCCCCAAGGCTGTAGCGTTTCTTGGCCAGCCTCTAAGCGAGCGATGCGATGCGCCACGATCTCTTCATGCCAAGCGGGGCTTGGGTTGTGCGCAGGGTCGTGTGCAAGTGAGGCCCACAAAATCTCCATGGCTTGCAGGCGATCAACCAGAGGCCACTGAGCAAGTTCGGACATGTTCATGATGAGCCTTTCAAATAGGTTTGAGATGTTAGTGCAAATGCCGATGCGCATGACCATCATGCTCATGGCTGGCTTCCATCTTGAAAAAGCCAATGCCCGCGCTGCCTTTGCCAATCTCCTCTAGCGTGGCTTCGCGAACACCGTCGATCTTGATGCGCAGGCGCAGCGCCATGCCTGCCAGCGGGTGATTGCCATCGAGGATCACATGGTCGGGGTAAACGTCGGTGACGTGAAAGACCACATCTTTGGGCGCATTGGGATCGCAGCCGGGTGGCAAGCCTTCAAACAGCATGCCTTCTTCGAGCTTGTCTGGGAATTTATCGCGCGGAGCGATGTAGACCAGCTTATCAATGTAATCACCAAAAGCATCTTGCGGCTCAAGCTGCAGCTCAAGGGTGGAATGGACGATTTTGCCCAGCAGATTTTCTTCGATTTTGGCCAACAAATCGTTGCCACCGACTAAAAATTCTGCGGGTTCGTCGAGCACATCTAATTCTTCGCCCAGCGTGTCTTTCATGATCCAAGTGAGCGCGACGACGCATTGCGGGGTGACGTGATGAAGTTCGGAATCGTTGGACATGATGAATAAAAAATTCTTTGAACGCAGAAAACGCAGAAAAGAAATACAAAATTTGGCTGTTTTTTTGCGAACTCTGCGTGATCTTCGCGTCTTCTGCGTTCAAAAATGTATGAAAGACTTTCAGGCAGAATTGTCCCATGAATGTGAATCTTCCTCTCTCCTTACTTGGCGGCATCAGCCCTGAGCGGTTTATGGCGCAGTATTGGCAAAAGAAGCCATTGTGCATTCGCGCTGCCATTCCAAATTTCAAGCCATTGGTCTCAGATGATCAATTGTGGGGCATGGCAGCGAACGACGAGGTGGAAAGCCGCTTGGTGCAAAAAACCACCAAAAACTGGAAGCTCACCCAAGGCCCGCTGCACGAGCCCACAGCCGCCAAAAAGAAAGACTGGACGCTGCTCGTGCAAGGCGTGGATCTGCATGTGGGTGCCGTGCATGAATTGCTCCAAAAATTCCGCTTCGTGCCTGATGCGCGGCTCGATGATGTGATGATCTCGCTGGCGGGCGAGGGCGGCGGGGTGGGGCCGCATTTTGATTCGTATGATGTGTTTTTGCTGCAAGCATCAGGGCGCAGGCGTTGGCAGATTGCCGCGCAGAAAGATTTGACACTCGTGGCAGATGCGCCGCTCAAGATTTTGCAAAATTTCAAGCCAACCCAAGCGTTCATTCTGGAGCCGGGCGACATGCTCTACTTGCCGCCGCGTTTTGCGCACGATGGCGTGGCCCTAGACAGCGGCTGCCAAACCTATTCGATTGGCTTTCGCGCACCCCGCGCAGGCGAGCTGGCGCGGGAAATCCTGCATCGGCTGGCCGAGGACATTGCAGATGGCATGGAAGATGACCCGAAACTCTCCAAACTCTACGAAGACAAAACCCAAAGCGCCACCGCTCAGCCCGGCCAATTGCCCGCCGCACTCACCGCCTTTGCCACGGAAGCCGTGAGCAAAGCGCTGGCTGACAAAACCCTGCTGGAGCAACTGATTGGCGAATACCTGACCGATCCTAAAGCCGGCGTGTATTTTGAAGAAGGCAGCTTGCCGAAAAAATTCAAGACGATCATCTTGCATCCCGCCACCCGCATGAGCTACGACTCCAAGCACATGTTCATCAACGGCCAGAGCTTCAAATGCGCCGGAGCAGATGCCAAGCTGTTGCGCAAGCTGGCCGATGAGCGACAGCTCTCTGCTACAGAATTGAGAGCGGGAAGCGCAGCATTGATGCCGGCGATCGGTGAATTTGCTAAGGAGGGATGGTTGCGTGGCGAGTGAGGCGAGCAATACCAGAAAAGAGTATGATTAAATCCTATTGAAGGAGCTTTCATGAGAACCACCCAACAAATGAGCATCACATTGCCCAATGAAATGGCAGAAGCCATTCGAGCAAAGGTACAAGCTGGCGAGTACGCTTCTGAGAGCGAAGTGATCCGTGATGGTTTGCGCGCGATGGTTGCACGTGATCGCGCTGTGGAGCATTGGCTGAAGACTGAAGTTGCTTCTTCGTACGACGAAATGAAAGCAAATCCGTCGCTTGGAATTAGCATTGAGGAAATGCGCGCCAAATTGGCCGCCATGTACGCCGCTGAGTCATGATCTACAACGTCGTCATTTCGCGCAAAGCAGATGACCAATTGCGAGCCATTTTTAGGTACATCAGCCATGAAGCGTCGCCAGCCACGGCAAAGCGCTACACCGAATCCATCTTGAGCTACTGCGCTGGCTTCAATATTTTCCCGCTTCGCGGTAATACACACAACGACATTCGTCCCGGTATGCGCATCACACACTACAAAAAACGCTGTGTTATTGCGTTTGATGTGGAGGGCGATACCGTGACAATTCAAGGCATCTTCTACGGTGGGCAAGACTATGAATCACAACTCGCAGACGAACTCGATGAATGATTCAACAAGCCCACGCACATTGCTCGAAGGGGCCTTCTCAGGCCGCGCAGATTTTCAAAATCTGATCCGCGATGCGATTGCCACCGCAGCCCGCGAGGGCTGGCGCGAGATGGTCTGGTTTGACCTCAATTTTGCTGATTGGCCATTGGGCGAGCGCAGCGTGGAGGCCAGCCTGCAAGAGTGGAGCGCCACAGGCCGCAAGCTCACCATCGTGGCCAAGCGCTTTGACACTTTGATCGCCACGCAGCACCGCTTCGTCAATTGGCGGAAACAATGGAGCCACATCATCGAAGCCCGCGCTGTGACCAGCGCCTCAGACGAAGAATTCCCCAGCCTGATCCTTGGCGAACATTGGGCGATGCACCGCTTGCAGCCTGCTCTTTGCAAAGGCGTGGCCGGCTATGAAGCCAAGCGCCGCGTGGAATTGCGCGAGCTCAGCCATGAGTGGTTGGCGCTCAGCGCTCCATCGTTTGCGGCGACGACACTGGGGCTTTAGTTGCATTGCCAAAGACCTGCTTGGCTGCATTCAACACTTGCTGCCTGAGCCATTTGTGCGCCTGCTGCTCGGTGCAGCGGCGATGCCAAAGGCTATCGACATGCACGATAGGCATCTCAAACGGCAGCTCTCGGATCACCAGCTCATGTGCGCCATCGGCCACGCGCACAAAATGGCGAGGGAGCACAGTGAGCAAATCGGAGCGGGCGACCACCCGGCCCGCAGTGAAAAATTGATTGACGGTGAGCACGATGCGCCGAGAGCGCGAGAGGCTGGCCAGCGCTTCATCGACAAAGCCGAGAGGGCGACCCGAGAAGCTCACCAGCAGATGATGCGCGGCGCAAAATTGTTCGAGGCTGAGGCTTTTCTTTTTGGCCAGTGGATGGCCACTTCGCATGACGCAAACGTATTGCCCATCGTAGAGGCGATCGTGGGCGAATTGCCGCGATGGATCTGCCGCAACTGTTTCGATGGCACGGCCTGCTAGAGCTGGTGCTGTGATGTCGGCCAACACAGCGGGGAAATGGCCGACGGCGAGATGAATTTCATCTGTTGAGAGCAAACGGCGCGGATCACGCGTGACCAGCGGCAGCACGCGCATAGAGATGCCCGGTGCATCGCTTTCGATCGTCTCCACCAAGCTGGGCATGAGCTCGGCAGCGGTGGCATCGGCCATAGCGAGGATGAAGGTGGCATCCGATTGCGCGGGATCAAATGCACCAGGGCTCAAAGCATGCTCCAAGCTTTGCAAGGCATTGCGCACGGCGGGCCACAGCGCCAGGGCACGTGGTGTTGGCTCGATGCCAAAGCCTGAGCGCTGCACGAGATCATCTTGCAATGCATCGCGCAAGCGCTTCATGGCATTGCTCACGGCGGGCTGCGTCATGGCTAGCACACCAGCGGCGCGCGTGAGGCTGCGCTCAGTGAGCACCGCATCGAGGATGCGCAGCAAATTCAGATCGAGGGTGCGGAAGTTGTGGGGATGGGCGTGGTTTGTCATGGCCAACTATCATTTTAATGAATACTAAATATCATAAATATAAAGTCGACATTAATTGGTAATTACCCTAGTATTCGATCATCTTCTTGGCCATGGTGGCAGGGAAGTGTTCAAAGAGGTGATGTCATGAGTAAATTCGTACAAGTCAGTTTTCCAGCGACACATTTGGGTGTGGCGCGTATTGAAAACGCTGTTTCCTTCTTCAAAACCCGTGGTTTTCGTCTGTTTCGCTTAGACAGCTCGCGCACCTTGGCTGCAATGCTCGTCACAGCTTTGGTCGCCGCATTGTTGGTGGTGGCCAATCAAGTGATTGACACCATCACGGACGGTCATTTGTTTGCCGCTTGGATTGGCCTGTGGGCATTGGGCTTTGCGGCAATGGCTTTGCTGATGGATCCGATTTTTGCGACGGTGCGAAGCTTACGCCATGTTTTTGCGCAACGGCGGCAGGCACAGCGGCTCGCAAAGCAAGATGCCCAGCTGTGGGAGCTGGCATCACGTGATCATCGTGTCATGGCTGATATTCGGGCCGCAGCAGCGTTTTCGAGCTGATAGATGTGCTGAAAAACAGCATATTGCCGGCATGCAGCCTGCATAGAATGCTCACTTTTTGATAGTCGTCGCGAATGGCAAGATCCATGCACAAAAGCCCCATGTTTTGACTCAGGTAACATCACGGTTTGCCAATAGAGCGGTATGTTCTGTAGCGCTCTAAAAACAATGGTTTGACAGGTTTCCCGTGCGTCTTAATTCGATCAAGTTATCCGGCTTCAAATCCTTCGCGGAGCCAACCAATTTTTTGTTGCCAGGCCAATTGGTCGGTGTGGTGGGGCCCAACGGCTGCGGCAAATCCAACATCATGGATGCCGTGCGTTGGGTGTTGGGCGAGAGCCGGGCCTCTGAGCTGCGCGGCGAATCGATGCAGGATGTGATTTTTAACGGCACGACATCGCGCAAAGCATCTAGCCGAGCTAGTGTGGAATTGCTGTTCGACAACGCTGATCATCGCGCCGGTGGGCAATGGGGGCAGTTCACGGAAATTGCGGTCAAACGCGTGTTGACGCGCGATGGCACGAGCAGCTACTACATCAACAACCAGAGTGTGCGCAGGCGCGATGTGCAGGATGTCTTTCTCGGCACGGGCTTGGGGCCGCGTGCCTACGCCATCATTGGGCAGGGCACGATCAGCCGCATCATTGAATCCCGCCCTGAAGAGCTGAGGCTCTTTTTGGAAGAGGCTGCGGGCGTATCCAAATACAAAGAGCGCAGGCGTGAGACGGAAAATAGGCTCACCGATACGCGTGAGAACATGACGCGCGTTGAAGACATCTTGCGCGAGCTGAACGCGAATCTTGAAAAACTTGAGAAACAGGCCGAGGTGGCGCAGAAATACAAAGCACTGCAAGAAGGCATCAGCCTCAAACAGCAGCAATTGTGGTTTTTGAAGCGCGCGGATGCTGAGGGCGAGCAAACCAAAATCAAGGCAGATCAAGAGGCTGCGGTGAACGCGCTGGAATCGCGCATCGCCGATTTACGCAAGATTGAAAGCGAGCTGGAGACGATTCGCCAAGCGCACTACGCGGCGGGCGACGGCGTGAACCAAGCTCAGGGCTTGCTCTACGAGGCGAGCGCTGATGTGGGCAAGCTGGAAGCGGAAATTCGCTTTGTGGTTGAGGGGCGGCAACGCATTGAATCGCGCCTCTTGCAGATCAAAGAGCAGGGCCTGTTGTGGGCGACGCGCAAAGATGAATCAAGTGCTGAGATTGAATCGCTAGCGGCGCAGGCTGCACTGGGCGATGAGAAATCTGCGCTGCTGGCGGCGCAATTTGAAGAGCAGAGCAATTTGCTGCCTGAATTGGAAGAAGCTTTGCGCGCGGCGCAAAGCAAGGCCAATGCGCAGAGAAGTGCGGTGGCGCAGGTGCAGCAGCAAATACAGGTGCTTGCTGCGGATCAGCGCAACATTGAAGAGCAATCGCGCGGGCTATCCCTGCGCAGCGAAAGATTGCGGGCTGATAAAAATGCACTGGCCTCACCCGATGAGCAAAGGTTGGTGAATTTGACGTCTCAATTGGCGACCGCTGTTGAAGGCAAAGATGTGGCTGAGGCCAGGTTGCATGAGTTGCAGGAGAGCTTGCCGCAGTTGGATGAATCGCGTCGCGCGAAGCAGGCGGCCTTGAATCAAGAGTCTGCAAAGAATGCGGATTTGTCTGCACGCGTGGAAGCTTTGAAAGCTTTGCAAGACAAAGTGAAAACGGACGGAAAACTCAAGCCTTGGATGCAAAAACACGGCCTCGATTCTTTGGCCGCGCTGTGGATAAAGCTGCACATTGAGCAGGGCTGGGAGCAGGCGCTGGAGGCTGCGCTGCGAGAGCGGATGATGAGCTTGGAAGTGGGCAAGCTGGAAACCGTACGTGCTTTTGCGCAAGATGCGCCGCCAGCGAAGCTGGCTTTTTATTCCGCGCCACATGCTGCCGCGCCAGAAAAGGCCTCTGCGTTGCCAAAATTGTTGGATTTGCTGCGGGTGAATGATGCCGGCTTGAAAGCACTGCTCTCTGGTTGGCTGCATGGCTGCTACACGGCGCAAAGCATAGAAGATGCCTTGACGAACCGCGAGAAACTGCAAGCCGGCGAGGTGATTTACGTCAAGAGCGGCCACTGCGTGAGCCCTTTTAGCGTGAGCTTCTATGCGCAAGATTCTGAGCAAGCCGGCTTGCTGGCTCGGGCGCAAGAGATTGAAAACATCGACAAACAATTGAGAGCACAGGCTTTCATCGTGGAAGAAAGCCGCAATGCGCAGCTCAAGGCTGAAAGCATTTACAACGACGCATCATCGAGGCTTGCCATAGCTCGGCGCGAAGCGCAAGAAGGCATTCAGAAAGCGCACGAATTGCAGGTGGAAACGTTGCGGCTCACGCAACTTGCCGAGCAAACGCGCGCTCGCGCTGAGCAGCTCAGCGGCGATTTGGCTGAGGTGGATGATCAATTGCAAGATTTGGCTGAACGCAAAGCCGCTGCAGAGGCGAAATTTGAAGAGCTCGACATGCAATTGGCTGATGCGCAAGAGCGCCATGCGCAATTGGATGAGCGCGTGATCGAATCAGAGCGCAAGCTTGGCGAATCGCGCGAGCAATGGCGCGCCCTCGAGCGCCAATCGCAGGAAGCCATATTTACGTTGCGCACGTTAGAGGCACGAAAAGGTGAGCTTTCAAGAGCCATTGAAACAGCAATGCAGCAAGCGGCTTCGCTTACCGTTGAGAACGAACGCGCTGGCGAAGAGCTGCAGCGCTTGTCGGATGTGGCCGCGCAAGCGGGCTTGCAAAGTGCCTTGGCCTTGAAGATGCAGCGCGAGCAGGCGCTGGGCTCAAAGCGCAGCGAGTATGACGATCTGACCAACAAGCTGCGTGCCTCGGATGAGCAGCGCTTGAAATCAGAGCGCGAGCTTGATCCGTTGCGCCAACGCATCACCGATTTCCAGCTCAAAGAGCAAGCCGCTCGCATTGGGCTAGAGACTTACACGCAGCACCTCACGGAAGCCAATGCCGATATGGAGGTGCTAGCCAAGAGCATTGCGCAGGGCAATGTCAAGCTCAGTGGTTTGCAAGGCAGCATTGATCAATTCCAGCGCGATGTGAACGCTTTAGGCGCAGTGAATTTGGCCGCCTTGGAAGAGCTGGTCGCATCCAAAGAGCGCAAGACCTTCCTTGACGCACAAATGGCAGATTTGAACGAGGCTATTCAAACACTGCAAGACGCGATTGTGAAGATCGATGGTGAGACGCGCGAGCTGCTGCAAGGCACATTCAATACCGTGAACGAACACTTCGGCAAAATGTTTCCTGAGCTGTTTGGCGGCGGCAATGCCAAGCTGATGATGACAGGTGATGAGATTTTGGATTCGGGCGTGCAAGTGATGGCGCAACCGCCGGGCAAGAAAAATCAAACGATTCATTTGCTCTCGGGTGGCGAAAAAGCGCTGACAGCGATTGCGCTCGTGTTTGCGATCTTTATGCTCAATCCAGCACCTTTTTGTTTGCTCGATGAGGTGGACGCGCCGCTGGACGATGCCAACACCGAGCGCTATTCCAAGCTGGTCTCGAGCATGAGCAAAAAAGGCACGCAATTCCTCTTCATCAGCCACAACAAAATCGCCATGGAAATGGCTGAGCAATTGATTGGCGTGACGATGCAAGAGCAGGGCGTCTCGCGGATTGTGGCCGTGGATATGGAAGCGGCGACGAAGATGGTGGAGATGTCGTGAAGTCGCACCGCAGAGCCGCCTCAAGGTGTGCGCACCCCCTCGGGGGGCAGCGCCGACACGACGTGCAGAGCCGACACGACGTGCAGAGCGTGGGGGAAAAATGAATAACTTGATGCTCGGCTTGGCGGTGCTCGGCGGCTTCTTGCTTGCTGGCGTGGTGGCGCACAGCACATGGACGCAAAGGCGCAATGCGCCCCGCGTTGCACAGGCAGAGCCACAGCTGAGCAGCGCAGCAGATGCCGCAGCGCGATCAGAGCCTGGCTTTGATGGGGATGCCTTGCAGCGGCAACTTGATGCCAAGCTCGGGGGTGATTTGGATGCCAGCGTTTTGCCGTTTGGCAGCCAATGGCTGTTGGATAAAAAGCCTGCGCTGGATGCGCTGATTGATGCGATGGCTCAGATCAGCTTGGATGAGCCCTCGTCTGGCGAGGCTGCTCTGGTGGTGTTGCCCAGCACACGGCGCGTGGGCAGCAAATCTTTTTCTATTGAAGGCTTGAATCTGCAAGCCCAATGGGAGAGCCCGCGCCCGGGTGAACGCTACACGGCGTTTCAAGCTGGCGTGCAGTTGGCCAGCCGATCGGGGGCGTTGAACGAGATTGAGTTTTCAGAATTTGTGCAAAAGGTGCAGACTTTTGCAGATGCGATAGGCGGCACAGCAGAATTTCCAGAGATGCACGATGAAGTGTTGCGCGCTCGCGAACTGGATCTGTTTGCCAGCAGCCACGATGCGCAGCTTGGCTTCACGCTCAGAGCCAAAAATGTGGCTTGGAGCACAGGCTATGTGCAGCAACATGCGGCGCGGTTGGGCTTTGTGGCTGGGGCGATGGCGGGGCGCATGGTGCTGCCGGCATCGATTTCAGGCATGCCACCGATCCTCTCGCTCAATTTCGACACGCAAGCTGCTCTGTCGGATGACCCCGATCAATCCGCGCTGCGCAGCGTGGATTTGGCTCTGGATGTGCCGCAAGTTGATCGCGGCGAGCAGCCTTATCCTCGGCTGCGGGATGTGGCCATTGCGATGGCCGCCTCGATGGATGGCCAGATCACCGATACACAAGGCCGCATCATCACACGCGATGCGATGGATGCGATTGGCGCTGAGTTGGAGCAGCTCTACGACATGCTCGAATCACGCGATTTGGCTTCAGGATCGGCCCAGGCGCGGCGTTTGTTCAGTTGATCGTTGCATCGCTTGCACATGGCTACTTTCGATTTGTTTTCTGATAAAAATCCGCGTATTGCCGGCATGGAATATGCTCAGAATGCTACTAAAAACATAGCGTTTACAGACGATGCAGCGGCCTCGCCGACGGTGCGACGTGATGCCATGCATGCCTTTTTGAACCATCACGCACATCAGTATTACGTGCTCGATGATCCGCAAATTCCTGATGCGGAGTACGATCGGGTGCTCAAGCTTTTGCAGACGCTTGAAGCAGACTTTCCTGAGCTGACCACGCCAGATTCACCCACGCAGCGCGTGATTGGCGCGGTGATGGATGGGTTGGCATCGGTGCGCCACGCTGTTCCCATGCTCTCGATACGCACCGAGACAGATACAGAAGCCAGTGGCGCACGAGCCTTCGATGCGCGCATCCGAAAAGAACTGGAATTGGCAGATGATGCGCCACCTGTGGAATATGTGGCTGAGCTGAAATTTGATGGTCTGGCCATGAGCCTGCGCTACGAAAATCGCATTCTTGTGCAAGCGGCCACGCGAGGCGACGGCGAGACCGGAGAGGATGTGACGCACAACATCCGCACGATCCACCAAATCCCGCTCAAGCTGCCGCCAAATGCGCCGCCTTTGCTAGAGGTGCGCGGCGAGGTGTACATGCGCCGAGATCAGTTTGAAGCCATGAATGAGCGGCAACGAGAAAAAATTGCCAAGGGCATGAAAGGCGAAAAAACCTTTGTGAATCCGCGCAATGCAGCTGCTGGCGCCGTGCGGCAGTTGGATTCGAGCATTGCGGCGCAGCGCCCCTTGAGCTTTTTCGCTTACAGCTTGGGCGAGTACACACCCTTTGAGCAAGGTGGCCCCGTGTTGGAGACCCATTGGCAAGCTCTTCAAATCTTGAAATCATGGGGTTTTCCGGTGTCAGCCGGCACAGAACGTGCGCAGGGTGCTACGGATTTGATAGCGTATCATCAACGCATCGCAGCCGGGCGCGATGCGTTGCCTTTCGACATTGATGGTGTGGTTTATAAGGTGAGCAGCTTTGCTTTGCAAAAGCGCTTGGGCTTTGTGACCCGCGAGCCGCGCTGGGCGGTGGCTCACAAATATCCTGCGCAAGAGCAGCTCACCACCGTGCTGGCGATTGACATTCAAGTCGGCCGTACCGGCAAGCTCACGCCGGTTGCCAAACTCGCTCCTGTGTTTGTAGGCGGCGTGACGGTAACGAACGCCACCTTGCACAACGAAGGCGAGGCGCAGCGTAAAGATGTGCGCGTTGGCGACACGGTGATTGTGCGCAGAGCAGGCGATGTGATTCCTGAAGTGGTGAGCGTGGTGGCTGAGCAGCGCCCCGACGATGCGGGCGAAGCACTCAACATTTACCAGCGATTGCAAGGCCAATGCCCCGAATGTCAATCGGCCATTGCGAAAGAAGAAGATGAGGCCGATTGGCGCTGCACGGGCGGTCTTTTTTGCCCCGCGCAGCGCAAGCAAGCCATCTTGCATTTCGCCCAGCGCCGTGCACTGGATATTGAAGGCTTGGGCGATAAGCTGGTCGACCAGCTTGTTGAAGCTGGCGTGATCAAAACATTGCCCGATCTGTATCGCTTGGGTCTGACATCGCTGTCTGCGCTGGATCGCATGGCCGACAAATCCGCACACAACATCCTTGCTGCACTCGAGAAATCCAAGCAAACCACGCTCCCTCGCTTCCTTTACGGTTTGGGCATCCGCCACGTCGGCGAGGCCACAGCAAAAGATTTGGCCAAACATTTCGGTAGCTTGGATGCGATCATGGATGCAACGCAAGAGCAGTTGCTAGAGGTCAACGATGTGGGCCCTGTTGTGAGCCACAGTCTTGGCACCTTCTTTGCACAGCCACTCAACCGCGAGGTGATGGCGCAATTGCGTGCTGTGGGCATCCGCTGGGAGGAGGGCGCACCCGCCCAGCGGGCTGTGCAATCGCTCACGGGCCACACCTTCGTGCTCACCGGCACCTTTCCCAATCTCAGCCGCGATGAGGCCAAAGACAGGATCGAAGCTGCAGGGGGGCGCGTCTCGGGCAGTGTGAGCAAGAAGACGAGTTATGTGGTGGCTGGCGCGGATGCGGGCAGTAAATTAGACAAAGCCAAAGAGCTGGGCTTGGCTGTGATTGACGAGGCGCAGTTGTTAGCGCTCATGGCTTCTCGGCAAATCTGAAGGCAAGCCTTCAAGCCTTGGCTCGCCTACAGGTAAACCACGCTTCCACATGGCTGCATCCTGTGGCACAGTAAGACACCATGCGAATTTCTGATCTGCGCTTTCTTCTTGCTCTGATTTTGCCGTTGCTCAGCGCCTTGGGCTTAATTGTTGCGCCTCAAAATGCCTTCGTCTCTACCCTGCTCGTCTGGGGCAGCTTCGCTTTGCTAGAGACCTTGTTGCCCAAAAACTCGCCGATGCCTGTGGCCGAAGATGATTCGAAAGGCTATTTTCAGTGGGTTTTGCGGCTGTATGTTGTGCTGCAAATGGGTTTGATTGCTGTGGGTGCCTATGCTGCGGCAAATTCTGAATGGCTGATTGTGCTCGGAATCGCTTTTTCCGTGGGGTACATCACGGGCGCGCAAGGCATCACCTTTGCCCACGAACTCGGTCACAGCAAATCAAAAACAGACCGTTTTTGCGCTTGGCTGCTCATGACGACAGTCTGCTACGGGCACTTCATGGTGGAGCATTACCGGGGCCATCATCCCAGAGCTGCCACTTGGGATGATCCGGCATCGGCACGATATGGCGAGAGCTTTTATCGCTTTTTGCCGCGCACGCTGTGGGGCAGCTTGGCCAGCGGCTGGCGGCTAGAGGCGCAGCGCATCGCGCAGATGAAAAGCACCTGGGTGCGCAGCCCGCTGGCATGGAGCGCAGGCGCCTCAGCTGCCTTGATCGTCTTGCCATTTTTGATGCTTTTTGGCTCATCAGCCAGCATGGAATCTGCGCAGACTGCTATGAAAATAGGTGCATTCTTTGTGCTTCAATCGGCTATCGCCTTCTTGCTTTTAGAGCTCGTCAATTACATTGAACACTACGGTTTGCAGCGCAACAGCGATGGCAGCAAACGCGAAGCCTTTGGCAAAATGCATGCTTGGAATGCCGATCACATCATCACCAACAGCTTGTTGGCCAATTTGCAGCGGCATTCTGATCACCACATGCACGCTTGGAAACCCTATGCGACGCTGCAAGACACCCCAGATAGCCCGCGCCTGCCCACAGGCTATGCCGGCAGCATCCTCTTGGCCGCCATTCCGCCGCTGTGGTTTGCGCTGATGCATCCTCGGCTTGAAGCGCTGAAGTTGAAGGCAGCGTCAGCAAATTCTGCGCCGGTGTGAAAACCGCCTAAAAGCCTTTATAATCAATCCATTACACCCCAACGGGCGTTTTGCCAAACGCCCGTTTTTTTATGCCTGAACGCTTTTTGCTCAGATGTTTTTTTGGGTGTGCTTTTGAACACACATGTCCGCCAATTTGCAAACCACTGTCAGCCAAACCGTTACCGGCTTGGGCTACGAACTTGTTGAGATTGAACGCTCAGCAGGCGGGCTGCTGCGCATCACCATAGATCATCCTTGGGTGGCCGGGCAGGATGAAGTGTTGATTGCCGTTGAAGATTGTGAGCGCGTAACACGGCAGTTGCAATACGTGCTTGAAGTCGAGAATGTCGATTACAAGCGCTTAGAAGTGGCCTCACCGGGGATTGATCGGCCTTTGCAAAGCGAAGCAGATTTTGAGCGGTTTCAGGGCGAGATGATTGATCTCACCTTGAAGCTGGCCATTGGCAGTGATGTGGCCGCACAAGGCGTGGCGCATGGCGCAGAAGCCGTCAGCGCCCATCGCAAGAAATTCCGAGGTTTGCTCTCTAAAAGCGAAGCGGGCGGCTGGCAAATTGAGCTTGAAAACGAAGCAGCCAAACCCCTGAAGCCCGGCGCCAAAGTATCGAAGAAACGGTTGCTGGCGCCCGTGACCGTGGTGGGCTTTACGCTTGATGAGCTGAAAGATGCCCGCCTCGCCCCTATCGTTGATTTCAAAGGCCGACGCGGCAAGCTTGCTCCACAACAGGGCAGCCTAGGCGCAACGGATTGATTGTTTTTTTTATTTTTAGAACTCTGCACGAAGGAGAATACCCATGAACCGCGAAATGTTGATGCTCGTAGAAGCCATTTCCCGTGAGAAAAACGTTGACAGCGAGACCGTGTTTGGTGCGCTGGAGGCGGCTCTCGCGCAGGCCAGCAAGAAAATCTACCAAAACGAAGGCCATGGCGAAGTGGAAATTCGCGTCACCATGGAGCGCGAGACGGGTGACTACGAAACCTTCCGCCGCTGGCTGGTGGTGCCCGATGATCAAGGCTTGCAAAATCCCGATGCCGAAGAAATGCTGATGGATGCGCTGGATCGCGTCACGGATGTGGAGCCGGGCGATTACATCGAAGAGCAGGTCGATTCGGTACCGATTGGCCGCATTGGTGCGCAAGCGGCCAAGCAGGTGATTTTGCAAAAAATCCGCGATGCCGAGCGCGAGATTTTGCTCAATGATTTCATGAGCCGTGGCGACAAGATTTTTGTGGGCACCGTCAAGCGTGCTGACAAAGAGGGCTTGATTGTGGAGAGCGGTCGGGTGGAAGGGCGTTTGCGTCGCAGCGACATGATTTCTAAAGAAAATCTGCGCACCGGTGATCGCGTTCGCGCCATGATCATGGAAGTCAACACCGAGCTGCGCGGCGCACCCATTATTCTCTCGCGCAATGCCCCTGAATTCATGATTGAGCTCTTCCGCAACGAGGTGCCTGAGATCGAGCAGGGTTTGCTGGAGATCAAATCCTGCGCCCGGGATTCTGGCTCACGCGCCAAAATCGCCGTGCTCTCCAACGACAAGCGCGTTGATCCGATCGGCACTTGCGTGGGCGTGCGAGGCTCGCGCGTGAATGCTGTCACCAATGAGCTGGCTGGTGAGCGAGTAGATATTGTGTTGTGGAGCGATGATCCTGCGCAGTTCGTGATCGGTGCATTGGCTCCGGCCAACGTGTCATCGATTGTGGTGGACGAAGAAAAGCATGCGATGGACGTGGTGGTCGATGAAGAAAATCTCGCTATCGCCATTGGCCGTGGCGGTCAAAACGTGCGCTTGGCTTCTGAGCTCACCGGCTGGAAGATCAACATCATGGATGCCAACGAATCCGCCGAGAAGCAGGCCGGCGAGCAAGGCTCAATCCGTGCGCTCTTCATGAGCAAGCTCGATGTGGATGAAGAGATTGCCGATACGCTGATCACCGAAGGCTTCACCAGCCTTGAAGAAGTGGCCTATGTGCCGCTGCAAGAGATGCTGGAGATCGAGGGCTTTGATGAAGACACCGTGAATGAACTTCGCACCCGCGCCAAAGATGCACTGCTGACCATGGCGATTGCCAAGGAAGAATCCGTGGAAGAAGTGAGCCAAGATTTGCGTGATTTTGAATTCAACGGCGCACATCTGTCCAGCGATTTGATTGCCAAGCTGGCCGCAAGCGGTGTGAACACGCTTGATGATTTGGCCGATTTGGCCATTGACGAGCTCACCGAAGTCACAGGTCAATCTGAAGATGAGGCCAAAGCGCTCATCATGAAGGCACGCGAGCACTGGTTTACCAGCGAAGACGCTAGCGCGAGCGCGAGCCTTGGCGATGCTGCCACACCATCTGCTGCTGCAGCCTAAAGATCATGGAGACCCTCATTTATGTCCAATACCACTGTCTCCGAGTTTGCAAGCGAACTCAAGAAACCTGTTGAAACGCTGCTGGAGCAGCTCAAAGGCGCGGGCGTGCCCAAAGCCGCTGCCAGCGATGTGCTGACCGACAGCGACAAGCAAAGCTTGCTGAGCTTCCTGCAAATCAGCCACGGCACAGCTGCCTCTGGTGAGCGCAAGAAAATCACGCTGACCAAAAAATCCACCACCGAGATCAAGCAAGCCGATGCCACCGGTAAAGCACGCACGATCTCCGTCGAAGTGCGCAAGAAGCGCACCTTTGTGCAGCGCGATGAAGAAGCGCAAGCTGCTCCCGAGCCAACGCCAGTTGAGGCACAAGAGCCTGCCGCCAGCCCGGCTGCACCTGTCGCGCCTGTGATCAACGATGCTGAACAAGCCCGACGCGATGAAGAAGCGCGCCGCCAAGCAGAATTCAACCAGCGTATGGCGCATGAGGCCGATGAGCGCAGGCGCATGGCTGAGCACAACCGTGTCAAACCGCAAGATCGCGACGCACTCCATAGCGCAGCACCGAGCACGCCCTCCGATGCGCCTGCGGCGCTGGTTTCTGAAGAAAATCAGCCTGTAGCCGGCAAAGAATCTACGCAGCTTGCTCCTGAAACTGTAGCGCCACCCGTCGTGCAAGCGCCTGCACCAGCGCCTGTGCCCGCAGCACTGACAGCAGAACAAGTGCAGGCCAATGAAAAAGCGCGCGTGGCTGATTCTGATGACCGTCGCCGCAAAGCTTTGGCTGAAGCGGAGGCCATTCGCGCGATGATGAGTGCGCCCAAGAAGGTCATGGTTGCGAAGAAAGCCGATGAGCCTAAGCCAGCCGCCAGTGCTGTGAAAGGCACATTGCATAAGCCCGCAGCCGGTGCGAAAAAAGCCGACGGCTCACCTGTGGCTACCGGCACGACGGGCAGCGCCGGGGCTGGCGCTGGAGCGAAAAAAACCGAAGTTAAATCTGAAAAATTGTCTTCAAGCTGGGGCAAAGATGCCGATGGCAAGAAGAAAGAAATCAAAACCCGAGGTGATGCTTCTGGCGGCGTAGGCCGCAGCAATTGGCGTGGCGGCCCGCGCGGCAAACGCGGCCGGGATGACCGAGATCAACGTGAAGACCAAACGCCAGCGGCACCAGTGGAAGCGCGCGTGCTTGAAATTCACGTGCCCGAGACGATCACTGTGGCTGAGCTGGCTCACAAGATGGCTGTCAAATCGTCTGATGTGATCATGAAGCTGATGAAGCTCGGTCAAATGGTCACGATCAATCAGTCGCTCGATCAAGATACTGCGATGATTTTGGTGGAAGAGCTGGGCCACAAAGCCTTGGCTGCCACGCTCGATGATCCCGAGGCGTTCACGGTGGAAGAAGCCGGTGAATTCACTGCCGAGTTGTTGCCACGCGCACCCGTCGTGACTGTGATGGGCCACGTTGACCATGGCAAAACTTCTCTGCTCGATTACATCCGCCGTGCCAAAGTGGCCTCTGGTGAAGCTGGCGGTATCACGCAGCATATCGGCGCTTATCACGTTGAAACGCCGCGCGGCATGGTGACTTTTCTTGACACGCCTGGCCACGAAGCGTTTACCGCCATGCGGGCTCGCGGTGCGCAGGCCACAGACATTGTGATTTTGGTGGTGGCAGCCGACGACGGCGTGATGCCGCAAACCAAAGAGGCGATCAAGCACGCCAAAGCGGCTGGTGTGCCCATCGTTGTTGCGATGAACAAGATTGACAAACCTGAGGCCAACCCAGATCGTGTGAAAGGTGAATTGGTCACGGAAGAGGTGATCCCCGAAGAATTCGGCGGTTCTTCTCCATTTGTACCTGTCTCAGCCCGCACAGGGCAGGGCATCGATGATTTGCTCGAGCAAGTGCTTTTGCAAGCCGAAGTGCTTGAGCTCAAAGCGCCAGTGAAAGCCATGGCCAAAGGCTTGGTGGTTGAGGCGCGGCTTGACAAAGGCCGTGGCCCCGTGGCCACTGTGCTCGTGCAGACTGGCACGCTCAATGTGGGCGATGCCATTTTGCTCGGTGCCACCTATGGCCGCGTACGTGCGATGCTGGATGAAAATGGCCAGAGCATCAAATCTGCGGGCCCATCGATTCCTGTCGAGATTCAAGGCTTGGCCGAAGTGCCCTCCGCTGGCGATGAGTTCACCGTGATGCTCGATGAAAAGCGTGCACGAGAAATCGCCACGTATCGTGCCGGCAAATACCGCAGCACGAAGCTGGCCAAGCAGCAAGCCTCGAAGCTGGAAAATATGTTCACCGACATGACTTCAGGCGAAGTCAAAATGGTGCCCATCATCATCAAATCCGATGTGCAGGGCTCGCAAGAAGCGCTGGCCACATCCCTGCTCAAGCTCTCCACCGATGAGGTCAAGGTGCAGATCGTGTATGCCGCAGTGGGCGGCATCAGCGAGAGCGATGTGAATTTGGCGATTGCATCGAAGGCGGTGATCATCGGCTTCAACACCCGCGCCGACCAAGGCGCACGCAAAACCGCTGAAGGCAACGGCATTGATATTCGCTACTACAGTATCATTTATGATGCCGTGGATGAATTGAAACTCGCCATGAGTGGCATGCTCACGCCCGACAAGAAAGAAGAAATCATCGGCACGACCGAGATTCGTCAAGTGTTTAAAGTCAGCAAAATTGGTTCGATCGCGGGCTGTATGGTCACCAGCGGTGTGGTGCGCCGCTCAGCTCGCCTGCGCTTGCTGCGCAACAACACCGTTATCTACACCGGCGAGCTCGAATCGCTCAAGCGCTTCAAAGACGACGCGAAAGAAGTCAAAGAAGGCTTCGAGTGCGGCTTGAACATCAAAGGCTACAACGACATCGTCGAGGGCGATGTGTTGGAGTTCTTTGAGATCAAGGAAGTGGCGAGGACTTTGTAGTTACTATAAGTTTTAAGAACACGGAAGACACAGAAATTACACGGAAGGCACGGAAAACTCAAATTGTTTTTTCTGTGTCTTCCGTGAATCCTCCGTGACTTCCGTGTTCTA
>JANNED010000050.1:0-15251 GCA_031388245.1 Variovorax sp.
CCTGAAGGCTTGAAAGCGCGTGCAGCCATCGACCAAGGCCGCTTCATCCAGCTCATTGGGAATGTTCACAAAAAATGAGCGCAGCATCCAAATCGTGAAGGGTTGGTTGATGGCTACCAGCACGAAAATCAAGGTGAAGTAGGTGTTGCGAATACCCAGTGCATCGAAAATTGTGAAAAACGAAGGCAGCAAACTTGAATGCGGAATGGCACGAAACATCAGAGCAATAAGCAGCAGCCAAAAACCAAGCGAGCCCCTGTAACGCGACAGAGCGTAGCCTGCTAAGCAGCCGACGCTCAGCGAGATGGTGACGGTGAATACGGTCACCAACGCGGTGTTAAAAAAGTTGCGATAAAACTCTTTGTCAATCCACAAGCGAGAATAGTTTTCCATCGTAAAAGGCGCAACCCATTTGATGGGAGATGAAAACGCATCAATCGATTGCCGAAACGAAATGATGGCCGTCCACACAATTGGCAGCGAAGCGATGATCAGCCACAGCGCCAAGCCGCCGTAAATGAGAACGGAAATGGGGAGATTGCGTTTGTTCATATCAAATCCCTCTTTTCTGCTCGCGCCAAGTTTTAACCAGAAGCGGAATCAACAAAATCACGATGCCAATCAAGGTCAATACAGCGGCTGCGCTGGCTTTGTACGGATTGTTTTCTTGCAGCAAGATGTGATAGGTGAGGTATTGCACGCTGGTGGTGAACGCCCCTTGCGTGAGCACCACGACAGGCTCGAACACGCGGTAGGCATCCATCAGGTGAATTAGCGTGATGAACACCAAGAGCGGCATCAAATGCGGCAGCGTGACGTAGCGCAGCTTTTGCCAGCGGGTTGCGCCGTCAATCGTGGCGGCTTCCAAAGAATCTTGCGGTACGGATTGCAAGCCGGCATAGAGCACGATAAAAGCAAACGGCACCACATGCCAAATGCCGTACACAATGATGAGAAAACGTGCCGACCAAGCCTCAGCCATCCAGAACACTTGAATGCCAAAGTTGGAGAGCAAATGCGGTATCAAGCCGTTGTCGCGAAATAGCCATTTAATCGACAGAGCAGCCACTACGGGCGTGATGATAAAGGGCAGCAAAGAAGCTGAGATGAAAGCTCCTTTGAGCTTTTGCGTGACATTGTTGACCCCAAGCGCCAACAGAAAACCAATGATCAGCACGAACGGCAGCGTGACAAAGGTGTAGATCATCGTGAAGCGCAAGGCACCAAAAAATTCGTTGTTGGCTTTCTCGCTTGAGCCAGCAGCTCCCGCGTTTGCTGGCGTACTGCTGGCAGCGGCATCAGGTGGGGCCATGGCAGCCGTGTCTTGCGCTTTGTCAATGCCCAGAACTTTGCGGTAATACTCCAAACCCACGAAGCTGCAATTTTTTATGGCACGGCCGTTGCCATCGAGCTTGGCGCGTTGGGTAAAAGTCTCAACCTTGCCGAATGGCGTGGTCTCTTCGATTTTGACCATCTCCATTTCCATGGCGCAATTGCGCACGGAGAGATAAAACGTAATCAACAAAGGCGCGGCCAGTAACAGCAGCATCAAGCCGACCGAAGGCCCAACAAATTGGAGAAAAGATTTTGTTTTCATGTGGGCCTTGAGAAATTAAGACGGGGCAAACCTCAAGCAAATCAACAGCACTAGGAAAGCTGCGCTGATGCAAGTGTTGCCACTCACACAAGCGCAAAGCTTCAGTTAACTCACTTGATAAAGCCTTTTTCAGTAGCGGCTTTTGTGTAAGCCACAGCAGCAGCATCCAAAGCTTGCTTGGCAGTCATCGCGCCGCCCAGTGCTTCTGGAATCAACTTGCCCAGTTCGCCTGTGGCCAAACCGAGGTAGGGCTCGGTAGGCCAAATTGGGGCGCCAGCTTTCATCGACAGCGTCACGCCCGTGCCAAAGCGTGTGGGCTTGTAAGCAGAGCGAATCCAAATGGTCAGGTCGTTGCCGGCTTTCATGGTTTCTTCATCTAGCGCTTCCATCAGCACTTGGAACACTACATCGCGATCGTTGGAGAGGTTTTTCGGCATCGCAACGCCATCCCACCACAGATGCGTGGCGCTCTTGCCGCCCGCCACTGTGGCTGGAGCTGCAGCGAATTCCATCTTACCCACGATTTTGGAGGCGGCTGGATCATCCATACGCGCTGCGCGGCTGGCCCAGAGCACGCCCATGGCCGCTTTGCCTTGCTGAAACTGATTCATCACATCGTCAGAGTTGGAGGCCAAGACGTTGGGCGTCATGAAGGGCATCATGGCCTTCATCAGCTCAACAGTTTTCAAGCCTGCTTCTTCGTTGAATGCGGGCAGTGCGCTGCCGGGCTTGAACATTTTGCCGCCAAAGCCAACGTACATGTTGACAAACTCGGTAGAAATATCAAAGCCTTTGGCAAAGGTTTGTGCGATGGGGAATTCAATGCTCGGCTCTTTGGCCTTAATCACAGCAGCGGCTTGCAGCATTTCTGCATACGTGGTGGGCGGCTTCAAACCCAGTTTGTCAAAAATATCTTTGCGGTAGTACAAATTCTGGGCATTTTGCTGAAAAGCAATCGCCATCACATCGCCGCCAGATTTGACCAGCATGCTGTCTTCAATTTTGTACTTAGCTTTGTATTTGTTAACCAAATCGGTCATGGGTTGAATCTGTCCGCGAGAGACCAAACCAGAATACACGCCACCAGAAACCACAGCCGCGTCAAACGCTGATTTGCCCTCTGATGCAAAAGCACGCTCTGCTTCCACGCGCGCCTCAGGCGTGATTTTGATGGCGACTTTGACATTGCCTTTGTTGCAAGCTTCCATCTCTTTGGAGATGTGCAGCACTGAGGGCATGGAGCTGCCCACAATGTTGATATCGCCTTTGCCGGCAATCTTGGCGCAATCAGCCAGCGCATGGCTGGGCATCAAGGCCGCTGCTGAAGAAAGGGCTGCAACAGCAACGAGGCTGCGGCGCGAGAGTTTGGTGTGTGCAGTCATCATGAATCTCCAAAAAAATAAAACGAACCCGGTCATCAAGTGGGGCTCAAACGCATCCGGTTCTGCGTTTGACCATCAAACAAATAGCATTTCTCTGTATTCACCGCAAAGCCTGAATGCGCGCCAATTGCCACGCGAAACTCTTTGCCAGATTTGGCGGTAATGAATTGATCAGCCAGTTTAAGCGTCACTGTGGTGGCATCGCCCAGCAGCTCAAAAGAAAAGACGTTGCCCGTGATCTGCGCGTTGTCAGGGGAAACCACAGTCATGTCTTCAGCCCGGATGCCCAGCACAGCATGCGCAAGAGTCACGTTGCCAAAGCCAGCCACTTTGACGCTGTAGCCTTCTCCTTGGGATTCAAACACGCCATGATTCAAAGCACCGTGAACCAAATTCATGGCGGGCGCGCCGATGAAGCCTGCAACGAATAAATTGTTGGGGTCGTTGTAAATCGCCTCGGGCGTGCCGATTTGCTGAATCTCGGCTTTGCTCATGACCACCACGCGGTCTGCCAAAGTCATGGCTTCGACCTGATCGTGGGTGACGTAAATCGTGGTCACGCCCAGATCGTGGTGCAAATGCTTGATGTGGGCACGCATGCTGACCCGCAGCTTGGCATCAAGATTAGACAGTGGCTCATCCATCAAAAAGACCGAAGGCTGGCGCACGATAGCCCGAGCTAGCGCTACACGTTGCCTTTGGCCACCAGACAGCTCTTTCGGGCGGCGGTCTAAAAACTCCATCAGCTCTACCTTTTTGGCAGCCTTGATCACGGCTGGGTCAATCTCGGCTTTGGGTGTGCCGCGAATGCGCAACGGGAAACTGATGTTCTCGTAAACCGTCATATTGGGGTACAGGCCATAGCTTTGAAACACCATGGCCACGTCGCGGTCTTTGGGTTCGAGTTGGTTGACCATTTTGTCGCCAATCCAAATCTCGCCTTGCGTGGCATCTTCGAGGCCTGCGACCATGCGCATGGTGGTTGTCTTGCCGCAGCCCGAGGGGCCGAGCAGCACGAGGAATTCGCCATCAGCAATATCAAGCGACATTTCTTTCACGCCCACGGAGGTTTTTCCGCTGTTCGTCCAAGACTTAGCGATGTGTTTAAGTTGTACGCGAGCCATAGTTGCTTACCTTTGGTTGTTGTGAATCACCGTGCCATCGAAGACTTGCATCCAGACGGCTACATCGTCAATGAGCACCCATTCACGTGCTACGACCCATTCTTTGCCAATTTTCACGAATTCGGCATGTGAGATGCCTAGAATGTCTAGGGAGTTACGCGCGTCAGCGACCTCGTTTACAGTCGTGTATCTTCCCTTGCCTGAATGCTTGCCTCTCAAGCGCCAGCGTAGCGCCACGCGCGGCGGACGGCCTAGACCGCTGTTGGCTGGCATGAATGCAACGCTCTCAATTTCATAGCTGCTTGCGTTGACGCTGCCTGCGATGGATGCAAAAAAACCTTGAATTTCTGCTCTTCCGTAGTGCGTGGAGTTCACGGGGCCGAGGCTGCATGCGGCTTCGTCGTAGATTGTTTCGTCGGTAGCGCGACCCGTCAACATCTGGCCCATCGAGTTTGCATAGCGCTGTGCCATCGGCTCATCGCTCATCGGGTTGCGCCACCAGATGGGTGCAGCAGGTTGGGGCAATGGCAGCAGTGGCTTGCTGCGAGCAGCAAGCCAAGCTTTTGCCATTTCTTGCGGCGAGCTGCCCACAGCTTGCGCAATCGCCCCTTGATCGCGCACCAGCCATTCATGCACGATGCGGTTGTCTTTGCACACGCAATCGGCCACGGTACGGACATGGATTTTTTTGCCCGATGCGTTACCGAAGTTACCGTTCCCCAGATGTGTCATCGTGCTGATGATGCGATGAGACGAGAGAAACCCAGCCTGTGCATCGCCCGCTTCAATCACGTCTTCAGCGAGCAAGCGCCGATCTGGAAACTGAGCGAGCGTGGCCTTCGTGCCGTCGATCACGCTTTGTACATCTGTTGTTGCACCAGCCGGTGTGATCACGCAGCAAGGGTCGCTGTAGTAATCTCGAATCGTGTCAATTTGGCGACCTTCCCAAATGCGATCTGTGATGACGCGGATGTAGTCGTCCAAGTTGCGAAACTCGGCATGGAAGCCTTGCATGGCTGCGCTGGTGTGAAGGGCTGGCGCTGCTCTCATATGACTATTCCTGTCGATCTGCGTTCGATGAGCCGCACTGGCAAGTTCACATGTTGAGCTAAAACCGTTTCATCCAGAATTTGCGCCATCATGATGCGTGCCGTGGCTTCGATCATGGCCTGCGCATCCTGCTCGATGCTGGAAAGCGAATAACCGCCCCAAGCTGATTGCGGCACGTTATCGAAACCAATCACGGCCACATCATGGGGCACGCGTAGCTTCAACTCGCCGCGCAACACATCCATCACTGCAATGGCCATGTGATCGTTGGCTACAAACACGGCACTGGGCTTTTGTGTCGTATCCGTGCCTTGAAACATTAGCCGTGCAGCGACTTGCGCACCTTCAAAGCTGTAATGCCCCACAGTGCGCGCGAAAACGCGACGACCATGCGCCGCCAGCTCAGCGCAGAAGCCCGCTTCGCGATCCCGATTGGTGGATGAGTCTTCCATGCCTGCGATGTAGCCAATTCGCTCATGCCCAGCAGCCAGTAAAGCCTGCGCTGCCATGCGGCCACCGGCTTCGTTATCGCTCGCCACAGAATTGACCGTGCCACCCGCTTGTGCAATGCGGTTGAAAAGCACGACTGGGATGCCAGCGTCAGCGCAATCTTTGGCGATGCCAGACGACAAACTCGCACTGAGCAGCACAATGCCATCCACGTGATACTGCATCAGCTGCATCAATAACTCGTCTGCTTCCACATTCGCCTCAGCGATGAAGAGCAGTACATGGTAGCCATCATCTTGCAATCGTTTGGAGAGCTTCTCGATCACCACTGGGTAAAACTGATTGTCTAAATATGATGCCACCACTGCAATCATGCGACTCTTGCGCGTGATCAAGGTGCGGGCAATTGCATTCGGGCGATAGCCGAGTTTGCGTGCTGCATCCATTACCTTATCGCGTGTGTGCTCAGCCACACTCGCGCCTGGTGTGTAGGTGCGGCTCACGGCGGATTGGCTGACGCCTGCCAGCTTAGCAACATCAATGGAAGTGGCGGCTTTGACCATTTTTTAACGCGCCGTCCAGCCGCCATCGAGCATCAACGCACTGCCCGTCATAAGGCTGGATGCATCGCTGGCCAAGAAAACGATCGCACCCATGATCTCTTCGAGCTTGCCCAAGCGGCCCAGCGCGATATTGCCCAAGACGTAATTTTTAAAAATGTCATCTTTCAGCATCGTGGCGGTGAGCTCGGTTTCGATGAAAGTAGGGCAGATGCTGTTGACACGGATGTTGAGTGGCCCCAGCTCCCAAGCCAACGCTTTCGTCATGCCCTCTAGCGCATGCTTGCTCGCACAATACATCACTCGCCGAGGGCCACCCACATGCCCCATTTGAGAAGACATATTGATCAAGCTGCCCGGTTTGCCAGCCGCCTTTAAGCTTCGAGCTGCCGCGCGGAGCACGTAAAACGCAGCCTTTACATTCAGATCCATCACTGTATCAAAATCTTCGTCTGTTGCTTCGTCGATCAGTTTGGTGCGCGTCGTGCCAGCATTGTTGATCACGATGTCAAACACGGCCTCTGATGTGAACAGTTGGTCAACAGCCTGGCTATCCAAAACATCGACAACTTTGTAGGATATTTTTGAGTCTTTTGTGCCGCTCGCCTGCATGATATCTGCGCAAGCCGCTATCAATTCAGGAGTATTGCGTGCTGCAATGACCACCTGCGCTCCCGCTTGCACCAGCGCATGCGCAGCGGCCAAACCAATGCCTTTGGAGCCGCCGGTAACCAAAGCGCGCTTGCCATCAAGGCGGAAGCTGGGCGTTTTCATAGGAACAGAGTACCAAGCAATCTTCAAGCCAACGCAGGCACAGGCTCATACCACGGCACTTCGGTGCGCGTGCCATAGCGGCGAACGCGAATATTGGCTTGCTCGCCGTGGCCCGCAAAATTTTCCATGTGGCAAAGGCGTGAACAGTATTCACCGATCAAGGCGCTGGCTTCGTTCGTTGTCACTTTTTGGTAAGTACAGGTCTTGAGGAATTTGCCGACCCACAGGCCGCCGGTATAGCGCGCCGCTTTGTTCGTCGGTAATGTGTGATTTGTGCCAATGACTTTGTCACCAAACGACACATTGGTGCGTGGCCCTAAGAAATGTGCGCCATAGTTTTGCATATGTGTGGCAAACCAATCATCGCGGCTCGTCATCACCTGCACATGCTCGGATGCCAGCTCGTCGGCTTTCTCTAGCATCTCTTCATATGTGTCGCAAACAATCACTTCGCCAAACTCTGCCCATGCCACTGATGCAATTGCAGCGGTCGGCAGAATTTTCAGCTGGCGCTCAATCTCAGCCATCGTGTCTTTCGCCAATTTTTCACTGTTGGTGAGTAACACAGCTGGCGATGTCGTGCCGTGCTCGGCTTGGCCAAGCAAATCCACGGCGCAAATTTCGCCGTCGACCGTCTCATCTGCGATCACCAGCGTCTCGGTTGGGCCTGCAAACAAATCAATGCCGACGCGGCCAAAGAGCTGACGCTTGGCCTCTGCCACAAACATATTGCCCGGGCCCACCAACATATCGACAGATTTGATCGTTTGTGTGCCAATCGCCATTGCTGCTACGGCTTGCACACCGCCCAGCGTCAAAATCTCGTCTGCACCTGCGTAATGCATGGCCGAGACAATGGCTGGATGCGGCGAGCCGTGAAACGTAGGCGCAGTGGATACCACGCGTTTGACGCCTGCCACCTTTGCCGTCAATACGCTCATATGTGCCGACGCAATTAGCGGATACTTACCGCCCGGAATGTAGCAGCCTACTGCGCTCATTGGGATGTGTTTGTGGCCAAGAATCACGCCAGGCATCGTTTCAATTTCGACTTCTTTCATGCTCGCCAGCTGGGCCGTAGCAAACATGCGGATTTGCTTTTGCGCAAACTTGATGTCTTCTGTCTCACGCGCAGAGAGCGATTTCACAGCCTTCTCAATATCTGCTTGCGACAAGCGGAAATCAGCCGGATCCCAGTTGTCGAATTTCTTGCTGTATTCGCGCACGGCCTCATCGCCCCGCGCTTCAATGTCTTTCAAGATGCCTTCTACCGTAGCGCGCACCTTGGCGTCTGCATCAGATTTGGCTTGCGCATCTTTGCCACGCTTAAGATATCGGATCGTCATTACTTGCTCTCCATGAATTGCATACGAATGCATGATAGAAGTTTTAGAGATACAAATAATCCGTGAATACCCTAGGATTTCAGAGCTATTTTCCTCAACATCAAGTCATTGATCTGGCAATGCATACATATTCATTGAAGCATGCGCCATAATTAGCAAAACTAGGAGACGCAAGCCATGCTTCAAGATTTGAGCCCCTATAAAAACGTGCCTGATTTCATCTATGGCATCACCCAAGAGATTTGGGAAGATCGCGGCATTGGTGCCAAGCTCGACCAATACTACGCGCCCAACATCAAGCTCCGCGCCCCCACGGGCTACACAGGAAGCAACCAAGGCGTGACCACGCAAACCTTGCAAACCTTGCACCAATTCCCCGATCGCCAACTCATTGGCGAAGATGTGATCTGGCAGCCCTATGCGGATGGCTCATTCCTCTCCTCGCATCGCCTCGTCTCGGTGATGACGCACACCGGCGATGGTCTCTATGGAAAAGCGCAAGGCCGCCCCGTGCGCAGTCGCATCATTGCCGATTGTTGGGTGCGCGACCAAGTCGTTATCGAAGAATGGCTGGTTCGCGATCAATCTGCATTCGCCAATTGCATGGGCACGAGCGCACGCGAGATGGCGCGCGCGCAAGCAGATATTGAGTTGCAGGCCGGCCAGCCAATCAGCTTTTTTAAGCCCGAGCACGATCAGCCCACGCAATGCCCCGTGAAGGTGGATGCAGATCCAGCGGTGGCGAAATACGTGCAAAACTTGCACGACATATGGAACGAGAAAAACACTGCTGCCATCAAAGATGCCTACTTCCACGGCGCAAACCTCTTTGCCCCCGGCGGCCACACGTATTATGGCCACGCCGACATTGACCGCTTCATCATCGGCTACCTCGCCTCGATGCCCGATGCCAAGCTCACAGTACATAGCGCCTTTATCAACCGCGATACCGAGCGGCCTTTGCGCATCGCTTCCCGCTGGTCACTCTGCGGCACGCATTCCGGATGGGGCCATTTCTGCCAGCCCACCGGCGCACCGCTCTACATCATGGGCTTATCTCATGCGCATATTACGCAAGGTAAAGTGATGAATGAGTGGATCATGTTTGATGAAGTGTCGATCTGGAAGCAAATTTTTTCGCATCAGGCGACCAGCCGCTAGCTCAGGACGCGCATTCATCAAATCAGGCCATAGCGAAAGCGCTGCTGGTTTTGTTAGAAAACTATAAAAATGATAGCGCTCTGCGCAGTATTTATGCCGGTCAAGTGTTGTTTGAGTCTTCTATAGGTGTGCCCGAGGTGGCGACGTGCAGTTCTAAACTGGCTTTTTGGATCAACGTGCTGACATAAGGCGCGAAGCTGCGGCGAATCAAAAGCTCATACTTCGAACCATCGCAGACAGGCCAAAGCCAGAGCGAGGCCTTGAAGAAATGGCTGCCTGCGCATTGGCCTACGCCGAATTTGCTGGGATGCAGATCGAGAGGGCAACCTTGCGCGAGCAGGGTGCGCGCACCAAAGCCTGTCAGGGACAGCAGGTGATAGCCGCTGCTGACATCAGTGACGGCGAAGTGTTGGCCTTGTAGTGAGTCACGCAAAGTTGTTTCCAGCTTTGCTGCTTGGCCATGTGGCGCGATGACGAAGCAATCATCGGGGCTGACCCAGACGAGGCGCGTGTTGTTTTTTGCTTGTGTGGTGTTGGCATTTAGCGGATAAGCAACGCCCAAGGCCTGCTCGACTGCGGCAGCAATCGCGCAGCCTTCGCCGCGCAGGCTCAGCACGGTGAGATCAGTTTGCCAATGAAGTTGAAGAGTTTGTTGGTGCTCAAGCATTTTGCTGTCTGCCTTCTGGATCAAAAAACACGGGGCTTACCACAGTGGCCATCACGCTCTTGCCATCTCGCATACCCACGCGAATTTTTTGCCCTGTGCGGCTGTGGCCAGATTTCAGCAGAGCCATGGCGATGCTGCGGCCAAGCGTCGGGCTGTAATAGCTCGAAGTCACATGCCCGCCCATGGGGACAAGTGAGCCAGCGTGAATCTGCGTGGGATCAGCTTCCAAAATTTGCGCGCCCTCAGGCAATACAAATTGCGCGTCATCGGTGAGCAAACCCACGAGTTGTTTACGGTCTGGGCGCACGGTATCAGAGCGGCTGAGCGAGCGCTTGCCTAAGAAATCTTTGGTCTTGGCCACCATGCTTGCCATGCCTAGATCAACCGGCGTGACCGAGCCATCAGTGTCTTGCCCGACGATGATGAAGCCTTTTTCTGCGCGCAGCACATGCATGGTCTCAGTGCCGTAGGGCGTGATGCCTAGCGGCTCGCCGGCTTGGTGAATCGCCTCCCACATTTGCAAACCTTGGCTCGACGGTACATTGACCTCATAGCTGCGTTCGCCCGAGAAGCTGATGCGCATGATGCGCGCTTTGATACCGGCACCATTAGCGTTTATGGTGCCTTCGCGGTACGACATAAAAGGAAACGCGGCATCATCAAAATTCACATCGGTGCAGATTTTTTGCAAGAGCTCGCGGCTCTTGGGGCCGACTACCGCTGTGGTTGCCCAATGGTCTGTCACACTGGTGAGATAGACCTTCAGATGCGGCCACTCCGTTTGCAGCCAGCGCTCTAGCCACGCGAGCACGCGCGCTGCGCCGCCCGTGGTGGTGTGCATAAGGAAATGGTTTTCAGCTAAACGCACCGTCACGCCATCGTCAAACACCATGCCGTTTTCATCGAGCATCAGGCCATAGCGACACTTGCCGATTTCGAGCTTGCTCCAAGCATTGCAGTAAACCCAGTTGAGCAGGGTGGCCGCGTCAGGGCCTTGAATGTCGATCTTGCCGAGTGTGGAGGCATCGAGCGTGCCGACTGCGTTACGCGTGGCGAGCACTTCGCGTTTCACCGCGGCATGCAAATCTTCGCCACCTTTGGGAAAATACCAAGCGCGCTTCCACTGGCCGACATCTTCGAACGTCGCCCCATTTTTCACATGCCATGCATGCATCGGCGTGAGGCGAATGGGATCGAAGGCACACCCAAGCTCTAGGCCAGCGATCGCGCCGAAAGTCACGGGTGTGTAGTTGGGGCGAAAAGTGGTGGTGCCCACGGCGGGGATGGGCTTTCCAATGGCCTGCGCTGTGATGCCCATGCCATTGATGTTGCCGGTTTTGCCCTGATCGGTGCCAAAGCCTAGCGCGGTATAGCGCTTGACATGCTCAATCGATTCAAAACCTTCACGCACTGCCAGCAAGATGTCTGCCGCCGTCACGTCGTTTTGAAAATCCACAAATTGCTTGGGCGCGCGGCTCGGCGGCAAAGCATGGGGTACGAGCCAGAGGGCGCGCATCTCTGGCGCGGCCAAAGCAGCTTGAGGCAAAGCAGCACCGCAAGCTGCCCCATCCGCAGCGGCGGCAGGCAAGCTCATCGCACCTCGACAGCTGCCCGCGCTGCGCTCGCCTTGCGCACTCGCGCCGGGCAAGAAGGACAGCTGCTCATCGCTCCAAACGGCTTTGCTGCCCGCTTGGGAATGCAGATGAATCACGCTGCTGAAACCGTTGGATGTAGCCAGTAAATCGCAGGGCATGCTGCGCGGCTGGCCAGTGAGCTGGGCTTGCGCATTGATGGCTTGCACTTGTACGCTGGTGATGTGCATCTTGCCATTGGCCTGCGTGACCACATGGCCCGCCAAAATCTCCATGCCGAGTGCTCGCGCTCTTGTGCCCCAAGCGCCAGTAGGTTGCTCTCGCGCATCAACCACACACACTTTAACGCCGCTTTCTTTGAGTGCCACTGCCGCCTCATAGGCCGCATCATTGTTGGTGAACACAATCGCTTGGCTTGCGAGACGAATCGCATAGCGCTGCGTATATACCGCTGCTGCGCTGGCGAGCATCACGCCGGGCAGATCGTTGCCAGCAAACACCATGGGGCGCTCATGCGCACCAGTTGCGAGGATGACCTGCTTCGCTCGAACGCGCCATAAGCGCTCGCGATAGCCCTTGGCTTCTGGAGGCGCAATACCATCATACTTGCGCTCAATCAACGTGACGAGGTTGTGATCTTGGTAGCCAAAGGCCGTTGTGCGCGGCAGCAGGGTGACATCGGCTTGCTCGCGCAGGGCTTGCAAAGTTTGTGTGAGCCAAGAAGTGGCTTTTTGGCCATCAATGTGATCACTGCTGGTGAGCAGCCAGCCGCCGAGCTCAGCTTGTTCGTCGCAGAGCATCACACGCTTGCCTTGCCCCGCAGCTGCTAAGGCCGCAGCCAAGCCAGCCGCCCCGCCGCCGACAACCAGCACATCGGTGTGCGCGAATTGTTTGTCGTACACATCGGGATCGGGTAGCTCTGGCGATGTACCCAGGCCGCTGGCTTTGCGGATGTGCTTCTCAAAAAAGTGCCATGCACCTTGCGAGGCCATGAAGGTCTTGTAATAGAAGCCTGCGGGAATGAGTCTTGCAAAAAATCCGTTGATCGCGCGCCAATCAAATTGCAAGCTCGGGCTCGCGTGGATGCTTTTGGCGACCAAGCCCTCAACCAGAATCACTTCCGTCATGCGGGCATTGGGCACGGTATGCGTGCCTTCGTGCAGTTGCACGAGCGCGTTGGGCTCTTCCACGCCAGCGCCCAAAAGGCCGCGTGGGCGATGGTATTTCCAGCTGCGTGCAAAGAGCGTAACGCCATTGGCAAGTAAGGCCGACGCAAGGGTATCGCCGGCGTATCCTGTGTATTGTTTGCTATCAAAAGTGAAGCAAATGGGGCTGGTGCGATCAATGCGACCACCACTGGGCAATCGATGGGGTGTGAAGCTCATTTCATAGCTCCTTCAGACGCAGAGGCTGCGGGCATATCCTCGCCGATCTTCCAAGTTGCATGAAACTTGTAGCTCACGGTATTACGCAGTGCATTGAACCAGCGGCCACAGCCATTGGCATGACGCCATTGCTCATGGCGCAAGCCTTTGATGTTTTTGCGCATGAAGACGTAATCGCCCCAAGCTTCATCACTCATCGCCTCAGTATTCAGAGGGCGTGCAATGCCGCCTTCACCGCCATGGGTGAATTCTGTCTCAGCCCGTGTGCCGCAAAAAGGGCAGTTGATTTCTAGCATCTTGTTCTTTCCTTAATGTGCAACCGCCGCTGCGCCATGCTCATCAATCAAATTCCCCGTTGCGAAGCGATTGAGAGAGAAGGGCGCATTGATCGCATGCGGCCTATCCTGCGCCACGGTATGCGCCATCACCCAGCCAGAGCCCGGTGTGGCTTTGAATCCGCCCGTGCCCCAGCCGCAATTGATATAAAGCCCTTTCACTGGCGTGAGGCCAATGATTGGGCATGCATCAGGCGAGACATCCACAATGCCGCCCCATTGCCTATTCATACGTACTCGTGAGAACAGGGGAAACAATTCCACGATGGCTTGCAGAGTGTGCTCAATGATGGGGAAGCTGCCTCGCTGCCCAAAGCCTGTGTAGGCATCAATGCCGGCGCCAATCACGAGATCGCCTTTGTCACTCTGGCTGATGTAAGCGTGAATCGCATTGCTCATCACCACGGTGGGGAAAATCGGCTTTAAGGCCTCGCTGACCAGCGCTTGCAAAGGATGGCTCTCCAGCGGCAGGCGAATATCAGCCATCTGCGCAATCTGGCTGCTGTGGCCAGCGGCCACCACGGCAACTTTGGGTGTTTTGATAAAGCCTTTGACCGTGTCGATACCGACGACTGCGCCATCTTCTCGCCGGATGCCTTTGACTTCGCAGTTTTGAATGATGTCCACGCCGAGCGCGTCTGCTGCTCGTGCAAAGCCCCAAGCTACTGCATCATGCCGCGCCACGCCAGCCCTACGCTGATAGCTTGCGCCGAGCACGGGGTAACGCGTGTTGAGATTGATAAAAGGCAGCATAGCTTGGATCTGTTCTGGCGTGAGCACCTCGGCATCCACACCATTGAAGCGATTGGCCGTCACGCGGCGCTCAATATCGCGCATGTCTTGCAAAGTGTGCCCCAGATTCATCACGCCGCGTTGGCTGAACATCACGTTGTAATTGATGTCCTGCGACAAGCCTTCCCAGAGCTGCATGGATTTTTCATACAGCGCGGTGGCTTCATCCCATAAATAATTGCTGCGCACAATCGTCGTGTTGCGCCCGGTGTTGCCGCCGCCAAGCCAACCCTTTTCGACTACCGCAACGCGGCGCATCCCGTGCTCTTTGGCGAGGTAATAAGCCGTGGCCAGCCCGTGGCCACCGCCGCCCACGACCACCGCATCGTATTCAGCTTGCGGCTGCGCATCACGCCATTGGCGCTGCCAGCCCTCGTGGTAACTCATGGCATTGCGCAGCAATGACCAAATGGAGAAATGTTGCATCGTGTCTCTTCCAGAAAATCGTTGAACGAGTGTAGGAAGAGAAAGCTTTTAAATATCGACAAATTGCGTCATTTGATGTTTATTTTGCGACTTTCCTGTAGAGCGAGTTGTCTGCCGATACAAGGTCGGTGAAAAACCTGTCTCTTGCCGAATCGCTCGCGCAAATTGACTGCCATCACCCCATCCGCACTCGAAGGCAATGTCTACAAGCGATAAATCCGAATGCGTAAGCATCCAGCGCGCACGTGCCAAGCGCAGGCTGCGGTGATATTGCGCGGGGCTCATGGCGATGTCATCTGCGAATCGACGCTCTAGCTGTCTGCGCCCTAAGCCAAGCAGCTCGGCTAAGCGCTTTGTATCAAGACGATCCGCGAGTTGCTGCTCCATCAGGAGCATGGCTTTGTGCACCAAGCGATCTTTGGCCTGCACGGTCATCACGGCCTCGGGCTGCAAAGTGCTCGCCGGCATTGGTTGGTCTTCAATCAATATCCGCAGCGCCTTCACAGCATCTGCGCGGCTCAGATGCTTCTCAACCAGTGCCGCTGCGAGATGAACCACGCTCGTGCCGCCCGCACAAGTCAGCCGCTCTCGGTCCATCACATACATTTGA
>JANNED010000273.1:0-12522 GCA_031388245.1 Variovorax sp.
CGTGGGTATTTTGGATGCGGATATTTATGGGCCGAGCCAACCGATGATGATGGGCATTGAAGGCCGCCCTGAGAGTGAAGACGGCAAGACCATGGAGCCAATGGAGAACTACGGCGTACAAGTCATGAGCATTGGCTTTCTCGTGAATCAAGACGAAGCCATGATCTGGCGCGGCCCGATGGCCACGCAGGCGCTGGAGCAACTGATTCGCCAAACCAATTGGAAAGATTTGGATTACCTCATCGTCGATATGCCGCCCGGCACGGGCGACATTCAGCTCACGCTTTCTCAACGTGTACCGATGACAGGCGCAGTGATCGTCACCACCCCGCAAGACATTGCTCTGTTGGATGCTAAAAAAGGCGTGGCGATGTTTGAAAAAGTCGGCGTGCCGATTCTGGGCGTGGTGGAGAACATGGCGGTTCACGTTTGCGAGAAATGCGGCCATACCGAGCATATTTTTGGCGAAGATGGCGGCAAGCGCTATGCCGCTGAGAAAGGCATCGATTACCTTGGCGCTTTGCCACTCAACATGAGCATTCGCGTCAACGCCGACAGCGGCCGCCCCACGATGGTGACGGATCCCGATGGCGAGATTGCTGGGATTTACAAAGCTGTGGCGCGGCAAGTGGCGATCAAGATTGCTGCGAAGGCAAAAGACTTTTCATCAAAGTTTCCTTCGATCAAGATCAGCAAAGATACTTGACAAGGCTACGTAACCTGAATCAACACTTTTTCCCCAGCACATTGGCTGCGGCTTCCGGTTGATCCAATTTGGAGGCATGCTTCAAGTCAAACAGGCGGTCAATCTGGGTAGGTTTCGCTGCGATCTCGTGTGAGTGCCACGGGGTAATTGAATATGATTTTTTTCCTTCATTTCAATCCGAGATCGCGCTTGATTTTTTTTGTTTCCAAGCATTTGCCAATCTCTTACGTGCCGTGCATCGGCGTAATCGTTTGCTTATCCGCGAGAAACGCTTTGAAATGAGAGTCCTTGCCCCGCAAAAAGCTCGCAGCCTTGCTGTTCCAACCATTTCGCAAACTGTTTCGAGTTCATGGAAACCATAACACCAGTGTTGCATTTTTCACTCGCCCAGAATACCAAGAGCCTCATTGACATTTCTTGTAGCGCTTGTAGTAGCGTCAATCAGCGCAGGTTCGATGAATCGTGGCAATCAGCAACATCGAAACCCAGATATCAGACTGCAATAGTACTTTAGCAGTATTTAAATTTGTAAAACTAGCTATTTCGTGTAATTGCACAAAGTCATTTTTCTACCCATACTTCGCAGCTCGATATTCATAACTCGACTGTCAATTGAAAAGAAATGAAAAATGACACAAATAACTCTTACATCTCAACAGCTCCGAAATACCTTGTGCTCGATGGCATTACTTGCTCTCGCTAGCTCTTCCGTATTGGCCAACAACGTTGGCGAAAACAGCGCTTGGCAATTTCAAACCACGCAAGACAAGGTCAACAAAGGGGCTGTGGTTGATCTGATTGAAAAGAAGAAGAATGGGTATTACGACTCTTTCAGAGTGATCAACAACACGGTCAACAACACGACGATCGACAAGCAGTTCAATTGCTCCGTTTCGGCCAACTCCACGGGCAACACTGGCAACAACGACTTGGCCGCCACCACCTCATCACCCACGCTCAACAGCAACGGCACCACCAATGCCGCCAATGCTGCCAATGCCGCCACCAACAGCAGCTCGCGCAGCGGCTTGGGCATAGACCAACTCGTCAGCGTGACCGATGCCATCAACAGCTCACAAACCAACAGCGGTGCGCTCACCGCCAGCGTCACTGGCTCCACCACCAGCGCCTCCAATGGCGCTGTCAGCGCCGGTGGCGGTACCAGCAGCCAAGTGCTCAATTCCACACAGAGCAACACCGGCCAACAAACGGCCAGCGTGAGCGGCAGCACCGCCTGCAATGGCCCGCTTCTTAACGCTAAGTAAGGAATTTCAATGCATTCTTTATTTGGCAAACCGCTCGCGCTCGCCTGCGCGAGCCTTGGCTTGGTGGGTTGCGCAAGTGTGCCCAGCAAGCAGATCGCCCCGGATGAGGCACCGGTGGTGACCGGCTCTGCACCTCGGCGCAATTTCACTCCCAATGAAGCTGCCTTTGCTTGCATGGCAAAGAGCATTCAGCAAAAGAACAAACCCCCGGTGGGCGTCGCGGTCGGCGATGTCAAAGATTACACCGGGCGCTACAGCTCTACAGAAGGCAGCGCCATCACACAAGGCGGCTCGCTCATGGTGTATTCCGCTTTGGGCAAGCTGGGCGGCGCAGTGTTGATTCAAGAGCGCTTTGACACCCGCATTGCCGAGTTAGAGCTGGCCTACACCGACAAACGCCAGCTTGGCGATGGCCGCACGCACACCGTGGAACAAGGCAAACCCAATGTGCCTTGGATTCCGTACTTTGGTGGCAGCATCATCAAATCCAACTTCTACATTGTGGGCGGCATCACCGAGCTCAACTACAACATCGCCTCCAGCGGGTTTGAAGTGGGCGTGGGCGGCGTGGGCGGCAAAAGGCGCACCTACACCATGAATATCGGCGTGGATCTGCGCATCGTCGACACCCGCAGCCTCTTGGTGCACAAAACCATCAGTTTGCAAAAGCAACTGATTGGCCAAGAAGTGGGCGCAGGTGTGTATCGCTTCTTTGGCAACGATCTGGTTGACATCAACGTCGGTAGTAAAAGCCAAGAGCCACTGCAATTGGGCGTGCGAACCACCATTGAGCATGGCGTGATGGAGTTGCTTGCAGCAGTGACGGAAGTCGATGCGGCTGAATGTCTGGCTCCACCCGAGCCAGCCGCTGCCAGCAGCGCAGCCACAGTCACCCCAGTGGCTGTGGCCACCAGTAAAGTGGGCACAGGCACGGCTGCAAGCACAGCCCTTGTGGCGCCTGCACCAGCTGCTAGCGTTTCTGCTAACACTGCCAGCACCTCCGCTGCTCCACTCGCTGCCGCAGACCCCACCCAAAGCGGTCGTGTGCCAGAAAATGCGGGCGGCAGCGGTGCGAGTGCAGCGCAAACATTGCCCTTTGAGTTTGGCAGCGCCAATATCAGCAGCCAAGCCATGTCGGCGATTGAAAAAATCAGCACCGATGCCGCCCAAGGCAACGCAAGCACCCTGCAACTCACCGCCCGCGACACCGAGGTGTGGCAGCCGCTGCAAAAGCGTGAGCTCACCAACCAACGCATCAAAGCCATTACCGAGGCCTTGATCGCCAAAGGCATTGCCGCCTCGCGCATCGGCGTCACTTGGTTGCCCGAGGCCACGGATGCCAGCATCAACCGCTTTGGCTCTGGCTATCAGCTGATCGCCACCATGGTGGTGAGCAAATAACAAAGGCTGGATATCCATGAGCGCCTTCCAACATCAATCCAATGCCAGCCAACCTCTGGCCTACCGATCTTCTGCATAAATCAACCTTACTAAACACCAAAGAACCAGTACCCAGTACCCGGTATCTAGCCCTCTTGTCTCCTTCTTTCAATTCTCGTTTTATTTTCATCCCTTATTTTTCTCTCCAAAAAAGGACATTTTCATGAAAACCTTACTCAAATCCATGCAAGTTAAAGCAGCACCTGCCAAGACCTTTCGCGCTTCGCGCCTAGGCGCAGCTTGCGTTCTCGCCTTGAGCGGCGCAGTTGCCACCAGTACGATGGCGCAAAACGTGAGCTTTGTCTTCACGCCGCCTGCTGCGCCAGTGTTGACGGTCAACGCTTATACCTTGTGGGCCAACAATCTACAGCTCAATTCAGCCGCACAATCCGCCACCAACAGCACGGTCTTCTCAGCAATCTTTGCCGGCCCCGGCGGCGTGACTCCTGTGAGCCTGCTCGACAATACAGCCGCCTCGCTCGTTCAAGGCAACCTCTACACCGGCAGCAGCATCGGTCTTTTGACCCTCAATCTCAGCCTGCAGTCTTCCCAAACAGCATCAGCGGTACGCACTGCCACCACAAGTGCTGCAAGTGCTCGCATCACCGAGACCGGCCTGCCCGCTGCCGTGATGGTCTTGACCGGCAACACCTTGTCTGCCACCACCACACAAAACCAATCCACCCAAGTGGTGTCTGAGGTATTGCCAGGCACGCTTTCTGCCTTAGTCGGCAGCGTCAGTGGCAGCGCCAACAATGGCAGCGGTGCAGTATCAAGCAACACTTCGGGCAGCATCAACGTCGGCACCTATCAAGCCGCTGTAGCCACGGGTGCATCCAGTGCCAACGTGACAGCAGGCACCGTCTTGCTCGATCTGAAAGCCATGACGACTGGCGCAACCGTCAACCTCACTGTGAACGACAATGCCATCACCGCTGCTTACCAAGTCAATAACGCCACCAACCAAATCAGCGCAGCAGCAGGCTCCTCTGCGCTGCTGGGCAGCATGGTGGTCGCCAATGCGCAAGCCAATGTCAACAGCACATCGGGCACAGGCTCGGTGGCAGGCTCCAGCGTTCGCGCAGACTACCGCGATGGCGGCGCAGGCAATACCGCTCTCACCGGCGATCTGAGCATCAACAACAACACTATTCAAGGCACAGCAGCAGGCAACACCGCCGGTGCGCGCTCAGCCACAGGCCAAGTGCTGGCAGGTAATTCGATTGTGTTGGCCAATGGTGTCAATGTCGCAGCTTTAGGCGTTGCCGGTAATGCGCTGGTGGTGGACACCACGAGCACCGCCAACCTCACTGGCGGCCTGATCGTGCTCAACGGTCAACGCAACATCGGCAGCACAGGCGGCTTGACCGGTTCTGTCGCGGATGGCCAAGTCACTGTCAGAGGCGACAACATCCTTGCTGGCGGCTCGATCACTTCTACTGGCAACACCGTGGCCTCTTCTGCCACAGGCAATTTGGCTGGCAATTTGATCTCCACCAATGCCACCAGCTTTGTCGCTGCAGCATCCGCTGGCAATGCTCAGACCAACTTTGCAACACCGATCACCGCTAACAACACGAATGCAGCCGTCACAGTGGGCGTGGGCTTTGCTGGCAGCACCGTGACAGATGCGGCAGTCACAGTCAACACCAACACCATTGGTGCCACGGCTGAAGGCAACATTGCTGCCACCACCTTGAGCCTTGCAGGCACGAACCTGACCTCGCGCAACGCACTTGCCAGCAGTGCAATAGCTGATACCGACGCGGGTACAGGACTTGGTCTAGCCAATGTAGCAGCAGGCGCCAGCGCCACCAATATTCAAGGCAACTACGGCCCGGCAACCATTGGCGCAAGCCTCACGGGCGCAACGGTATCCGCTAATTTCACCAGCCAAACGGCACCCGGCACGCTGGTTACCCTCAGCAACACCGATGCCACCGTCAGCAGCAATGCTATCCAAGCCAGGGCCATGGGCAACAGCGGTGCGAGCACCGTTGCCTTGTCGGGCACCACCGGTGATGCGCAAGCGGGGGTAAGCAATGTGCAAGTCAATCAGAGTGTTTTACAAGCTACTGTCACCAATTCAGGCGTAGCTGTCAATGCGGGCGGCGTGACTCTTGGTTCAGCCGTGGCTGTTAATAGCAACACCGTTGCAGCGCAGGCCACAGGCAATCAAGGAGCCAACAATGTGAGCGCCGCCTTCACCAACCTGAATGTGGGCCCTGGCGCATTCGTCGCCACCACCACTGACCTAGGCGTGGTCACCAACCGAGCTGCTTTGGGCATTGCCAGCAACCAAAATAACAGGAGTAACTCTACAGTTAGCAACATCACCACCGGCGCGTTTGCTACAGCGAATGTTGGCTCCACGGCGAGTGGCGTGGGCGTCACAAACAGCGATGCCAATGTCAACAACAACATCGGCAGCGCGGCTTCCACAGGCAACCAAGTGGCCAACACCGTGAGCATTGACGTGGTCAACTTGGTCACCAGCACGGGCGGGGCGACGCAAATCGGCGGCATCAGCAATCTGCAAAACAACCTTATCCTTGGTGGCTCAGATTCTGTCATCGTGGGCAGCGCAGCAGGTGCAGTTCCTTTGATTGGCGTGCAGTTCCAACAAGCGCTCACCACGGCCAATGTGTCTGTCGCCAGCAATGCCGTTGCGGCCTCTGCCACGGGCAACACCGCAGCCAACCGCATCGCCGTCAATGGCGGCAGCTTGGCTTCCACATCTGGTGCTACAGGCGCGATCTCAGGTGACTCAGGCACGGGCGCAACCAGCGTTAACAACGAATTCGCTTTGGTTAACCGCCAAAACGATGGGGCGGATGGTGGCGACAGAAACGCGGCCGCACAAAGCGTGATGATTGGGATCGGTAGCACAGGTGCAGCGCCGACCGTCAGCGCCTCCAATCTCACGGTGCAAAACAACCGCGTTACAGCTGAGGTGCGTAACAACAACGCAACCAATGCCATCGCCTTCACCGGTGCTACCAGCTTAGACACGGGTGCGGGCGTGCTCAATCAGCAAAGCAGCAGCGTGCCGGCCAGTGCCGATGTAACGAGCCAGATCCAAATCAACAGCGCTGCTCTGGCGGTGGGCACCAGCAATCTGGCACTCACAGGCAACACTTCCCAAGCCCTGGCCGTGGGCAGCTCAGCCGCCAACAGCATCAACGCTGCAGCGACCAATCTGTCTGGCAATGCGGTGATTCCTGCCACCACAGGCGGCTCCGCCATCACTGCCATTGGCCTGACCACCGCCAACGCTGATTACGGTGTCGCCAATGTGCAAACACAAAGCGGCAGCGTATCAGCCGTTGCAGATACGGTCAACCAGATCGGCCTAAGCGCTGCGGCCATCACCGGCGGTGCGGCCACGCTCACTGGCAATGCCATCAACGCAGTGGCCCAGGCCACCAGCGCCACCAATGGCTTGGCTCTCTCTGGCACCAATGCCACAGGCTTGACGGGTGCGGTGGTGTCTAGCCAAACCACCGATGGCGATGTCGACGCAGTGCAAACCCGCCCTGGTGCCGCAACTTTCCTCATCACCGGTGCCTCCACCAGCGGCACGCCCCTCGTGGTGTCAAACAACGCCATTTTGGTGTCTGCTGGCCAAAACGAAGCTTTCAACACACAAAGCGTACGGGGCACCACGGTGTCTGGCGGCGCTCGCGGCAACAACGATTCGTCGTTTAATGCAATTTCAGGCAATGCAGCCACAGGCAGCGATTTCACCGTGCTGAATGTGCAAGGCGGCAACGGTAACGTCACGGCCACAGCCAACCCTGGTGTGATTGGCGTGAATGTGTCTGCGGCAGCGCTTGGCATCACAGGCTCAAGCGTGTCGGTCAGCGACAACACTGTCTTGGCTAAATCTACGGTCAACAATGCCAGCAATGCCCTGAATCTGGAAGCCACAGGCGCTTTGAATGCCACCGGCGCAGTGAGCAATGTGCAAAACGTCACGGGTGGCGCAGTGTTGGCGGTTGTCGCTGCTGGCGGCAATATTGGTGTGTCGCGATCAGGCGCGACGCTAGCTCTGAACAGCACGGCTGCCACCGTCTCGGGCAACCTCGTGACAGCACAGGCGGGTGCGAACAGTGCTGTCAACGCGCTGAATGCTGTGTCGGGCAGCTCGATTGCAGGTTCTGGCGTTAATTCGGGTGTTGCATCATTGACAGGCGCATCGAGCACGGACACCACCTTTGCTGTGCTTAACTTCCAAACCAATGCGGCAACGGCAAACGCCACGATCACCGGCATGACGATTGGCATCAGCACAGGCGCTGCGCTAGCAGGCTTGTTGCTCAATACCACGGCCTCGGTGCAAGGCAACCAGCTCTTGGCTTATGGCTACGGCAATTCGGCTAACAACACCTTGGGTATGAGCGCCTTGCCAGGCACCCTGAACCAAGCCACCGCTGGTATCAACAACGTGCAGATCAATACCGCATCCATCAATGCGGCAATTGCCAGCTCTAGCGTTGGCTTGATCAGTGGCGGCTCCACCAGTGGCGGCGCTGTGATTGTGAGCAACAACACATCGACAGCGCAATCGATTGGCAACTCAGCAACGAGTCGCATTGTGGCGCGTTAATCTGAGCTAAGAAGGTATCCCTAAAGCAGCGGCTCAGCCGCTGCTTATTTCATAAGCCCACCGTTCTCGGCGGGCTTTTTTTTGCAGCAAATTTACTGCGCCGTCCACCCACCATCCACAGCCCAAGCCTGCCCGCGCACATTGGCGGCAGCGTCTTGGCATAGGAATACGGCGAGTTCGCCCAGCTGCTGCGGTGTGGTGAATTGCAGGCTGGGCTGTTTTTCGCCCAAGAGATCTTTGCTTGCTTGATCGATGCTGATGCCACCCTGCGCAGCGCGATCGTCAATTTGTTTTTGCACCAGCGGGGTGAGCACCCAGCCGGGGCAGATGGCGTTGACTGTGACGCCGGTGGTGGCCGTCTCAAGCGCGACGGATTTGGTAAAACCTACGAGGCCATGCTTGGCGGCTACATAGGCTGATTTGTCTTTGGAGGCGACGAGTCCGTGGGCCGAGGCGATGTTGATGATGCGGCCCCAGTTTTTGGTGCGCATGCCGGGGAGGCTCAAGCGCGTGGTGTGGAAGGCGCTGGAGAGGTTGATCGCGATGATCGCGTCCCACTTTTCTGCGGGGAAATTCTCCACCGCGCTCACATGCTGAATGCCCGCGTTGTTCACCAAAATATCCACCATGGCGAATTCTTTCACGGCAAAGGCGATCAGCTGCTCAATCTCAGTGGGTTTGCTCATGTCGGCTCCATGGTAGGCCACGCGCACGCCTTGCGCGGCCACCGCTGCGCGAGCTGCTTCAATGGTTGCTGCATCGCCAAAGCCATTGAGCACGATGCCTGCGCCTTGTTTGGCCAGCTCAATGGCGATGCCCAAGCCAATGCCGCTGGTGGAGCCGGTGATGAGGGCGATTTTGTTGGTGAGAGATTTGTTCATAGTGAGTTTTCGTTGATTGGGTTGCAAAATAAGTATTCACCGCTCAGGCGGTGCGAGTCGATAGCTTGCAGGTGTGCGGCTGAGCTTGATGGGGGAGGCGATGCCTTGGTAATCGCCAATTTTGACGACCATATCGCCGTGTTGCGTGTGTGGGTTGGAGAGCGCTTGCGCAATATTTTGAATCGGCGCACAGGGCACACCAGAGCGGATGAGTTGATCTGCCAAAGGCTCGCAGGCGAAAAGCTGCAAGCGCTCTTCGAGCGCAGTTTTGAGGGCGATGCGGTTGGTGTTGCGCTGCGCATTGCTCACAAAGCGGGCATCTGTGGCCAGCTCGGGTGCGCCCAGCGTTTGCACCAGCTTGGCGAATTGAGCATCGTTGCCTATAGCGAGAAAGATCGGATCTGTGCCGGTGGCAAAGGTATCGTAAGGCACGATATTGGGATGCGCGTTGCCTGATCTGCCTGGCACGCGACCATCAAGCAGATGATTGGCGCTGTGCGGGTGGAGCAGCGCGAGGCCGTTGTTATAAAGCGAAGATTCCACGAACTGGCCCTTGCCACTGGCATGGCGCTCTTGCAAGGCGAGCAAGATACCAAGGGCGGCACTCATTCCGGTGGCGATATCCACCACCGGAATGCCCATGCGCAGAGGAGAGCCGCCCTTCTCACCATTGATGCTCATCAGGCCGCTCATGGCTTGGATCGCAGCGTCGTAACCTGGCAAGCCACCCAAGGGCCCATCTGCGCCGAAACCACTGACGCGGCAATGAATCAAGCGCGGGTATTTAGCGTGCAATGTCTCAAAGCCCAAGCCCCATTTTTCCATGCTGCCGGTTTTGAAATTTTCGACGAGCACGTCGGCAGTTTCCAGCAGCTTGAGCAGCTCGCCGCGCTGCGCAGGATCATACAAATCCATCGTCATGCCGCGCTTGTTGCGGTTCAGCCCAAGGAAATAGCTGGCCGTGCCTTGCGCGTTAAATGGCGGCCCCCAGCCGCGTGTTTCATCACCTTGCGGCGGCTCGATTTTGAGCACATCTGCGCCATGATCCGCCAAGATTTGCGTGCAATAAGGGCCGCCTAAGACCCTAGAAAGATCGATGACTTTGATATTGTGGAGACTGCCTTGGTTTGTTGTCACTTGCATCAGCAGATTATCCGCGATGAGCCCGAATGGAAGTTAAGACTTTATTGGGTCGGGGCTACAAACCATGGTTCGCTGACCAAGCTGCAATTGGAAGGGCTTGCTGGGATAATCTGCGCTACTGCTCTAGACAGCTCATATCGTTCTTTTGGTTTTTTAAAAAGTATCCCCATGTCTTCCATGACTCCGCAAGAAATTGTTTCCGAATTAGATCGCTTTATCGTTGGCCAAAAAGATGCCAAGCGCGCTGTGGCCATAGCGCTGCGCAACCGCTGGCGGCGTGGGCAAGTTGATGCCAAACTGCGCGGCGAGATCACGCCGAAAAATATCTTGATGATTGGCCCAACAGGTGTGGGCAAGACAGAGATTGCGCGGCGCTTGGCAAAGTTGGCCGATGCGCCTTTTATCAAAGTAGAAGCCACGAAATTCACTGAGGTGGGCTATGTGGGCAAAGATGTGGATTCCATCGTGCGTGATTTGGCTGATGTGGCTGTGAAAATGACGCGTGAAAGCGCCGTGAAGGCGGTGCGTGTGCGAGCTGAGGATGCGGCAGAAGAGCGCGTGTTGGATATTTTGCTGCCCCCGCCTCGGCAAGAGCTGGGCTTTGGCACGGGCTCGGTGGTGGAGACACCTGAGAACGCCACGCGCCAAGCCTTTCGCAAGAAGCTGCGCGAAGGCCAGCTCAATGACAAAGAGATTGAAGTGGAGGTGAATGCGCCCCGCCCGCAGCTCGAAGTGATGGGGCCCGCTGGGATGGAGGAAATGACGGAGCAGCTCAAAGGCATGTTTGGCCAGTTGGGAGCGGATAAAAAGAAACCGCGCAAGATGAAAATTGCCGAAGCTCTGAAAGTGCTTGCCTATGAGGAAGCGGGCAAGCTCGTGAATGAGGAAGAAATCAAGACGCAAGCTTTGGAGAATTTAGAGCAAAACGGCATTGTGTTTATCGACGAAATTGACAAAGTGGCCTCGCGCTCCGAATCTGGTGGCGCAGAAGTCTCGCGCCAAGGCGTGCAGCGCGATTTGCTGCCTTTGGTGGAGGGCACGACAGTCTCGACCAAATACGGCCCGATCAAAACCGATCATGTGCTCTTCATCGCCAGCGGTGCATTCCATTTGGCCAAACCGAGCGACTTGATTCCCGAGCTGCAAGGGCGCTTTCCCATTCGCGTGGAATTGGCTTCGCTGTCCGTGAAAGATTTTGAAGCGATTTTGCAGAGCACGCATGCATCGCTTGTGAAGCAATATCAAGCGCTGTTGGCGACGGAGCAAGTTACCTTGGATTTCAAGCCAGATGCTGTGCTGCGGCTGGCACAGATTGCGTTTGATGTGAATGAACGCACAGAAAATATTGGTGCGCGGCGCTTGGCAACCGTGATGGAGCGGCTGCTCGATGAGGTGAGCTTTATGGCCACCCAGCTGACAGGGCAGACGGTGGTGATTGATTGCGCATATGTGAATGAGCGACTGTCTGAGCTGAGCCAGAACGAGGATTTGTCTCGGTATATTTTGTAATGCTATTTATTTTGTAGCATACTAAGTATATTAATTGCCGGCTAACATGCCTAAACGCTTAAAAACTACCAGATTTTCCACCAAGGCGAATCCTTGGCTTTGAAGCCGCGAGCCAGATATTCGCTCTTTGGGAAATTTTTCTCCATCACACGCTTGGTGTCATCGCGCAGCTGTGTCATGCCCAGTGCGTCGTAGCTTTGCACCATGATATAGAGCGCTTCTTCAGCTGCGGGCACGTTTTGGTAATCTGTGATGGCGGTCTGAGCGCGGTTGATGGCTGCCACATAAGCATTTCGGGTGTAGTAGTAGCGAGCCACATGCACTTCGTATTGCGCCAGCGAGTTGACGATGTAGATCATGCGGGCACGCGAATCGGGTGCATAGCGTGAATCTGGGAAGCGCGTGGCGAGCTCTTTGAAGGCTTCAAACGATTCTTTGGCGGCATTTTGATCGCGCTCGGAGAGGTCTTGCTTGGCGATGAAGCCGAAAATACCCAAGTTGTCGTTGAAATTGATCAAGCCTTGCAGATACAACGCGTAATCCATGCCAGGGCTGGCGGGGTGGAGCTTTTTGAAGCGATCTAAGGTGGCCAAGGCTTGGGCAGGTTCGCTGGCTTTGAATTGGGCAAAGGCTTTTTCGAGCTGAGCTTGCTGGGCCAGTGGCGTGCCGGCGGCACGGCCTTCGAGCTTCTCAAACAGAGGAATGGCTTTGTCCCAAGCGCCGGATTTAGCTTCGTCTTTGGCTTCTGCGTAAATTTTGTTGGGGCTCCAAGCTTCGGTGCGGTCAGCGGTGGGCTTGGTGGAGCAAGCTGCGAGCATGAGCATAGCCACAGACAGGCTGGCGCAGCAGGTCATGCGTAAGGCTGATAGGCGTAGGGCTGATAATCCAAGGCTCATGAGTAAATTCCAAAGTATCAAATGATTATATCGAGCAGCCATGCTGAGCCGTGCAGCTTGCCTGCTGTGCTGG
>JANNED010000122.1:0-12661 GCA_031388245.1 Variovorax sp.
CCAGCCGCCAGCTCGATCCGCTGGTGGTCGGTGCAGACCATTACGAGACCGCACGTGCTGTGCAGGGTACGCTTCAGCGTTACCGCGAGTTGCGCGACATCATCGCCATCATGGGCATGGATGATTTGGCACCTGAAGACAAATTGGCTGTGGCACGCGCTCGTAAGATTCAGCGTTTCCTCTCCCAGCCTTTCCACGTTGCTGAAGTGTTCACCGGCTCACCCGGCAAATACGTCACCTTGGCCGAGACGATTCGTGGCTTCAAGATGATCGTGAACGGCGAAGCCGATCACCTGCCAGAACAAGCGTTCTACATGGTCGGGGGAATAGATGAAGCCTTCGAAAAAGCCAAGAAATTGGCGGCATAAAGCGGCGCTATGAATCGCTATGCGTCGTTGGAATGCTCGCTGTACTTGTCGTACAGCTCCGCGTTCCGCCTAGCCTAGCAATCCATAGCTGCTTTCTGCAACCAATTTCAACTCTTTTAGGAAATATATATGAGCACCATTCACGTTGATGTGGTCAGTGCCGAGCAGTCCATCTTCTCTGGCGAAGCCAAGTTTGTGGCTCTGCCTGGCGAATCGGGCGAGTTGGGCATTTACCCACGCCACACGCCGCTGATCACCCGCATCAAAGCAGGTTCGGTGCGCATTGAAAAGGCCGATGGCAGCGAAGAGTTTGTCTTCGTGGCTGGCGGCATTCTCGAAGTGCAACCCGGCTGCGTCACGGTCTTGTCTGATACCGCGATTCGCGGCGACGATCTCGATGAAGCCAAGGCCAACACAGCGCGTCAAGCGGCTGAAGAAGCATTGAAAAATGCGAAGGGTGAGCTCGATTTGGCCAAAGCCCAAGGCGAACTGGCCATCATGGCAGCGCAGCTTGCAGCACTGCGGAAGTTTCGTCAAAAGAAGTGACACCACTTCTTTCAAAAAAAAGCCACTGAGATTCAGTGGCTTTTTTACTGCTTAGGAACAGTTACTTTTTCTTCAAGCGACTCTCGCCCAGCTTGGCCATGATTTGCGGCAACATTTTTTGCGTGGCTTCGTAGCCAGATTGAATGATCTCTTTGCGCGCACTGAAATCAGTGCTGGAAAACCGCAATGTGTCGGGCCGAATCACGATGTCTGCTTGAGTTGCTGCGGCTTGTGTGAGCGCTCTACCCATGATTTCAAAGCTTTGCAGCAGAACTTCGTACAAACCAGCGTGCACATTGTTTTGAGGTTTCGAGCCGACATCGACAGCAATCACAAAATCTGCGCCAAGTTGGCGAACTTCCTTGACAGGCAGTGGACTGGTGAGCCCGCCGTCAACCAACTCTTGGCCATCGACCATTGCGGGCACAAACACGCCAGGAATGGAGCATGATGCGCGAACTGCGAGCCCTGCGTCGCCGCTGCGCAAAATCACCGAATCACCGTTTTTGAGCTGGGTCGCCATGGCGATGTAAGGCAATTTGAATTGTTCGATTTTCGCGCCTTTGCAATATTCATTGACCAGTCTTTGCATGGCCTCACCGGCGAACATGCCACGCTTGCTGGCATTACTGAAATCAGCAACATCGATATCGCGAACTTTGAGCGCAACCTCCTCCATTTGCCAAGGCGTGAAGCCAGCAGCATAAAAGACGCCTGCCAAGGAGCCAGCACTGGTGCCGGCAATCATGTTGGCTTTGATGCCGGCTTGATCGAGAGATTTCAACACACCAATATGAGCAAAGCCTCTGGCAGAGCCTGCACCGAGCGCCAAACCAATTTTTGTTGGGGCCTTAGCAAGCGGTGTGTTGTTTTGCGATTGCGCGTGACTGGCAAATGGGCTGGCTGCGGCGATGGCAGACAAACCCACTGAGCGCAGCATGGCACGGCGATCAAATTCGGAGTAAGACCTCTGCGCCATCATTTTGTGGCCTCTGCTGGTTTCACAACACCGGCTTCGATCATTTTTTTGAGTTGATCCCACGCAGAATTGAAAGCATTGGAGGGCTCGCCTTGCGTGATGTTGGCCACCTTCTCATCCAAAATCACGACCTCTACGCGACGATTCATTTTGCGACCCTCTTCATTGCCGTTGGAAGCAATGGGTCGGTTGAAAGCAAAGCCTGCAGTCACCATGCGCTCATTGGGCACGCCGCGCTCCAGAAGTGCCTGAAGCAACGAAGCCGCACGAAGCTCCGATAATTTCTGATTGGCGCTCAATGCGCCTGCGTTGTCGGTGTGGCCTTCAATGGACACTTGTTTTTGCGTTTTGGTTTTGAGCAGCTGTGCGACGCGATCAAGATAAGGGCCTGCTTCGCTGCTCCTTAAATCGGATTTGCCTGTGTCAAACAGCACGCTGCTGGGCAGAAAAACTTGCACACCGCGATCGCTTTGCTCAATCGAAAGCGTGGGGCCTATGTAGGCGGGTGCGGCAACGGGCACAGGCGGTGGCGGTGACGGTGACGCTGGAGGAGCGCTTTTGCAGGCGATCAGCAAAGAAAGCAGGGCCAAACTGCCTAGTGCACGAGATGAAGTAAAAAACATAATTTACAGTCTGTATTTATGGAAAGTTCTTCATTGTTAACTGTGTAGGCTTGTTTGTGTCAGTCAAAAAACTGATATGTCAGATAATTCACGTCATGACATCAAAGTGGCTGAATGGGGCAGTGTTCGCACAACACGCTTGTGCAATTGTTGACACAGCACGAGCAGTTCATTGCCGCAATAGAATCACACATGCACACAAATCTCGGCGAACTTCACACCATCTCCGAAAAAGATGCTGCACACCTGCTGGTGACCGAATCGGCGTTGGGCTCCCTCAGCTTCTCAGATGCCCGAAAAATCGTGCGCTACATGAAGCCCAAGCGGATCAAAGCGGGGGGTGCTTTGATCCGCGAGGGTGAGAAAGTCAGCAACGATTTTTTGATGCTGATCCTATCGGGCGATGTGCGTGTGGAGAGCCAAGCATCAGGCTTGGCAGATCCGATCATCTTGACCGTATTAGGCGCAGGTGATTTGGTCGGCGAGATGGGGTTGATCAATGACACGGCTCGCACCGCCACTTGCATCGCCTCAACTGAGCTTGCCGTGGCGATCCTGACTCGCACGTCGATGAAAAAATTACTGGCTGATGAGCCCAATGTGGCTGCCCGTTTCTTGTTGGCGCTGTCATCTCGTTTGGCTAAAAATCTGCAAGAAACAACAGGTAAGCTGAAGCTCTTCGTGCAGCTCAATGCGGTCCTGCAAAATGAGGTTTATATGCTGATGGACGCCAAAGAAGCTAGCACCAAACCCATTGACCGAAGCGCAATGCCGACCGAACCGATGGGGCTAGCCACCCAGCCTGCTGAGCTGACCGCCGAGTTTGTTGCAGACAGGCTCTCTCAATCAAAGAATATGCGTTCTGCGCGATAGCGACGATTGTGAGCTCTCGCATCCCGCCCATCCAATGCCTGCTCACGTTTGAGGCCCTTGCTCGCCTGCGCAGCGTCACGCAGGCGGCTGAGGAGCAATGCGTCACACCCAGTGCGGTCAGCCATCGGGTGCGGCAGTTGGAGGAATTGCTAGGGGCGAAGCTGTTTGGGCGTGCAGATTTTTCGCTCACCACGGAAGGCAGCGAATATCTGGCGCATGTGCGTGAGGGATTGCTGTCACTGCAAAAATTCCCAAGCAGCGAGGCGCAGCAAGGCAAGCGCAAATTGCGTGTCGCCGTCACACCTACTTTTGCTCGCTCCATTCTCATGCCGCGCCTTAAGAGCTTTACCGATGCCTATCCCGAAATTGATCTCACGCTGCAAGTGAGCATTCCGCTGCTCGATGTGGTGGCCGAAGATGCGGATCTCACGATTCGCTTCGGAACCGGGCGCTATGCCGATGTGGAGCATGCCTGCTTGTTTAAAGACCGCATCACGCCGCTGGCCTCGCCGGCCTATATTCGTGAGCATGGGCCGTTTGAATCGGCGCAAGATTTGAGCAAAGCCAAGCTCTTGCGCAGCCCGCTGGAGCCGTGGCGCACTTGGTTTGCAGCGCATCAACAAGATTGGCCCGAGCCGCTGGATGGCTCTAGCTTCAACGACATTGGCCTGATGTGCGACGCCGCTGCAGCAGGCATGGGCGTGGCGCTGGTGCGCCTGAAGCTTGGCGCACCTTGGCTGGCCAGCGGTCAACTAGAGCGTTTGTTTGAAGCAGATATTCCCAGCCCGCATGCGCACTACCTGTGCTGGCGCACTGGTGCGCTGGACCGGTGGGAAGTGGCTGCCTTTGCTGAGTGGCTGAAAAAAGCTTGTCTTGCCTGAGAGCATGACTCCAATCAACGGCAAAATTGATAGGAAAACGGCGTATTGCCGGCATAGAATCTACATAGAGTGCTATCAAATTAAAAGTAATTAAACGGGTATGTAAGAGGCGTGGCTGGCGAAAGGCATGAGCGAATTTCATGCTGACCCTGTAAAAATCTCAATTGCTGATCCGCACTCTGGGCGCAGAATAGGGCCATGAAGATCACAGCCCTCAAGATTCAAACCGTGATCGTTCCGCTGCCGCAGCCGCACCGCACCGCCTCGGGTGTGGTGGCTGCATCGCCTTTGGTCTTGATCACGGTGAGCACCGATGCTGGCGTGCAGGGGCAGAGTAGTTTGTTCACCTACACGCCTGCTGCGCTCAAACCCACGGCGGAGTTGCTGAAGGGCATGGAGGCGATGATCGTGGGCCAAGAGCTTGCGCCTGCTACTCTGTGGCAAAGCCTGCATGTGCGCTTTCGTTTGCTGGGCACGCAGGGCTTGGTGGGCATGGCGCTCTCGGGTGTCGATATGGCGCTGTGGGATGCGCTCGCGCATGCGCAGCAATTGCCCTTGCACGCTCTGCTGGGCGCACAAGCCAAACCCATCCAAGCTTATGGTGCAGTGGGGTATGACGGCGTGGCAGGTTCAGCAAAAGTGGCCGAAGGTTGGGCTCGCCAAGGCTTCCTCGGTGTGAAGGCCAAAATTGGCTATCCCACACTCGCTGAAGACATCGCCACCATCCGCGCCATGCGGCAAGCCGTGGGGCCAGATGTAGCGATCATGGTGGATTACAACCAATCGCTCTCGCCTACAGAGGCAGCGCATCGCTTAGCGGCTCTCGACGGTGAGGGCTTGACGTGGATTGAAGAGCCCGTGCTTGCGCATGATTACGCCGCCTTCGTGCAGCTCGCTCAAGTTACGCGCACGCCGCTGCAAGCGGGCGAGAACTGGTGGGGGCCACTGGATTTTCGGCATGCGCTCAATGCGGGTGTGCGTGAGCTGGTGATGCCCGATGTGATGAAATGCGGCGGGGTGACGGGTTGGCAGCAGATTGCCAGCATGGCCTCGGTGTATGGCGTGCCAGTGTCCAGTCATCTGTGGCCAGAGATCAGCGCGCATTTGCTCTGCGCCACTCCTACTGCGCATTGGCTGGAATATACTGACTGGTGGAATCCGATTTTGCAAGCGCCTCTGCGTATTGAAAAAGGCTTGGCGCAAGTTAGCACCGAGCCGGGCAGCGGTATTCGGTTTGATGAAGCTGCTGTGCAGCGCTACACTGCTTGAAAGAGAGACACATTATGAATGCACCCGTTTCAACTCAGCTGCTACAAAAAGCAGAGCGCCTTGCGCAGATTATTCGCGCTCTTGTGGCCGTTTTGCCCAAGCATGCCATTCTGCATTCTCAAGAAGACACCACGCCCTATGAATGCGATGGTCTGACCGCTTACCGCCAGCGCCCGCTGTGCGTGGTGTTGCCTGAAACGTATGAGCAGATTGCCTCCGTGCTAAAAATTTGCCATGAATTGAAAGCACCAGTGGTCGCGCGCGGCGCAGGCACAGGGCTCTCGGGTGGGGCGATGCCGCATGAGCTGGGCGTGACTTTGTCTCTGGCTAAGTTCAACAAGATTTTGAAGATTGATAAATACAGCCGCACAGCCGTCGTGCAGTGTGGTGTGCGCAATTTGGCGATCAGCGAAGCGGTGGCGCAGCATGGCTTGTATTACGCGCCCGATCCGAGCAGCCAGATTGCCTGCACGATTGGTGGCAATGTGGCGGAGAACTCTGGTGGTGTGCATTGCTTGAAATATGGGTTGACTTTGCATAACGTGATGAAGGTCAAGGGCTTCACGGTGCAGGGCGAGCCGGTGGAGTTTGGCTCGGATGCGCTCGATAGCGCGGGCCTCGATTTGCTGCCGCTCATTGTTGGCTCCGAAGGCATGCTGGCGATTACCACCGAAGTTACCGTCAAGCTCACGCCCAAGCCGCAACTTGCGCGTTGCATCATGGCCAGCTTTGATGATTTGCGCAAAGCGGGTGATGCGGTGGCGGCGGTGATCGCAGCGGGCATCATTCCTGCTGGCTTGGAGATGATGGACAAGCCCATGACGGCGGCAGTGGAAGATTTTGTGCATGCGGGCTACGACGTAGATGCTGAAGCGATTTTGCTCTGTGAGTCAGACGGCACGCCAGAGGAAGTTGAAGAAGAAATTGGCCGAATGACCGGCGTATTGACTGCGTCGGGCGCTACGAAAGTTGTAGTGAGCAACAGCGAAGCAGAGCGCCTCAAATTCTGGAGCGGCCGCAAAAACGCCTTCCCTGCCAGCGGTCGCATGAGCCCTGATTACATGTGCATGGACAGTACGATCCCGCGCAAGCGCCTCGCTGATATTTTGCTGGCGATCGCCGAGATGGAAAAGAAATACCAACTGCGTTGCGCCAATGTGTTCCACGCAGGCGATGGCAATTTGCATCCGCTGATTTTGTTTGATGCCAACGATGCGGATCAACTGCGCCGCTGCGAATTGTTTGGCGCAGAGATTTTAGAAACCAGCGTCGCGATGGGCGGCACGGTCACGGGTGAGCATGGTGTGGGCGTTGAAAAGCTCAATTCCATGTGTGTGCAATTTTCTGCGGCGGAGAATGAACAAATGTTTGGCGTCAAGCGGGCGTTTGATCCAAGCGGCTTGCTCAATCCGGGCAAGGTGATCCCTACGCTCAATCGCTGCGCGGAGTATGGCCGCGAGCTGGTACGCGCTGGGAAAGTCAAACACCCCGACTTACCTCGATTTTGATTCCGTCTCTCAATCATTCCTATACGTCGTTTCAGCTCCTAGCCTTGCTAAAGCTCCGTCGTCGTCGCTGCTGCCCAAGTCTAGAAATGATTGAGAACGGGAATATGTTTGCATCGGGCAAGATAGTCTGACACAAAACAATTCAGTCGTCTCCCTGATCGAAGCTACTCGCGGTGGTTTCTCTGAATGCGTTCAATATGGCGCGGTCGCCAGCAGGCCTTCGCCCTCAAAATCACCGACGGCAACCGCATCGCAGCCACAGCTACCACGATTGTAGTGATGGCGCAACTCGGTTGGATGGATAAAAACCAAGCCGCCGAGCTAGAAACGTGGCACAGCGCAAAGATCGATACGAGTGCTGGCAAACGGTGGGGCAGCGGCGCGCTGTGTTTAGCTTGCAGTTCGCTCAAACAAAAAGAAACTAAGTGATTGAATTTACTCAAAGCACTGAGCAAAATTACTCAGTCGATTGAGTAGTTTTAGGAAAATCATGAATCTTTGCGTACACGAGGCTGCACCAACCAACCAGCAATCCTCAAGCGGCAAGCTTTTGCTCCGCAAACCCCAGCTGATCCAGTGCATGCGCCAAATGTGCCACGGTGCGATCGACGTTATGCCATTTGTCTAAGCCGAAGAGGCCGATGCGGAAGGTTTTGAAGTCGGGGCCTTCGTCGCATTGCAGGGGCACACCAGCGGCGGTTTGTAGGCCTTGGCTCAAGAATTTTTTGCTGCTTTGTAGCTCGGCATCGTTGGTGTAGCTGACCACAACGCCGGGGGCTTTGAAGCCTTCGGCCGCGACACTTGTGAAGCCGCGCACTTCAAACAAGGCGCGCACTTTTTTGCCCAGCTCGATTTGCTCTTGGCGCACTTTGGCAAAGCCGTAGCTTTGAGTTTCTTTCATCACAGCACACAATTGCGTGAGCGCGTCTGTGGGCATAGTGGTGTGGTAAGCGTGTGCGCCGCTCTCATAGGTTTCCATAATTTGCAGCCACTTCTTAAGATCGGCGGCAAAGCTGCTGCTTACTGTGCTATCAATTGCAGAGCGGGCGCGTTTGCTCATCATCACCATCGCGCAGCAAGGCGAGCTGCTCCAGCCTTTTTGCGGGGCAGAGATCAGCACATCCACACCTGTGGCTTGCATATCGACCCACATTGCGCCCGAGGCAATGCAGTCGAGCACGAAGAGGCCGCCCACCGCATGCACGGCATCGGCCACGGCTTTCAAATAATCGTCGGGCAAAATCATGCCGGCGCTGGTTTCGACATGCGGGGCAAAGACGACAGCAGGTTTTTCCTCGGCGATTTTTGCCACGATCTCGGCAATGGGCGCGGGAATCCACGATTGCTGCGCACCCGAGCGGGCAGGGCGCGCTTTCATCACGGTGGCTTGGCTAGTCAGGCGGCCCATCTCGATGATCTGCGTCCAGCGGTAAGAGAACCAGCCGTTGCGAATGATGAGCACTTGCTTGTCGCCAGCAAACTGCCGCGCGACCGACTCCATGCCGAAGGTGCCGCTGCCGGGCACGAGGGCCACGCTGTGCGCGTTGTAAACCGCTTTGAGCATGCTAGAGATATCGCGCATCACACCGCCAAATTGCTGGCTCATATGGTTGAGCGAGCGGTCGGTGTAGACGACAGAAAATTCGAGCAGACCGCTGGGGTCAACGTTGGGCAGTAATCCGGGCATGGTGGTCTCCTCAAGTTTTTAACTGGGTATTTAGATTAGCACAAGAGTGCTCAACGCGCTGCTTTAAGGCGCTCGCGTGCTGTGGACAGACGTTCGTCGATCACCGCACCAATGAAATCTGCGGAGGCCACGCCCTCGATGCGCGGCGCGATTTCTTGACCCTGAGGACCAAAGAAAATCAAAGTGGGTGTCGTCGTGATTTTGAGTGCAGTGCTGAGCGCGGCTGGCGTGATGGCCTGAGGTTTGAAGCCGATCAACTTCTGACTGCGCTCATTGATCATGATTTCGTAGGCTGGCAAGCCCTCAGCAGCCATGGGCAACAAATAGTTGCGCCGTATCAGCTCACACCACGGGCAGCCAGGCAGGCTCACCATGAGCACCAGCGGTTGATTCGTACGCGCGGCGAGTTGTGCGGCGGCGGGTAAATCGTTGGGGAAGGGTAAAAAAGGCTTTTGAGAATGATTTTGGCTGATCGCCGGCATAGAGTATGCGTAGATTGCTATCAAATACGTAGCGTTTAACGTGAAAAAGCGGCGCGAAGAGGAGCTTCTCATGCTGTGTACCTCAGCAGGATATCGGCCAACTCTTGAGGTGCGCTCACCATGGGATCATGCCCGGTGTTCATGACGACGATCTTGGCCTTGGGCGACCAATGGCCATCCCAAGTGGCGGCGCTTCTGGCTCGTTCACGGCTGATATGGATGGTGGCCAGCGGAGGATTCACACAGTCGATGAAGGTGCGCGGCACCGCGCCTAAGCGCACCATGTCAAATGCAAGTGGATCGGTATAAGGGCCAAAGGGATGGGGCGTTTGGCGGCGGTTGACCCAAGCGGCATCCTGGCCTTCAAGGCCGAAAACGCTGGCATCTGGCGGATTGAGGGCACTGAGCGGGTGCATTGCTGCTGCAGCAGCGCGGGCGCTGCGTGTGGCCTCGGGATGCTTATCGCCCCAAGCTTCGCCAGGCTTGGGCAAGCTGGCATCCAGATACACCACATGGCGAAGGCGCTGCGGCTGGGCTGCGAGCAGGCGATCAGAGGCGCCCGTGACGACCATGCCGGCATAGCTGTGGCCCACCAGCACCACATCTTGCAACTCCTCTGCTTCGATCAGATTGACCACATCAATGACATGCGTTTGCAGCGAGATCTCACGCGAGAGCAAATGCGCTCGCTCGCCAACGCCAGTGAGCGTGACGGCGTGGGCGCTGTGCCCGTTTGCCCTGAGCAAGGGCAGCACGCGAGACCAACACCATGCGCCATGCCAAGCACCATGAACCAAGACGAAATTTGCCATCTGAAAATCCGCCAAACTGTGTGTAAAACCGTATTTTCCTTCATCGCAGCAATCTTGGATAATCAGGGCATGTATGACAAGAAATATCAGCATGTCTCCGGCATAGAATCTATGCAGTTTGCTATGAAATTAGGAGTAATTTTTGCACTGTTGGCTGCTTGCACCCCAGCTTTCAATTGGCGCGAAGTAGGCTTTGATCAAGCTGGTGTGACGGCGCTGTTGCCTTGCAAACCAGATCGCGGCACACGTGCCGTGCAGCTCGCAGGGCAAGCTGCGCAGATGAGCATGGCGGGCTGTGAATCGGGTGGTGCGATGTTCACGATTTCTCTGGTGGAAGTGCCTATCAATGGTTCAGTTCAAGCCGTGGCGCAAGAGTTGAAAGCGAGCAACAAAGCCACGCACAGCCTCTTGCACGCGCATGGCCGCTTTGTGGCGCAAGCGGCCATTTACGGGCAACCCAAAGAAGGGCACGATGGCCCAGGCGCATTGAGCAGCCAAGCTGTGGAAACCTTCCTGAGCAATTTCAAAATGGCGGGTGTGCAGTGAGTGGTTTGGCATCTCTGCCAGCGCCAGCGCCGGCACCGGCTTCGCCAAGGTTGACGCGCGGCATGGCCGTGCAAGTGTTTTTAGCCTTCGCGCTGGCCTACTTCATGTCGGCGCTCATTCGCTCTATCACGGCCACACTCTCGCCCACGCTGAGCCAAGAGTTCGCATTGAACGCAGGTGATCTCGGGCTGCTCGCAGGAGGTTACTTTTTAGGCTTTGCGCTGACGCAGCTGCCTCTGGGGCGATGGCTCGATACCTATGGCCCTCAGCGCGTCATTCTTTGCTTTCTGAGCGTCGCGGTGCTTGGCTGCATGGCCTTTGCGTTTGCGCCGAATTTCGCCGGGCTGTTGGCTGCACGCGTGCTCTGCGGTGTGGGCGTGAGCGCTTGCCTGATGGCACCTCTGACTGCTTTCCGCCTCTGGTTCAAGCCCGAGAGCCAATTGCGCGCCAGCTCTTGGATGCTGATGATAGGCTCGTTGGGCATGGTGGCCTCTACGCTGCCCGTGCAGTGGCTGTTGCCACAAACAGGCTGGCGGCTGATCTTTGGGCTGCTGGCTTGCATGGTGTTGCTGGCGATGGCAATGATCGCCTGGCGTTTGCCGAATATGGCGAGCCAGCCGGATGCGCCACAAGAGGGCTTGCTCGCAAGCTACCGCGACATTTGGCAGCATGCCTATTTTCGTCGCCACTTTTGGTTGGGCTTTTTCAGCTACGGTGGTCTCATGGCCATGCAAACGCTTTGGGTGGGGCCCTGGCTTGTGCAAGTGAGCGGTTTTTCAGCAGGGCAAGCGGCGACCGGCTTGTTTTGGCTCAATGTGAGCATGCTGGTGACGTTTTGGATGTGGGGCAATTTGAATCCCATGCTGACGGCGCGTGGCTTGCATGCCGACAAATTGATCAGCTGGGGCATTCCGCTGTCTTTGCTGGCTTTGGCGCTGATTTGTGTTTTGGGCGAGCAAGTGCGTTGGTGGCATTGGGCGATGTTTTGTGTGGGATCGAGCTTTATGTCGCTGGCTTTGCCTGCGGTGGGCATGGCGTTTCCTAAAAACCAAGCCGGTCGGGCACTTTCAGCTTACAACTTGGTGATCTTCTCGGGCGTTTTTGTGGTGCAGTGGGGCGTGGGGCTGCTGATTGACGGCTTCAAAGCCTTTGGCCTGCCCACCATGGATGCTTATCGCGCCGCCATGGGGGTATTCCTGATTTGCGCCATGGCCGGATATTTGCGATTTGTTCTGGATAATCGCACGGTCAATACCTTAGAACCCACGTGAACCATATTTTCATCATTGCTCATGCGCCACTGGCCTCCGCCCTGAAAGCCAGTGCCCTGCATGTTTTTCCAGATTGCGCACCATTTGTGATGGCCATGGATGTGCCGCCCAATATGCCGCCGGGCGAGAGCGTTGCGCAAGCGCGCGCCATGCTCTCGCAAGCCGGCCATCCCAGCGCACTGCTGCTGACCGATATATTTGGTGCCACGCCGAGCAATGTCTCTAAAGAGCTCATCGTTCAATTGGCAGATGCCAGCCGGTATCGCCTGCTAACCGGTGTTAATTTGCCCATGCTCTTGCGCGCCGTGACTTACCGCCATGAGCCTTTGGATGCTTTGACACAGCGTGCGCTCGCTGGCGGCGCACAAGGTGTGATGCAAGTGGCCGTGACTGCGCCCCAAAATCAAACTCAAAAAAATCATGATTCAGACCACCATCAAAGTCAGCAATAAACTGGGCTTGCATGCCCGCGCATCGGCCAAGCTCACCAAGATGGCAGGCAGTTTCCCCTGCGAGGTGTGGCTCTCGCGCGGCGAGCGCAAAGTCAATGCCAAATCCATCATGGGCGTGATGATGCTGGCCGCTGGCATCGGGGTTGATGTGGTGCTGGAGACGAGCGGCGATCAAGAGCAGGCCGCCAGCGACGCAATCAATGCACTGTTTGCCGATAAATTTGGAGAGGGTGAGTAAATGACGACCCCCACGCTCTCCCGCTGCGCGAGGATCGCTGCCCCCCGAGAGAGGCGCGTTTCACCTTGGGGCGGCCCGGCGGTGAAACTGACCCCCACGCTCTCCCGCTGCGCGAGGATCGCTGCC
>JANNED010000203.1:0-3098 GCA_031388245.1 Variovorax sp.
ATGCATGCCAGCCAAATGTACAAAGGCGAATTCGTCAATCTGGGCAACAACCAAATGCTTGCGTTTGATGCGGCGACAGGCCGCACGATGCGCTTCCTCACCGCGCCCACCAACAGCGAAGTCACCGGCGCTGCTTGGACGCCCGACGGCAAGACCATGTTTATCAACGTGCAGCATCCCGGCGAGAACGCAGGAGACCGCTCTGACCCTGCTGAGCCCCGCAAATTTTCCAATTGGCCAGATTACGCCCCCGGCGGCAGACCGCGCTCGTCAACCGTGGCGATTCGCAAAATAGATGGCGGTGTGATCGGCACATGACAACTCAGATCGATCAACTCAATCGGCTGGGCATTCCATCGCACCTGCAAAATTTCGAGCCCACCCGAGAAGCCGCGATCAAGCGCATAGATGCGCTCTCACCGGCGGCATATGCACGCAGCCGCAATGCGCTCGATGGCGCTGTCTCTGGCCTTTCGCCCTATTTCACGCATGGCTTGGTTAGCTTGCCCGAGGTGGCAGAGCTGGTATCAAGCAAATATCGGCTCGGCTATGAAGACAAGCTCGTCTTTGAATGGGGCTGGCGAGAGTTTTTTCATCATGTGTGGGAACGCGGCTCGCACCCAGACGATATTTTGGAAAACATGCGCGAGCTGAAGCTGTGGAAGGGTGAATATGCGCCCGAGCTGCCCGCCGATATTCGCGAAGCTCGCACTGGCGTGCCTTGCGTGGATGCCGCCGTGCGCCAGCTCTATGCCACAGGCTATCTCCATAACCACGCCCGCATGTGGCTCGCCAGCTATTGCGTGCATTTGCGCAAAGTGCATTGGCGAGCCGGCGCAGATTGGCTGTATGCGCATCTGCTGGATGGCGATTTGTCCAGCAATCATTTGAGCTGGCAATGGGTGGCCAGCAGTTTTTCTAGCAAACCCTATTTGTTCAACGCAGAAAACGTGGCCAGATACGCGCCGCAGAAAGCCTTCAAAGCCTGGATCAGCAAAGGCACGGTGATCGATACGAGCTATGAGGCGCTGGATCAGATGTGTCGCAATCAAGCGGATGTGGGTGCAGAGCCGGGAGTGCATGATGGGTTGCTGGAGCCAAGCGTCATCAGCCCGGATTCCTCACAATTTTTAAAGCAAATAGAGCGTTTCCCCGTCATAAAATCTACACAGTTTGCTACTGAATTGATAGTTAACCGACTGCAAACAGCAGCGCCCGATTCACAAATTCAACTCGTCCATCCTTGGGCTTTGCATGGGGAAAAATCTCCTCACGTGCTGCGCATCGGCATCATCCATGCGCCTGCTCACAGCAAGCTGCCATGGAGCGAGCAACGCTGGCGCTTTGTGCTCACGCGCATGCAAGCCATCACAGATGCGGTGTGGATCGGCGATATCGGCCTGCTGGCCATGCTGCCGGGCTGGCCGGGCAAAGCGAGGGTGGCCGCGCAAGCCACGCTTTTTGAGGGCTACCGCGATCAGCTTCTGCGCATGGCGCCATGGCAAGCAGCGCCCAAACTCTTCGCCCAGCCTGAGCAAGCATGCCATTCATTCAGCAAATTCTACGAACTGGCGCAAAAGGCTGAGCGCGATTTCAATCGCTTGATCGCTCCCGCTCGCCAACTCAACTTGCTATGATTTTATGAGCAAACAATGTAGACGCTACGCTGGGATATTCGTTGCTTTAAGCTAAAAACAAGCCCAGCTCTTTCATCCAGCGTGCCAGCGCTTGCTCATCCGGATTGCCTTGTTGATAGGCTGAAAGCATCTTCTCATGAGCTTCCGGGCGATGCTGATTGATTTTGATCTTGCACTCCAGCGCCGTGACGCTGAGCTCAAAAGCAACAATGCCTTGGAGCATCTTGAGTTGATAGTCAGCGCCAAGATCAATCCATTGCTGGGCATAGCTTGGCTCATGATCGCCAATCAGTTGCTTGAGCAAACGATCTTTGGCCTGGGGCTCCTCGATCAGCTTGGCAGACACGCGGCAATGCACTGCCAGGTAATTCCAAGTGGGCACCCGCGCTAAATCGGGATACACCTTGGGCGACATATAGGCCTGCGGCCCTAAAAACGTCACCAGTGCTTGCGGCCTTGCCGCCAAATACTTCCAATGCGGGTTCGGCTTGGCCACATGCCCGAGCAAAATCACCTCATCGCCTTCAGTGCCCCGCTCCACCACATGCATCGGAATATGCGAAACAAACGGAAAGCCTTCATCATCACAAGAAATCAATGAAGCAAACGGATGCTCGCGCATGATCCGCAGCGCATGCGAAGGGTCTTTGGCTTTGAATTGAGGTGGTTGATACATGGGCATCGTGAAAGTCTATTGCCTTAACTGTAGAGCGGTGCAGACCGCTCAGTCATGAGCTTTTACCGTTGGGCTTTCCATGACGGTACGTCTTTTGCAAACTATACGGGATTTCCGTATTTTTATTCCCACTCAATTGTCGCCGGTGGCTTGGAGCTCACGTCATAGGTGACTCGGTTGATCCCGCGCACTTCGTTGATGATTCTGCCGCTGACTTTTTTGAGCAGGGCGTAAGGCAGCTCGGCCCAGTCTGCGGTCATGAAATCACTGGTTTGCACGGCGCGTAGGGCGACCACGTAATCGTAGGTGCGGCCATCGCCCATGACGCCGACGCTTTTGACGGGGAGGAAGACGGTGAAGGCTTGGCTGGTGGCTTCGTACCAGTTTTTTGGCCCTTCGACAGGCTCAGGGCGAACGGTGGCGGGCTCTGGCGTGTAGGGAAAGTTGCGCAGCTCTTCGATGAAGATGGCATCGGCTTTGCGCAGCAGATCGGCGTATTCTTTTTTGACTTCGCCCAAGATGCGCACGCCCAGGCCAGGGCCGGGGAAGGGGTGGCGGTAGACCATCTCGTGCGGCAGGCCGAGGGCCACGCCGAGTTCGCGGACTTCGTCTTTGAAGAGGTCGCGCAGAGGCTCTAAGAGCTTCAAGCCCAGCTGTTCGGGCAGGCCGCCGACGTTGTGGTGGCTTTTGATGGTGACGGCTTTTTTGCTTTTGGCACCGCCGGATTCGATCACATCGGGGTAGATCGTGCCTTGGGCGAGCCAAGTCGCGCCGCGCGAGGTGCG
>JANNED010000205.1:0-1787 GCA_031388245.1 Variovorax sp.
CCGATCATCACGCCGCCGTTTGTGGTGGGACTCGGTTTGATTTTGCTGTTTGGACGCGCAGGCGTGGCCAATCAATTTTTGGAATGGGCGTTTGGCATTGAGCCGACGCGCTGGTTCTACGGCTGGTTTGGCGTATGGATCGCACAAACATTTGCGTTCACGCCGATTGCCTTCATGATCATGCGTGGCGTGGTGCAAGGCATTGCGCCTTCGCTCGAAGAAGCAGCGCAAACCTTGCGCGCTGATCCACATCGCACCTTCATGACCGTGACTTTGCCGCTGCTCAAGCCCGGCTTGGCTAATGCTTTCCTTGTGGGCTTCATTGAAAGCATGGCTGATTTTGGCAATCCGATTGTGGTGGGTGGGCAATTCAGCGTGTTATCGACCGAGATCTTTTTCGCCATCGTCGGCGCGCAATACGATCAAGGTCGCGCCGCCTCGCTCGCGTGGATATTGACGGGCTTCGCTCTTGCCGTATTCGCGATTCAACGCGGCTTGCTGGGCAAACAAAACTTCACTACTGTGAGCGGCAAAGGCGATTCAGGCATTGCGATGCCGTTGCCGCCAAGTGTGAAGCGCGTGGTGTATGCCACGGCCTTGCCTTGGATGGCGTTCACCGTGATCGTATATCTCTTCGCTTTTGCCGGCGGCTTTGTACAAACTTGGGGGCGCGATTACACGCTCACGCTCTCGCATTTTAAAAATGCCTTCGGTTTAGAGATGAGCGAATTCGGTTTGGTCTGGGCGGGCACAGCTTGGAACTCTTTGTGGACGACATTGAAACTCGCTGCGATTTCTGCGCCGCTTACGGCAACAGTTGGTTTGATGATTGCCTACTTGCTCGCACGCACAGAATTCAAAGGCCAGAGCGCGTTTGAATTCTCGGCGCTGCTCGCCTTCGCCATCCCCGGCACGGTGCTCGGCGTGAGCTACATTTTGGCGTTCAACGTGCCACCGATTGAGCTCACCGGCACGGCGCTGGTGATTGTGCTGTGCTTCATGTTCCGCAATTTGCCAGTCGGTGTACGCGCTGGCACTGCCGCCTTTAAGCAGCTTGATAAATCGCTGGATGAGGCATCGATGATGCTGCGCGCAAGCTCAGTGCAAACCTTGCGCCATGTGGTGTTGCCGCTGCTCAAACCTGCTTTAGTGGCCGCGCTCGTTTATAGCTTCGTGCGAGCCATCACCACGGTGAGCGCAGTGATCTTTTTGGTGACTGCTGAAAACGAATTGGCCACCACCTACATCATTGGCCGCGTGGGCAATGGCGACTATGGCATCGCGCTGGCGTATTGCACCGTGCTAATTATCTTGATGAGCTGCGCCACGGCGCTGATTCAATTCCTGGTGGGCGAGCGCAAGCTGGGGCGCCGTAAGTCAGGCCAAAAGGGTGCGAGCGCACCTGTCGCTGCACATTGATTCACGAAACATCTATAAAAAAGCAAGGACACACCATGAACCACGGCGTTGAATTTAAAAACATCACCAAGCGATACGGGTCGGATGCCAGCGCACCTTTGGCCGTCAAAGGCATCACGTTTGAAATCAAAAAAGGCTCGCTCACTACCATCCTCGGCCCCTCGGGTTGCGGCAAGACGACCACATTGCGCATGATCGCTGGCTTAGAGTCGCCAACCAACGGCCAAATCATCATGGATGGGCAAGATGTGACCACGCTCGGCCCAGCGCAACGCAATGTGAGCATGATGTTTCAAAGCTATGCGCTCTTCCCGCACATGGATGTGATTGAGAATGTGATGTATGGCCTAAAGATGAGCAATGTGCCC
>JANNED010000207.1:0-25515 GCA_031388245.1 Variovorax sp.
ACAAAGCTATACCTAATATTTCAATAGCATCTTGTGATGCAAATGCGCCGGCGACCAAGCGATTTGTATTTGCATTTAACAAAATCGAGCACCAAGCTTACTCATGTGTTTACTAAAGTCCTATCTTTCTACAGGCTCAAGCATTGATTTGAGTCACTCCTTACCTTGCTAAAAAACTGATTTTAAATACAGATTCTTCACACCGTTGGCATTGATAAGCTCCTAATCAAACTTATTTTTTACTTGAATTTTACGGCCACTTTACTTTTAATGAAAAATTGATACAATAATCCGTAATCACCACTTCAAAGGCGTAACTATGACCACACTAGAATCCGTAAAGACAGTAGATCCTGATCAAAAGCTCATCAAGTCTCGACCAAAATCAGAGGTGTCTTTTCCCTATTTCGACTTAGATAAATCGATTGAAGTTGCTCAGAAAATGCACGAAGATGCAGGTGGACGCTGTACACGCGAACAGTTGGCGTCTGTGCTTGGATACTCTGGAACAAAGAATGGTGGCTTTCTGACTCGAATATCTGCTGCCAAGATGTTCGGCCTTGTAGACGAGGCTGGTGACTCCATAGTCTTGAGCGAACGAGCCAAAAGAATCATCTCTCCAGTACGAGAGCAAGATAGTGGACGGGCAAAGCTAGACGCATTTATGGCCGTCGAGCTTTATAGACGCGTTTACGAGGACTTCAAAGGGCAGGCTTTACCGCAAGAGGCTGGGCTGAAAAATCTTTTCACCAATACGTACAAAGTTGTACCCAATCAAGTTGCGCCAGCGCTTCGCAATCTGCTGGATTCTGCTGAATCTGCGGGTCTATTTCGCATCTCAGGCACTCGCTCCAAAATGGTAGAGCCTCTTTTCAATGAGTCGCAAGAGCCTCTTGCCGTAAAACCAAAGAATGAGAACGGAAATCAATCAAACACCAGCAACCAGGTCGGCAATGAGTTTACGGGTAACGGTGAGCCACCTAACAACAATGGGCGTTTACGTTTTGAGGTTCCAATTCCGGGCAAGCCAAGCGCAGTTGTAATCGTTCCCGATGATTTAGACGGGGATGATTGGGAAATGCTGAGCGCAATGATGACAACTTACATCAATCGCTGGAAGAAGTTTAAAAAACCTACATCAACACAAGAGGAGATAAATGATTAGGAGGTAATTCGCTCCCGGTAGCTTTCCACCTGCCCTACCGGGGCGGAAAAAGGAAGGGCTTCGTAGCGTGCAAATTCTTGGCAGAACAAACACTACGAAGCCCAAGGCAGGTTTCTCAACCTATACGACACCATCAATGATGGTTGAAGGCTACTCTGGTGTTAGAGCACCAGATTGACAAGGCAATTGGAGGGCGAGCCCTCTGTCACCGTGTGCAACGTAACGTCTGCATTTTACCCTTTGGGAAATTCACGGTCAAACATCGCACTCCCAACCCTCTTTAAGGGAGCTGGGTCATGTATACCCGTCGCAACCCGAAGACCGTCTTTGTGCGGCAGTACAAACGCTTTCGATTTGGAAAAATTGAAGACGTTTGCCAGCATTGGCGGTCTCATCCTCGGCAGCTCTGCCTGTTCTAACTGAGCATTCAGGCGGGCTTTTAGCCCGCCTGTCTCATTGGAGTCTTGGAATTCTGAAACTACTCGATTCTCGCGGCAGGTTACGCGAATGGCGTATGCGCACGATTGAGCTGCGAGCTCGAAGCACGGAGCGATCAGGGTCGAAGAGTCACCCTTGTTTGAGCGAAGCGAGTTTGGGTGACGTGCCCTGGGCGCGAGTACTGCAGATGCTTCCCCGAAGGGGTCGCTGCTCTGTGCGCATACGCCATTCGCGTAACCTGCCGCGAAGGCAGTCTTGGCAGACTGCTAGGTATTCACTATAAATTCACTAGCACTCCGCGCACAATCTATGCCGGCTACTGGCCGATTTCGATCAAAAAATCTGCCATTAAACTCAGGATGCGACTGCTTGATGCGGTTCAGTTCCATCGCAAGCGCTGGTTTGGAGATGTAGAAGGCTTGTCAGAAACACTCCATTAAGTTACACTAAATGAAACTTAATGATGCTTTGTGCAGCCAATTCAAACTCTTTTCCAAGGTCTTGCGCAACTGGCGAGCGCGGATGGAGGCGTGTTTGCGACGCAGGATTTGCGAGCCTTGCTGCCTAGTTTATCGGATGGCGCATTCAAAACGCTCCTGAGCCGAGCGACAGATCGCCAGCAGGCGGGCGAGCGTTTGCAGCGGGTTTGTCGGGGGGTCTATGCGTATGGCCGAGCGGCAGAGAGCAGCGGCTTGCTATTGTTTCATGTGGCTGCTGTGCTGCGTGCGAATGGTTTTAACTACATCAGCTTTGAGACGGCGCTGAGCGCACAAGGCTTGATTTCGCAAGTGCCGATGAATTGGGTGAGCATCATGTCCAGCGGGCGCAGCTCAATCGTGCCTTGCGGCGCTTGGGGCACGATTGAGTTTGTGCATACCAGTCGGCAACCTCATGATGTGGCGGATCAGCTTGTGTATGACTCTGCTTGCCGGCTCTGGCGCGCCAGCCCGGCACTGGCGCTGCGCGATATGCGCGCGACGCGGCGCAGCTTAGATTTGGTGGATGTATGTGCTTTAGAGGGAGTCGCTCCATGAGCTTGTTTGATCAATTGGTGGATGTGGCGTTGCAAAACCAGCAAGCCCTTCGCTCCCTGCGCCCGGTGGTGGAAAAAGAGCTGCTTCAGCGCGACATTTTGCGTGAACTCTCCAGCGCTGGTTTGCTGGCCGGCCTCACCTTCATGGGCGGCACTTGCTTGCGAGCCTGCTATGGGTCGAACCGCCTGAGCGAAGATTTGGATTTCACTGGCGGGGCAGATTTCAGCCGCGAGAGCTTGCGAGAAGTTTCCAGCACCTTGGTGAAAAGCTTGGCTGCCAAATATGGCTTGCAGGTGGAGGTGAGCGAGCCTGTGCGAGAAACTGGCAATGTGGATACTTGGAAGCTCAAGGTGCAAACCCGTCCCGACCGAAGCGACTTGCCTGCGCAGCGCATCAATATCGACGTTTGCGCCATCCCCAGCTATGAGCCGCGCCCGATGCTGCTGCTCAATCCCTATGGCGTGGACATGGGCACGAGCGGCCTGATCGTGCAGGCGCAAAGCAGAGCGGAGATTTTTGCAGACAAGCTGGTGGCTTTTGCCTTGCGCCCGAATCGCATCAAGAACCGCGACTTATGGGACATGGCGTGGTTGCATCAAGAAGCCATCACACCTGCATGGGGCTTGATTCCGCGCAAGCTGCAAGATCACCGCTGTGAGCCAGCGCGCTATGCCACGCTGCTGCGAGAACGCTGCCAAATGTTGATCTCACAACCCGAGCTGGCTTCAGATTTCCGACAAGAAATGCGCCGCTTCCTGCCCGCTCAGATCGTGCTACAGACCGCAGATAAACCCGAGTTTTGGCAATTCCTTTCGCAGCTCATGCAAGACCTGTGCGCTCAGACGCTGCGCGCGTTGGCAGGCAAGCTAGACACAGGATTTCGAATGTAGTCAAGTCAGTAGTATGATTTTGATAGCACTCCGCGCAATAAATATGCCGGCGATTGGCTACTTTTCATTCAAATTTTCGCTCTCTTAAATGCCCAGTCATTCAACTCCGACAAGCGCAGCCTGTATCTCGCGTAGTTGCCAGCGTAGAGGTGATTTAAATCTTGTGTCACGGCTTCGATCAAGGGCTCTAGGTCCGGCGCGGGTATGTGGTCGGTTGTTAGTTGCATGATTTCACTCGTTGTGCCGATCTTGTTGCCGCGCACGATGTCTTGCACGGCTTGCTGGATCGCATCGCGATACTTGAGGCGAAATGCATCTGGCTCACCGATGGATTGGCGAATGACAAGGTAGCGCTGGCAGGAGCGCTCGTAGGCCCAGAGGAACAGGTCTCTGAGCATATCAACGCGCCTCATCTCATACACGCCCAGCGTGGCTTCGATATAGGCTCGCTGCGGCACATCCATGAACGATAGCGGACACAATTGATTGCGCAGCAGCGGTATATTGGCTGCCAAGCGAGAAACGCGCTTATTGACATCCTCAAAGGGCTGCAAATAGGGTAAATGCACCATGCAAAAAAACGCTTGCTCGAAGGGATTGTTGATCTCGCTGGCTTTGCGCAGAATCAATTCAAAGCATTCAGCAAGCTGCTGCGGCACAGCGAGCGGCACATACACCGTGCCACTGATCTGCACTGCGCGCTGGCGCAAGCGGCCACTGGCCAAAGGATCTGCCATCAGGTTATCCGACAGGATGGCATGCAAATTCAGAATGGTGAATTTGTCGAGTTGCACTTCGGCGATGTTTTCTATCAGCAACTCAATCGCGGCCTTGTGGTTCAGAATCATCTGCGTTTCTTGCGCGTCTTTGCCCTGCGCAGCTTGGCCCAATTCGATCAGTCGCTGCGTATCGAGCCGGGTATAAGTATTTCCTTCTAGCCGCGAGGAAGCCCAAGACAGGTCAACCAACAAGCGATCGAGCACGTCGCGCGCATACGTGCCAGCGGGCAGACGCGCTTGGGTCATCTGGCCTAGATCAGTGAGTTTGAGGATTTGCTCAGCGCCTAGATAGCTATCGATGTTGGGTTGGTAGCGCTCTAAAAATGCGCGGGCGTAGCCCACAGGTTTGCGCAGCGCGAGGGGCTGGCGCACATAGGCGCGCACTTCTAAGCTGGCCGCCGTGAGCGGGATGATGCTTTCTCGTTCGTCTTCTAGCGGCGCTGTGTTGACTGATTTTTGTTGCACGCTGCGATAGACGACAGAGCGACTTCCGCCATTGTGCTCAATAGCACCTTCCTCAAGCAAACGATCAATCCGGCGCTGCAAAGTGCGGCGCGGCATGGCGATGCCTTTGCTGGCAAGCCCGCGCTCCATCTCGCTGATACCCACCCCCTCCTCGTGGGTTGCAATCAGCTGTGCGATCAACTGAATTTGATCTAGAGTGGAGGTTATTTTGAGCAGAGACATATGGCGTGAACAGTGCTATTTGTGCCATATTATGGCGTGAATATCGCTTTTTATGCCACTAATTTGGCGTGAATAATGCAACAACCCATTTATTTGTGCCATTCATATTGGCACAAATACTATCTGATCACTATGAATTCAATAGCACTCTGCGCAATATATATGCCGGCTACACCCCGAAAACACCTGATTAGCCATTTGCCTCAGAGCAAGATTTCTCTCCGTTCGGGCTGAGCCTGTCGAAGCCCTCGCCAGCCCTTCGACAAGCTCAGGGTGAACGGATTGGTTATCTGAGGCATCTGGATAATCAGGCAAAAACACCTTCAATTCATCCCTCAAACTGCGGATGCAACTGTTTGATGCGGTTGAGCGCCATCGCCGCTGCCGCAGTACGCGTCTCGACGCCCATCTTGGCGTGAATACGCTCCAAATGCTTTTTCACGGTGGCGGGGCTGGTGCCTAGGATGTCGCCGATGTCGCGGTTGATTTTGCCTTTGACGACCCAGTAGAGCACTTCTGCTTCGCGGGCGGTGAGGTTGAATTGGCTGCTCATGCTTGTCTGAATGGTGGCATCGTTGCTCTCGCGCATGACGATGAGCCAATCGCCGCCAGCGTCGCCGCCTGTATCACCATCGCCAGTTTGCTGATGCAGCCTGAAGCTCAGGCGCCGGTCGGCATTGTCGATCACCAAGCGAGATGGCTCGAAGGGTGCGTTGCCGGCATCATTCAAGCGCTGCACCGATTGGCGAATCCATTGCAGCACCTTCTCGGGCATGGCCGGCGCGCTGGTGCCAAAGTAGCGCATGAGCAGCTCGCGCGCCAGCGGCGTTTGCCACATGAGCTTGCCATCAAGCACACGCACAGTGATGCTCGCATAGCCAAAAGCATCGAGCGCATTGCGCGCTTGGCGCTGGGCGCGGGCGGCGTTCAGGTGCACGCGCATGCGGGCGATCACCTCGCGTGGCTTGACGGGTTTGGTGACGTAATCCACGCCGCCTGCGGCAAGGGCTGCTTCGATGTGCTCAGTCTCGGTCAGCCCGGTCATGAACAAAATCGGAATGTGGGAGGTTTCAGGATCGGCTTTTAAGCGGCGCGCCACTTCAAAGCCATCCATGCCGGGCATGCGGGCATCGAGCAAAATGGCATCGGGCAAGGCTTGCGCGGCGCGCTGCAAGGCGCTTGCACCATCAAGCGCCACGAGCACGGTGTAGCCGGCTTGCTCCATGGCATCGTGCAGCAAGGCGACGTTGTCGGGCACGTCGTCCACAATCAAGACGACGGGTTGCTCTGCAGCAGGGTCAGAAAAGTCAGGCGTGTTCATCAAGGGCGATTTGGAGGCAGTGTGCAATCGCATCAAACTGGTAGGCTTTGAGCCAAGTTTGGATGCGCGCCACAAAGGCAGCATGCTCTGAGCTGGGTAGCTTTTCAAGTGCGCTGCTGATGCCGCGATAGTAGCCCAAGCGCGCATCGCCCAGCATGGCTTGTAGCACGGCAGGCTCAGGAAAGATCATTTTTTCAGGTAAATTTGAAGCGTTTTGGGCATCTAGCCGGCGTATATTCTGCGCGGAGTGCTCATGAATCCATAGCAAGCCTAGGCGCTGCCCGATCCAATCGAGCAATTCATCGAGCGCGAAGGGTTTGACAAAAAAGTCTGCTGGTGTGATGCCCACCGAGTTATCCAGTGTTTTATCAAACGCATTGGCGGAGACGACGGCGATGTGCGGCTTTACATAACCCGCAGCGCGCAGCGCAGCAATGGTTTGCCAGCCATCCAGCCCCGGCATGGCCAAATCCATGAAGATGATATGCGGCTGCAAACCGCCCGCCAGCAGCTGCAAGCAATGCTCGCCCGAGGCGGCTTGGCTCATCTCAAAACCGAGTGCACCCAAGCGTTGAATTAGCACATCACGATCCGCTTCTTCGTTGTCTACCGTGAGGATGTGAATACGCTCTCCTTGGTAGCCGGTGCGGCGCGCGCGTGGGGCGGCTATGCCATGGCCAGAGCCTTCGCGCACCTCGGGCAAAAACACGCGGGCTTTGAAATTCGAGCCTTGGCCCAGCTGCGTGCTCACGCTGAGCTCGCCACCCATCAAATCCACCAGCATGCGGGCGATGGTCAGCCCCAAGCCAGCGCCGCTGGTGCCTGCGCTGCCGCCCCCGCGTTCAAAAGGCTCAAACACCCGAGCCGCCACCTCCTCCGTCATACCGGGGCCGGTATCCATGATCTCAAAGCTGGCCATCTCCCGGGCATAGCGCACACGAAAAGTGACTGAGCCAGAAGCGGTAAATTTCACTGCATTACCCAGCAAATTGATCAGCACTTGGCGCAAGCGTTTGAGATCCGCGCGCACCACCAAGGGCAATTGCGCAGACGAGTCAAAATCAAATCGCAAGCCTTTTTCTGCGGCCTGGAGTTCAAAGAGGTTGCGGATTTCCTCCAAGGTGTCGATCCATCGCACCGGCTTGGCATCGAGTTTGAGCTTGCCGCCTTCAATCTGCGCCAGATCAAGCGTGCCCTCAATCAGCGAAAGCAAATGATCACCGCCCCGTTTGATCACCGTGACGGCCTGCCGTGTCTGCGCAGGCATGGCCGGGTCTTCATCGAGCAACTGCGCATAGCCCAAAATCGAGTTGAGCGGTGTGCGCAGCTCATGGCTGATAGCGCTGATGTAGCGGCTCTTGGCCTGATTAGCGCTGTCTGCCAGCTCTTTAGCTTCTTGTAATTGCTGATCGGTGATTTTGTGCGATTCAATCTCGCGCATCAGCGCCTCGGTTTGCCGGTTCGATTCTTCTTGCGCCACTTGGCGGCTCTTGTGAGCCAGCACCAGCCACCAGCAAACAATCCCCGCAATCAGCAGCAAGGCCAGAAAAGCCTTCAAATAACCTGCTTGCAACTCCGCTGCAAAATTGTCAGCCCCTTGCGCAAACAGGAGAAACTGCTGGCGATACAGCAGCCCAAAAAACAAGGCGAGCAAGGGCGCAACAATCGCCATCAGCAAAAGATAGTGGCCCAGACCCGTGTGGATGGAAGGCCACATGCGCTCAGGCAAGATGCGTTGCAGCACCGCTGCCCATTGGCTGGAGAGCTTGGCCTGCGGCTTGCACAAATCATCGCAGCGCGCATCCAAGGTGCAGCACAGGCTACAAATCGGCCCTTGGTAAGCAGGGCATTGGGCCATGTCTTCACCCTCATAGGCGCGCTCGCAAATCACGCAGATGCGCTCGCGCGAGGCTTGCAGCCGCGAGCCAAGGTAGGAGCCGGAGGCATCTGAGGGCTCGTCTTTCCAATCACTTTGTCTGGCGATGTAATAACGGCCTTTGGTGATCCAAGCGATCAAGGGCGAACACACCAAGGCCGTCACCAGCGCAATCAGGGCGGAAAACGCCTGCGCCATCGGGCCAAATGCCCCCAAATACGCCATCACTGAGAGCGCAGAGGCCATGCCCATCGCACCCACCCCCACAGGGTTGATGTCATAGAGATGAGCGCGCTTGAACTCAATGCCTTTGGGCGATAGACCCAGCGGTTTGTTGATCACCAGATCTGCCACCACCGCCATCATCCACGCAATCGCCACGTTGGAATACAGGCCCAGCACCTCACCCATCGCTTTGAAGACATTGAGCTCCATCAGCACCAAAGCAATCATGATGTTGAACACCACCCAGACCACACGGCCTGGGTGGCTGTGCGTCAAACGCGAGAAAAAATTGCTCCAAGCCAGCGAGCCAGCGTAGGCATTGGTGACATTGATTTTGAGCTGCGAAATCACCACAAACACCATGGTAATGGCCACTGCCCAGCCGTAGTTGGCAAAGCCAGCGTTGTAAGCGGCCAAGTACATTTGATTCGGATCGACCGCGCGATCCACCGGCACGGCCAAGCTGATGGCCAGATACGCCAACAGGCAGCCCCCAAGCATCTTGAGCACACCCAAAACAACCCAACCCGGCCCGCCGATCAGTGTGGCCCACCACCATTTTTTTCGATTGGCTGGCGTTTGTTCGGGCATGAAGCGCAGATAGTCCACCTGCTCACCCATCTGCGTGATCAAGGCCACGCCCACCGTCATGCCTGCGCCAAAGAGTTGCAGATTGAAGTGCGCACCCTGCCCTTCTTGGCCCGCATAAGTCGCCAGTTCCGCCAAAATACCAGGGTGTGCCTGAAAAACAAAAACGAAAGGCAAGATCAGCAACACAATCCACAAAGGCTGCGTCCACACCTGCAAACGGCTGATGGTGGTGATGCCGTAGAGCACCAAGGGAATCACCAGCAAAGCGCAGATGAGATAGCCCCAAGCCGGAGGAATACCAAAAGCCAGCTCCAAGGCATACGCCATGACAGCCGCCTCAAGCGCAAAGAAAATGAAGGTGAAGGTGGCATAGATCAATGAAGTAATCGTCGAGCCAATGTAGCCAAAACCCGCGCCACGGGTCAGCAAATCCATGTCAACGCCGTAACGCGCGGCATACACGGAGATGGGCAAGCCCGCGAGAAAAATGATCAGGCCCGTCGCCAATATCGCCCAAAGCGCGTTGACAAACCCGTATTGCACCAGCAAAGTCGCCCCCACGGCTTCTAAGATCAAAAACGAAGCTGCCCCGAACGCCGTGTTGGCGACCTTCATTTCAGACCACAGCCGAAAACGCCGTGGCGTGAAGCGCAGCGCGTAATCTTCCATGCTCTCGCGCGCCACCCACGAGTTGTAATCACGCCGAATTTTGATGACTTTTTGTACCGCTTGGGTCTTGACCGCTTCAGGCTCAGGCACAGGAGAGGGGGCGGGCATCATCCGCTCATTGTGCCCGCATCCATGTGCTCTGCTGCGCAAACTACGCCATTTGGCGCATGCACACTTGCAGTGTTGGACTTGCACGGCATGGCGTTTGTCACATAATCAATACATGGAACTGACTCCCCGCGAAAAAGACAAGCTGCTGCTCTTCACAGCCGCCCTACTGGCCGAACGGCGCAAAGCCCGAGGCCTGAAACTCAATTATCCCGAAGCCATCGCCTTCATTAGCGCCGCCGTGATGGAGGGCGCGCGTGATGGGAAAAGCGTGGCACAGCTGATGAGCGAAGGCCGCAGCATTTTGAGCAAGGCCGATGTGATGGAAGGCATTGCCGAGATGATTCCCGACATCCAAATCGAAGCAACTTTTCCCGATGGCACGAAGCTCGTCACGGTGCACCAACCCATTCAATGACACTGATTCAATCATTCTTATCTGGCGTTCACATGAAATTAAACACTACTAAATTCATAGCACTCTGCGCATTATTTATGCCGGCTACCCATGCTTTTAGCCATGAAGGGCATGGTTTTTCTGGCTCGCACTGGCATACAAGCGATGTGGCTGGCCTAACGGCGCTTGGCGTGTTGATTGCCGTGGCTGTGTGGCTGTCTAAGAAGTGAGCCACGCTATGACACCCGGTGAAATGTTCATTGATGAAGGCCAGCATGCGCTCAACGTTGGCCGCCGTGCGATCACGCTGGTGGTGAAAAACGCGGGAGACAGGCCCATTCAAGTCGGCTCGCACTACCACTTTGCTGAGACGAATACCGCGCTGAGCTTTGACCGCGCTGCCGCGCGTGGCATGCGGCTCAATATTGCATCGGGCTTAGCCGTGCGCTTTGAGCCGGGGCAGCAGCGCACGGTGGAGCTGGTGGATTACGCAGGTGATCGCAAAGTTTATGGCTTCAATGCCCAAGTGCAAGGAGCCTTGTGATGGCAACGATTGAACGCAGAGCCTATGCAGAAATTTTTGGCCCCACGGTGGGCGACCGCGTGCGTTTGGCCGATACCGAGCTCATCATTGAAGTCGAAAAAGATTTCACTTTGCTAGCGGGCGGCTATGGCGAAGAGGTGAAATTCGGCGGCGGCAAAACGATTCGCGATGGCATGGCGCAAAGCCAACGCACGCGAGCCGAAGGTGCAGTGGACACGATTCTCACCAACGCGCTCATCGTTGATCACTGGGGTATTGTGAAGGCTGACATCGGCTTGAAAGATGGCCGCATCGTTGCGATTGGCAAAGGCGGCAATCCCGACACGCAACCCGGCGTCACCATCACAATAGGCCCCGGCACCGAAGTGATTGCCTGCGAAGGCATGATCGTCACACCCGGCGGCATTGACACGCACATTCACTTCATCTGCCCGCAGCAAATCGAAGAGGCGCTGGCCAGCGGTGTTACCACCATGTTTGGCGGCGGCACCGGTCCGGCCACCGGCACACTGGCCACCACTTGCACACCCGGCGCTTGGCATATCGAGCGCATGCTGCAAGCCGCTGATGCCTTTCCGATGAACCTCGGTTTCTTAGGCAAAGGCAATGCCGCTTTACCCGCAGCGCTGCTTGATCAAATCCATGCCGGGGCAATGGGCCTGAAGCTGCACGAAGATTGGGGCTCCACCCCCGCAGCCATCAGCAATTGCCTCGATGTGGCAGATTTAACTGACACCCAAGTCTCCCTTCACAGCGACACGCTCAATGAATCGGGCTTTGTAGAAGACACGCTGGCCGCCACCAAAGGCCGCACACTCTGCGCATTCCACGTCGAAGGCGCAGGCGGTGGCCATGCACCCGACATCATGCGATTGGTGGGCGAAGCCAATTTCCTGCCCAGCTCCACCAACCCGACCATGCCCTACACCGTCAACACGCTCGATGAGCATGTGGACATGCTCATGGTCTGCCACCATTTAGATGCAAGCATCGCCGAAGATTTAGCTTTTGCCGAAAGCCGCATCCGCAAAGAAACCATTGCCGCAGAAGACATCTTGCATGACTTGGGCGCGATCAGCATGTTTTCATCAGACAGCCAAGCCATGGGCCGTGTCGGCGAAGTCATCACGCGCTGCTGGCAAACCGCTCACAAAATGAAAGTGCAACGCGGCAAACTTCCCGGTGATACAGACCGCAACGACAACGCACGCGCCAAACGCTACATCGCCAAACTGGGCATCAACCCCGCCATCTCGCACGGCATCAGCCATGAAGTGGGCAGCCTAGAAGTAGGCAAATGGGCAGATATCGTGATCTGGAAGCCCGCCTTCTTTGGCGTGAAGCCTTCGCTCATTCTCAAAGGTGGCAGCATCGCCATGGCCGCCATGGGCGACCCGAATGCCAGCATCCCCACGCCCCAGCCCGTGCATTACCGCCCGATGTTTGGCAGCTTTGGCCGCAGCCTGCACAAGAGCAGCTTGACCTTCATCTCACAAGCAGGCTTTGCCGCAGGCGTGCACGAGCGCTACGGCCTGCAAAAAACCATCAGCATCGTCAAAAACAACCGCAACATCAGCAAACGTAACATGGTGCACAACGATTACCTCCCCAAAATGGAGATCGATGCGCAAACCTACCAAGTCCGCGCCGACGGCCTGCTGCTCACCTGCGAGCCCGCCGTGAGCCTGCCGATGACGCAGAGGTATTTCTTGTTTTGACGATGTGTTCATCATCACTCCTAGCATCTCATTTTGCTAAAATAGATGCATCTCTAGGAGAATTTTGATGCGAACCACGCTTTCAATTGATGATCAAGTGATGCAAGCTGTGATGCACGCCACGGGTCGGAGCAATCCGCTAGACGCCGTGCGCGATGCGCTGCAAAGCTATTTGCAAGAGCAAAAGCTCAAAAAAGTGATTGCCTTGCGTGGCAAAGTGCAAATCACCGACAACTGGCGAAAGCTGCGCGCACTTGACACGCGGCCTGCCAGCAAATGAAGGGCAAGCCAGCAGCCAAGGGTATTTTGATTGATACCAGTGCATGGATAGAGTTTTTGCGTGGCCATGCAGGCTCCGTCGCCGATTCGGTGCAGGTCGCACTCGAACTCCATCAGGCTCGCCTGTGTGGCCCAGTGAAAACGGAGCTGCTGCAAGGCGCAAAAGGCAATAAAGAAAAAGAGCAATTGCGGCTGATTTTTGAAGTCGTGACTAACTTACCCACAGAAGAGGAAGACTGGATTCAAGCAGGTGAGATGCTTCAAAATCTGCGCAGCAAAGGCATCACAGTTCCAATGAGCGATGCATTGATTGCAACGATTGCACAGCGGCATTCGACTCCCGTACTCACGCTGGATCAACATTTTTCACATCTAGAAGTTCACCTCGTATGATCCAAATCTCCAAACTCATCTCCCAAGGCGCAGGGCTTGCACCCGTGTTGCTCAAGCGCGCCGCCACAATCGAACTCGATTGGGATGTGCGGCAAAAAAGCCGCTTTGATGGCACGGATTCATCGGGCAGATCGCTTGGCGTATTTCTGCCACGCGGCACGGTGGTGCGCGGCGGGGATGTGCTGGTGGCCGAGGATGGCTCTCTGATTCGCGTGATCGCTGCGCCTCAGTCTGTCTTGCGCATCACGCATTGCACGGCACACGGTTCACCCTATGATTTGATCCGAGCGGCTTACCACTTGGGCAACCGCCATGTGCCGATTGAGCTCAAGCCCGATCACTTGAAGATTGAACCTGATCATGTGCTGGCTGAGATGCTGCGTGCGATGCATTTGATCGTCAACGAAGTTAATGAGTCCTTTGAGCCTGAGAACGGTGCGTATGCGTCACACGGCTCCCATGCCGGGCATGGGCATGGGCATGGGCATGACCACTCGCATGATCACGAACCCGAACATGGGCACACGCATGCTCCTGCGAAAACCAAGCTTAGCGCAATTCCAATTGCCGCAGCTGCGCATGCGCATGTGCATGTGCATGGGCCGCATTGCAATCATGATCACTGATTTTTGCCGCTGATCTCATGCGCCGCATCTTCGATTCAGCGCCACAAGCGTTACCAGCCAGCAGCCTGCTACAACTGATCTGGCTGGCCTCACCCGCCTTGCCTATCGGCGGGTTTTCATACTCAGAAGGGCTAGAAGCCGGCATAGAATCTGGAAGAATAGCTACTGATTCGATAGCAGATTGGCTACAAGATCAATTACATATCAGCTTGGCACGTGGCGATTTGGCAGCGCTGTGCAAAGCCGTTGCGGCCATTCGGCGAGGTGATGCGCAGCGTGTGCAGGAGCTGAATGCCTGGGTGCTGCAAACCCGCGAGACGCATGAATTCAGATTGCAAACCGAGCAAATGGGCCGCTCGCTGATTGAATGGCTCAAGGTGCAATCGCCCGAGCTTGATGCAGCACAGTGGCTTGGGCATCAAGTGCCCAGCTACCCAATCTCCTTCGCACTCGCTGCCACGAGAACACAGGCAAGCCCCCGCGACATTGCCCTAGCCTTCACCTTCGGCTGGGCAGAAAACATGGTGCAAGCCGCTATCAAAGCCGTGCCGCTCGGGCAAACCGCAGGTCAGCGCATCTTGCAGCACCTCGCCTCTGAAATTCCTGCTGCTGTGGAGACGGCTTTGTCGCTGCCAGACAGTGAACGCCAAGCCTTCGCGCCCATGCTGGCGATTTTGTCGGCACAGCATGAGACACAATACTCTCGACTTTTCAGATCTTAGGAACGCAATGTCCACTCTCCACCACATCAAAAACCGCACCAAACATCTCCCGCCCCTGCGCGTCGGTATCGGCGGCCCGGTGGGATCTGGCAAGACGACTCTGCTAGAAATGCTCTGTAAAGCCATGCGTGATAAATACGATCTCGTGGCGATCACCAATGACATTTACACCAAAGAAGATCAGCGCATTCTCACCGTGAGCGGCGCACTACCTGCCGAGCGCATCATGGGTGTGGAGACGGGTGGCTGCCCGCACACCGCCATTCGCGAAGACGCATCGATCAATTTAGAAGCCATCGACCGCATGCTGGAGCAGTTCCCCAATGCGGATATCGTGTTCGTTGAAAGCGGCGGGGATAACTTAGCCGCCACCTTCAGCCCTGAGCTCAGCGATCTCACGATTTATGTGATCGACGTGGCGGCTGGCGAGAAGATCCCGCGCAAAGGCGGGCCGGGCATCACCAAGAGCGACCTGTTTGTGATCAACAAAACCGATCTCGCGCCGCATGTGGGTGCTGATCTTGCCGTGATGGAAGCAGACACCCAACGCATGCGGCCGTCGGCCAACCGCCCGTATGTGATGACCAATCTTAAAACACTCAGCGGTGTGAGTACTGTGGTTGAATATATTGTGAAAAAAGGCATGTTGCCGGCATAAAACCTGCATGGAGTGCTATGAAATTCATACCATTGATCGAACACATGCGTGGCAGCCTGCCGGAGATCGTGCATCCTGGCGCGATTGCTGTTGTTAACTCTGCAGGCAAGCTTTTGCGCAGCGCTGGCGATGCGCAAGCGCTGAGTTTTACGCGCTCCACGCTCAAGCCCTTCCAAGCTTTGCCATTCGTGCAAGGCGGCGGCCTAGCGCATTTCGGCTTCGATCCAAAGCAAACCGCCCTGCTCTGCGCGAGCCACAATGGGGAAGACATGCATGTCGCGCAGGTCGATGAGATGCTGCGCAAAGTCGGCCAGCCCTATCAAGCCCTGCAATGCGGCTGCCACATACCATTGCGTTTTTCTTATGGCGGATTGACTGCGCCAAAAGACTTGCAATTTGACGAGCGTCACAACAATTGCAGTGGTAAGCATGCCGGCTTTCTCGGCTATTGCGTGCAGCATGGCCTGCCGCTGGCGGATCACCTCTCGCCTGCACACCCTTTGCAACAAGCCATTTATCAAAGCGTGATGCAAGCCACCCGTGCCGATGCATCACAGCTGATTGCTGGCACCGATGGCTGCTCCGCGCCCAACTACGCCATGCCGCTGCACAACTTAGCCTATGCATTTGCGCGGCTTGCCAGCGGTGCAGCGGATAGCGAATTAGGCGAGGCGTTTGAACCGCTCAGAGATGCCTTCATTGCACATCCCGAAATGGTCTCCGGCACAGCACGTAACGATCTGGCCTTCACGCAAGCAGGACGCGGCGATTGGATCACAAAAATCGGCGCAGATGGCGTGCAAGTGATTGCCAGCATCTCAAGGCGTGAGGCGATTGCCATCAAAGTGATCAGCGGGAATATGCCAGCGCTGTATGCAGCAGCCGTGGTGGCGATGGATCAATTGGGCTGGCTGGATGCAGCGCAGCGCGAAGCTTTAAAAGCTTGGGCACCTGCGCCTTTGCTCAATGCGCGTGGTGTGCAAACGGGCGAGATTCGTGCCGTGTTCCAGCTATAAAAGCTTCACTGGCTCTACATCCACAGCGCCCTTCTCGCTGCTTAACGAGAGCACACCTTCTTGAATCGTCGCCTGCACATTCATGCTGCGCTCAGCCAGCGCTTCCAGTGCCTTGGCCGCATCGGAGGGCACTTGGTAAACACTCAAATTGCGAGGCCGCGTGAGCTTGTTTTGAATGCCCTTCCACCATATCGGCGTGGCATGGTTAAACGCATACACGTGCACTTCGTCTGATTTACCGCAAGCCTTGATGATCGGCTTGTCTTCCGGCTGGCCCACTTCCACCCAAAGCCGAATCGCCCCTGTGAAATCTTTCAAAAGCACATCTGCTTCATCTGGATCGCTCATCCCTGCGCCAAAAGCCAGTGTGCCATCGCCATTGCAAATGCTTTGCAACTTATAGGCTTGCAGCGCAAACGCCACCAACCGAATCATCATGCGCTCATCCGTCTCGCTCGGGTGGCGCGCCAAGGTGAGCGCGTGATCGGCGTAGTAGCCATGGTCAATATCCGCAATTTGGATATTGGCTTTGTAAATGGTGGATTTGATGGCCATACGAACTCGATACAAGCCATAAAAAAGCTCCTTCAAGGAGCTTTTCAAAGAGCCTAAGACGTTATCCTGGCGGAGGCTGTGAGATTCGAACTCACGGGGGACTCACATCCCCGGCAGTTTTCAAGACTGCTGGTTTAAACCACTCACCCAAACCTCCGAAGCAATGTATTTTAATCTATGCGAGAAACAGCGCTTGCAAATCGCTCAAAAAATCTAGGCCACGGGCTGTGGGGCGCACGTGTGTGAAATCTCGCGTGATCAGACCCTTGGTTTCGGCCTCATCAAGTTGTTTTTGAATGGCTGTGATGGACAGGCCGGTGCGATCATAAAAATCTGCCAACGCGAAGCCACCCGTTAAGCGCAGGCCGTTCAGCATGAACTCGAAAGGCAAATCTGCGCGGGACACTTCCGTCTCTTGCACCATGCATTCCCACGGATTGCTTGAAAGCGCTTTATCCATATACAGCTTGGGCTCGCGGGCTTTGGTCTGCCGCATCACGCGATGGGCAAAGCTGAGCTTGCCGTGCGCGCCTGCGCCGATGCCCAAATAATCGCCAAATTGCCAGTAGTTAGTGTTGTGAATGCTGCGCTTGTGGGGCAACGCAAACGCGCTGATTTCGTAGCGCTCCAAGCCTTGCGCAGCAGTGAGCTCGGTGATGCGATCAAGCATGTCATACGCGTCATCATCCACAGGCAAATTCTTCGGCGTGAATTTAGCGAAATATGTATTGGGCTCAATGGTGAGGTGATAGATGCTGATGTGCGGCGGCTTAAAACTGAGTGCGGTTTGAATATCTTGCTCGCATTGCTGGAGGCTCTGGCCAGGCAGCGCATACATCACATCGATGTTGAATGATTCAAAATTCATAGCAGCCTCCTCAATAGCTGCTCGAGCCTGGGCTGAATTATGCACACGTCCAAGCACTTTGAGATGCGCATCATTGAAGCTTTGCACGCCAATCGAAAGACGTGTCACGCCGGCGTGACGAAATGCTTTAAAGCGATCCTTTTCAAAAGTGCCAGGGTTGGCTTCCAGCGTGATCTCGCAGCCAGCTTCCAATCTCAAACGTGCACGTACGGCAGCCAGCAATTCATCAATGCTCGCTGGAGAAAACAAACTCGGCGTGCCACCGCCAATGAAAATGCTGTGAACAGTGCGCCCCCAAATCAAGGGCAGGCTCATCTCTAAATCTGCAATCAGCGCTTGCAGATAGCGCTGCTCCACATCTTGCTGCAAACCAGCACTGCCGCTCACTTCATGCGAATTGAAATCGCAATACGGACATTTTTTCAAGCACCAAGGCAGATGGATGTAAAGCGACAGCGGCGGCAAGCTGGGCAGGCGCAGCGTGCCATCTCTGAGGTAATGTTGGATGTCTTTCATTGCACCACATCCTCCACCATCTGCCCGTCCCGAAACACAATCCTTCTTCTCGCCCAAGCGGCCACATCATGCTCATGCGTCACCAGCACCACGGTCATGCCTTGAGCATTCAGCTCAGTCAGCAGCTTCATGATGTCTTCGCTGGTTTGGCTGTCCAGCGCACCCGTGGGTTCGTCGGCCAAGATGAGCTGGGGGTTGTTGACCAAAGCGCGTGCAATCGCGACGCGCTGCTGCTGGCCGCCGGAGAGCTCGGCTGGGGTGTGATCCATGCGCTCGCCTAAGCCGACGCGATGCAGTGCTGCTTTGGCTTTGATTTTTCTCTCGTTGCTCTTGAGCCCCGCATACACCATGGGCAGCTCAACATTTTCCAAAGCACTCGTGCGCGGCAACAAATTGAATTGCTGAAAGACGAAGCCAATGCGGCGATTGCGGATGGAGGCAAGCTGATCGCCTTGCATGCCTTCGACGCTCTCACCGGCCAGACGGTAGATGCCGCTGGTGGGCAAATCGAGGCAGCCCATGATATTCATCAAGGTGGATTTGCCCGAGCCTGATGCGCCCATGATAGCGACGAACTCGCCCTCGGCAATATCGAGCGACACGCCGCGCAAGGCATGCACGGTTTGGTCGCCCATGGCATAGGCTTTGACGAGCTCTCGCGCTTCGATCAGGGACATGGGCTTCTTTTTAAATGTATTGCTGAATATCGACTGAAGAACACGTAAGGCACGGAGGTTTCATGGAAAGCACAGAAAACCCCTCTTGAATTCTTCTGTGTATCCCGTGCCACTTTCGTGACTTCCGTGTTCATCTTTTTAGCCCTAAAACGGCATGCGCGGGCCGGAAGGACGTGTGCCTGCTGCGGGCGTGGCACCGACACCGATCACGCCGGTAATCACCGCAGTGCCTTCTTTGAAAATCTCAGCATTCGGCGAATTGGGCGCGATCATCAGCTCGGTTGATGTGCCATCCGTGATGCCCAAGCGCACGTTGTAGGCCACGGGCTTGCCTTGCTCATTCAAAAGATAAATCCGCCCACGCGATGCGGTTCGGCTGCCCATTTCCGCTTGCAGCGCGGCGTATTTGGTTTTCTGCTCTGGTGTGAGCAGATCGTTGATCTTCAAGCGCACCTCGCCCATAATGCGCTCGCGCAGCTTCGGGCGATCTTCTGGCGTGGCATCGCGCATGGCGGCGAATTTGGGGCGCGTCTCGGCGAGCAAGGCATCGAGCTTTTGCTGCTGATCGGCGCTGAGCTGCAACTCACTGACCAAGCGATTTCGCAATTCGCCCAATGGCCCACCGCCACCGGTCGCGCCGCCCGCAGCAGGAGCAGAAGGCGGTGCAGGAGTGGGTGTGGCTGCGAATGGGGCTGTGCCCACAGCGCCTGCTGAAGACGGATTTTTAGAGTCTTTTGGGCTGCTCGCCGGCGTGTTTGCTGTGCGGGGTGCTATTGAAAGAGGAGCATTTGGTGTGCCACCAAGCGGGGCACTTGGCGGCCTGCTGCCGGGCGGCGGCGCATTGGCAATCATCTCTTGGTATTTTTTACGCTGCTCAGGGTTGAGCAGGGCGGAGATTTTGCTGCGGCGCTCAGCGCTGAGTTTTTCAAACGCAGCTGAGCGTTGCGACTCATCCATCTCGCGCAGCGCCATGAAGCTCGGGCGCATCTCTGCGCTGATTGCATCGAGCTTGGTTTGCTGCTCGTTGCTGAGCTGTAATTCATTGATCAGGCGCTCACGCAGCGCTGCGCCACCGCCTTGCCCACCTCCTCCTCCACCGCCACCCGCTGGCTGCGCCACGGCTTCGCCGAAAAAGCCAAAGCTTGAGCGGCCCGTCGTTGTGGGCGAGGAAGCAGGTGCAGTGGGAGAAGATGCGCCTTGCGCTGCGGGCTCGACCCCAGCAATTCTGACACGCAGTGCAGAATTCGGAATCTTCAATACATTCTCACGGCTCTCGGTGACGACGCGCACATTCGCCGTCATGCCCGGCAGCAAGCGACCCGCCGTGTTCGTGAAGCCCACCACCGCTACATAGGTCACCACATTGGCTACGTTTTGCGCTGCTTTGCGCACTTGGCGCACTTCGCCTTCAAAGGTCTGGCCGGGGAAGGCATCCACGGTAAACGTCGCGCGCTGCCCACTGCGGATGCGACTCACATCCGCCTCATCAATGCTCGCATCGACCTGCATATCCGACAAATTCTGCGCAATCACAAACAGCTCAGGCGATTGCAAGCTTGCTGCCACCGTCTGCCCTTTTTCAATCGCACGCTTGATCACGATGCCATTGACAGGCGAGGTGATCTTGGTGCGCTGCAAATCAATGCGTGCTTGCGCCAATGCTGCATCGCGCTGCGCCACATTGGCCTGCGCCGATTTCACCTGCGCATTCGTCACCGCCAATTGCGCCTGAGCCGCTTTCAAGCTCTCGCCCGATGTATTGACCAATGCACGGGCTTTATCCGCTTCACTTTGCGCGATAAATTGCTTCTCTGCCAAATCTTTCTTGCGTTCAAAATCACGCTGCGCTTCTTGCACATCGACCTGCGCCCGCGAAATGGCCGCGTTCGAGGCCAACACATTCGCCTGCGCGGTGAGCACCTGAGCCCGCGCCGCATCCACATCCGCCATCGCCTGCCTCACGCGAAATTCAAACGTCTCAGGATCAATCTGCGCAATCAGTTGCCCCGCTTTCACCTCCGAATTGAAATCCACATACAGCTCTTTGATCTGCCCGCTCACCTGCGTGCCCACACTCACCTGCGTAACAGGGTTCACGGCACCACTGGCCGAGACACTGGCAGCCAGATTGCCGCGCTCAATTTTTGCGCTGCGGTATTGCACATCACCGCTTTTGTCTTGGCTTTGCCACCACCAAGCGCCACCGCCTGCTGCCGCCAATACCACGCAGCCTGCTATCCATAAAGATTTCTTCATAGCTCAGATTGTAGGCAGCCAAGCCTCTGCGCATGTGTCTGAGCAGTAAATCCTCACATGCTGCATTCCAAGCAAGCTCTCCAGCCGCATTTGGCTCCCCAAAATCAGCATTTCATCGCAAACGGCTGGTCATTGAAGCACCGCGTAGGCACATTAGCAACATGCAACCCCTCTCCAGCCTCTCCCCACAAGTCATCATTCATCTGGCTGCCGCGCTCTCAGCCGCCGCGCTCGGGCCCTTTGCCCTCTGGGCACGGCTGTCTGGCAAGCAGCGCCCCAAGCTGCACCGCGCCTTTGGCTATGCTTGGGTCACGATGATGCTCATCACAGCCATTTCGGCCATCTTCATTCATTCACACTTTCCGATGTGGTGGCGCTTTTCTTGGATTCATCTGTTCATCCCCGCCACCCTTGTTGGCCTCTTTGGCGCTTTTTGGCATCTCGCCAAAGGCAATATCCGTCGCCACCGCAACGCCATGCTCGGCCTGTATTTCGGTGCATGCCTCGGTGCGGGTGTGTTCACCCTGCTACCGGGGCGCTTCTTAGGCCAACTTCTCTGGGGTTAAGGCCTCCTATTCAAGGAAAAATTCACCATGAACCTCACTTTCAACGCTGCACCGCCCAGCGATACCCTCTCGCACGCAGACATCGAGCGCCTCGCTCGCCGCCGTGCTGGCGCAAAACTCGGCTGGTTTATTCATGCCGCCGTGTTTCTCTGCGTCAACGCTTTGCTCATGACGATTTCGTTGGCCAACGGCAAGCCTTGGGCCTTCTTCCCAATGATGGGCTGGGGGCTGGGCTTGGCGATTCATGGCGCGGTCGTCTGGCTGGGCAGCCCAAGCAGCGCTCTGCACGAAAGGCTTTTGCAAAGTGAGCGTCAAGCCTTAGCGAAGCAGCGCGATCCTTGGTAACACACAGACATATGCTTCATCATGATGCACATCTTCCAAAAAGCACCGATTTGGGTGTGGCCACTTTTTCTCGCATTGTTCGCGCTCGCTTTGCGGCAAGCGCGCTCGCGATGACGCTGATCCCTCGCCCATTAATTTGCCCGCACAATAAAGCCCATGCCCATGCACACCGCCACTTTGTTTGACCCGCAGATCGCCTGCGCCTTTGAAGCGGCACGGGCGCTGCCGCGCTGGGCGCGGGGCTGGGCGGTGATGCGGCCTTGCCGCGTGGTGCTGCTGCGGCATGGCATGCAGGTCTTGGGCTTTTGCTTAGCGCTCTGCGTGTTGTTGTGGTTACTGAGGCAAGGTGTGCCGTTTTGGGGGCAATTGGCCTATTCATTACCGATGGGCATGATCACTTGGGCTTTGATCGACGGTGGGCGGTTTTTTATTGATCAAGATTCTCCGCATCTTTTCCCACGCGGCTGGCGCGGTGGTGCGCTGATCGTTGGCGGCGTGTTGTTAGGCTACTTTGCCGGAACGCTCATTGGCGATGCAGTCAATGGCAGGTCTAGCTTCAGTATGCTGCGCAGCTCACCTGAGTTTTTCGTTTATGTCTTCCTCTTTAGCATGGCCTCGGGCATCGGTATTTCGCTGTTTTTCTACGGGCAAGGCAAAAGCGCCTATCTGCATGCTGAATTGGAAGCCAAAAGCCGCCAAGCCGCTGAGGCGCAGCTGAAATTGCTGCAAAGCCAGCTCGATCCCCACATGCTGTTCAACACCTTGGCCAATCTGCGCGCGCTGATCCCGCAAGAGCCTGAGCGTGCCGTGCAAATGCTCGATCAACTCGGTGATTTTTTGCGCGCCACATTAAGCGCCTCCCGGGCTCAGGAACACAGCTTGACTGCGGAATTTGATCGGTTGAAAGACTATCTCTCGTTGATGCAAATCCGCTTAGGCGATCGCCTGCGCTACACACTGACATTGCCGCCAGCGCTGGCTCAGATCAAAGTGCCCACGCTGATTTTGCAAAGCTTGGTCGAAAACGCGATTGTGCATGGCTTGGAGCCTAAAGTCGGCGGCGGTCAGGTCTGGATCAGCGCTGCCGAGGAAAACGCCCAACTTGTGCTGCGTGTCGCCGATGATGGCATGGGCATGAAGCACGGCGACATCAGCATCACACCGCCAAGCCAAGCGCATCAGGGCTTTGGCCTGACCCAAGTGCGTGAGCGGTTGCAAAGCTGGTATGGCAGCCAAGACACTATTAATTTCATAGCTGTCCGATCAATAAATACGCTGGCAACCGGCTCATTTGGCCTTAAAAGTGTCGTGCCGGAGCATGCTGGGCAGACACCGGGCTGTGAAGTCACGTTGTTGCTGCCTTTGCGGGCCTGAATACCTATGCAAGCTGCCACGGCCCTGATCGCAGAAGATGAGCCGCTGCTGGCGCAAAGCTTGCAGCGCGAGCTGCGCCAACTCTGGCCTGAGCTACAAACGCACATCGCCACAGATGGCCTACAAGCCGTCGAAATGGCGCTGCGCGCGCTGCCTCAGCTGCTGTTTTTCGATGTGCGCATGCCTGGCCAATCGGGCTTGGAAGCAGCGCAAGAGATTGCAGAGCGCTGGCCAGATGGCCGCCGCCTGCCGATGCTTGTTTTCATCACCGCGTTTGACGAATATGCTGTGCAAGCTTTTGAGCAGGCAGCGATGGACTACATTGTCAAACCTGTGAGCAGCGGTCGCTTGCAGCAAACTTTGGAGAGAATTTATTCATCCAATCGCTTATTTTCCGGCATAAAATCTACACAGTTTGCTACTGATTCAATAGCGAATGCGACCAACTCAACGGCAGACGAGCCCATGCTGGCTGCTTTGCGAAGCTTACTGAGCCTGAGCCCGCATCCTGCCAAGGAAGCTCCGCGCATCGAGCGCTTGCAGCGTATCCAAGCCAGCGTGGGCAGCCAAATCGTCGTTGTGCCTTTGTCAGAAGTGGCTTATTTTGAAGCCGCAGACAAATATGTGCGCGTGCTCACCGGCCTCCACAAGGCTGAGCGCGAGCTGCTGATTCGCACGCCCATCAAAGATCTGTTGCCTCAGCTCGACGCGCAAGAGTTTTGGCAAATTCACCGCAGCACCTTGGTGCGAGCCAGTTTGATCGAAGCCGTCCACCGAGATGAAACAGGTCGCCTGACAATCAGTTTGCGCGGTCGCACCGAAAAATTGGTCATCAGCAGGCTCTATGCCGGCTTGTTCAGAGCGATGTAGCTTCTTGCACACACTCATTGATCGCTTTTGCATTCATTTCCAAGATTTGCATTTGCTTACATGCACTTTGTCACGCCATCACTTTAAAAAGGTGTAACGTCGTGTGTTGATGAATGCTTCGATCAAAAATCTTGCCGCGCCTTGGATGTCTGACGAAAGCCATGTTGCACTCGTTGTATTGAACATTCACTCTACCTCGGCAAAGCATTTGCGAGATTATGTGAGCCATGGCGCAGAGGTATGCGCACCCGATGCCCAGTATGGCCGAGCGCTCGAATTGTTTGACAACACGCGCTTGGGCGGCAGCGTGATTTGGATCAACACGGAGGGTGTCTCATCCGATGAGCTGGCGCGTTTGGAGAAGCATTGGTTGCCCATTGCTGGCAAAGCAATTTTGCTCTTGGGCGCGAGCCAAACACCCATCGTCAACCGCAGTTTGCAAAGCTTGATGAGCGCACGCCGTGAAAACCCAAGCTTTGAAGCGGTGGTGATGACGGAGCCGGGCACCTCGGCAGACACCACCAGCCGATTGATGGCCTCCCAATCGGTGGGCTGGCTGATGCACCAAACCAAAGACATGCACGATCCGCATTCTTCCATCATCAAAGTGATGGATATGCTCAATCTGCTCGTCACGCAGCCTGCGGCGTTGGCCGCGCTCTTGCCGCTCCCTCCAGCACCTGTCCCGACACCAGATCCAACGCCTGCGCCCGCTCCAGCGCCAGAAGTTGCCACATCGCAAGCCCCTCCCTTGGCGGCCACTCAGCCGCTTTCCACAACCCCTGACCAACAAGGAAACCCTCCCATGGCCACCCTGACTGACTCCATGAACGCATGCATGCAAATTGACGGCGCCATTGCCGCCGCCTTGGTTGATTTTGGCTCGGGCATGGCCTTGGCCAAAATCGGCACGGGTCTCAATCTCGATATGGCCGCTGCGGGCAACACCGAAGTACTGAAAGCCAAAATGAAAACCATGGCCGGCTTAGGGCTCAAAGACACCATCGAAGACATGCTCATCACGCTGGGCACGCAATACCACCTGATCCGCCCGATTCCCCATAAACAAGGTCTGTTTCTCTACATTGCGCTCGAAAAAACCAAGGGCAATCTGGCCATGGCGCGTTTTAAGCTGATGGAAATTGAGAAGAACATCACCGTTTGATCGGCCTCTGGTTTCTTCATAAAGCCCGCAGATTGCGGGCTCTTTTCTAGGGAGACTCTGAACAAGTCGATTTTCGATGATAGCCATTGCGCCATTTTTGAATCTTGATTCTTCAGTAAGACGCGTTACGCATTTGTGCGAGTGCATCTGTTTTTTCTGTACTTTTCAGGCTCTTTGTCATCTGTTC
>JANNED010000241.1:0-20821 GCA_031388245.1 Variovorax sp.
GGGGCTTTCGACCGAGGAGATGCAGCATTTCACGAACTGGACGAATTTGAGTGAATGCACGTTTGTGTTGCCACCCACGCAGGCAGGTGCTGATTACAAAGTGCGCATCTTCTGCCCGGGGCGTGAGCTACCGTTTGCGGGGCATCCGACGCTAGGCACTTGTCATGCGTGGCTAGAAGCTGGTGGGACATCTCAAAGCGAATTCATCGTTCAGGAATGCGGCATTGGTTTGGTAAAGATCAAACGTGATGCAGTAAATGGGCGTTTGGCGTTTGCTGCGCCGCCCTTACTCAAAGACGGCGCATTGGATGAAGCCGATGTGGCTTTGATTGCGCGCGGTTTGGGCATTGCGCGCAGCGATATCGTGGCGCATGCTTGGTGTGATAACGGGCCAAATTGGCGCGGTGTGATGCTGCGCAGTGCTGATCAAGTGCTCTCGCTTCAACCAGATGCCGAGGTACTGGCCGGTTTGGACATCGGCGTAGTGGGACCGCGCGGGAAAGTGGGTGTAGTCGGCTCACAGCCAGATGGCAACGACACGCAATTTGAAATCCGTGCCTTCTTCCCCGGCAACAATGGCATGACGGAAGATCCTGTCACAGGCTCGCTCAATGCGGGTATGGCGCAGTGGCTGATTGGCGCGGGGATTGCGCCACCCAACTACATCGCCGCGCAAGGCACAGCGCTTGGCCGCGCGGGGCGCGTGCATGTGAGCAGTGTGGGCGGTGATATTTGGATTGGTGGCGCGAGCGTGACTTGTGTGAATGGCATGGTGCAGCTTTGAATGCGCATGTCGATCATCTCGTGGTCGCTGCGCGCAACTTGGAAGAAGGCGTGGCATGGTGTGAAGCCACGCTTGGCATCACGCCGGGCGCAGGCGGCGAGCATCCACTGTTTGGAACGCATAACCGTTTGTTTCGCATAGCCACGGTGAACTATCCGCGCGCTTATTTTGAGATCATTGCTATTAATTCAGAAGCATCTCGTGCAGTCAATACAACGGCAAACCCTTCAAATCATTTAAAAAAACGCTGGTTTGATCTGGATTCTTCACCATTGCAAGCCAGCATTCAAAGCAGCCCACGCCTTGTGCATTTCGTGGCCAATACCAGCGATGTGCGCAAAGCCTGCGCGGCGTTATCTGAGCTGGGCATTGATCGCGGCCCCGTCGTGCAAGCCAGCCGCATGACACCCGCTGGCCTGCTGCAATGGCAGATCACCGTGCGCGATGATGGGCAACGTTTATGGAGCGGCGGCTTGCCCACTTTGATCGAATGGGGTGCGCCAAATGAAGCCCCTTCGATAGCCGCGCATCCTGCCAACAACATGCCCGATAGCGGTATCAGTTTACAAAGCCTGCGCATGATCACACCGCAAGCCACAGAGCTGAAAGCCGCGCACCGAGCTATCGGCTTGCAAGGCGTCTCTGTTGAAGCTGGCGAGCCCAATCTGATGGCCACGCTGCAAACCCCCAAAGGCCTCGTGACGCTCGAATCGAAAGGCATTTGATGATCACCTCCACCGAACTCTTGCTTTACTGCTTGGCCGCATTAGCCATCATGCTCACGCCGGGCCCCAATATGTTGTATTGCGTCTCGCGCGCGCTCTGCCAAGGGCGCGTGGCAGGCTGGGTCTCGGTGCTGGGCGTGCAGGCGGGCAATGTGGTGCATATTGCAGCAGCCACCGTCGGGCTCACTGCGCTTTTAGCGGCGATGCCGGCGCTGTATGATGCGATTCGTTATGCGGGCGCAGCCTATTTGCTGTGGCTGGCTTGGCATGCGATGAAGCCAGGTGGGCGCGGTTTGTTTGAGGCGCAAAATTTACCGCATGACAGCTATGCCAAGCTCTTTCGCATGGGGTTGGTAACGAATCTGTTGAACCCGAAGCAATTGGTGTTTTTCACGTCGATCTTCAGCCAGTTTTTGCATCCTGAGCGCGGCAGCGTGTTGCAGCAAGGCGTGCAATTGGCAGCAGCGCACATCGGATTGAGCATCGTTGTCAACGGTTTGATCGTTACCGGTGCGGCAGGCATTGCGGTGTTTTTTCAGCGCAGCCCGCTGTGGCTGCGCACGCAGCGCTATGTGATGGCGGCGGTGCTCGCTGGTCTGGCTGTGCGCCTCGTGTTGATCGAAAGAAAAATTTGAGCATGTAGCCGCCATATTATCTGCATAGTTTGCTAGCATTTTTATAGCAATCGTGCGTCAGCTTGCACCGGATTGTGCTCTCGCAGGGCTGCGCACATAGCCAAAGCGCTGCGGCAACTCGCCGCGCGGTATTTGCGTGGCCACCCACAGCCCGCGCTCCAGCGCATCCGCAGCCAGCAGCATATCCATCGTGTGAACAAGGCCAAAGCCCAGCTCCGTTTCTAAATACACGCAGCCAAATTCATCGACCACGCAGCGCTGTGGCTTGCAGTCTTTCCCCGTATGCGCAAGGATCGAAAAATCTGGTTGCACGCGCCAAATCCACGGCGTGGCTTCGAGCTCGATGTATACCCGCTGCGGGCCGTTTTGAAAATACCATTGCCCCGCGAACTTGCCAGTTTCCTCACACAAGTAATTGCGAGCAATAAACGCGATCAGTTTTTCGTGCGAGAGCAACGCGCCTTTTGCACCGGGCTGGCCGCTCGAAAAGCTGCCGCAAGCTTGCGCCTGATCATCGCGCATCCACCACTGCCCGCGTGCATCCAAACCCAACCAGCCTGTGCAAGAGGGCACATTTGGCCATTTGGCCATCGCTTGTAGAACGATGTCATCCATGATCAGCCTCCATCATGCATGCTCCAGCAACCATTGCCCCACAGCCTGCGGCATCGCATGCACATGGCCGGGGAATGCGCCGCTGGGGAAGCCTACATGGCCACCGTGCTTGGGCTGCCAAAGCGTGACATGCTTGCCGACCTTGCCTGCTTGCGGCAAGCTGCTCTCAGGCATAAAAGGATCGTTGCGCGCATTCAGTGCGAGCGCGGGAATTTGGATTTCGGCCATGCGCGGCTTGGCCGAGGCGCGCGCCCAATAGTCTTCTGTGTTTTTAAAGCCATGCAGCGGCGCGGTGAAGACATTGTCAAACTCATAGAGATTGCGGCTTGCAGCCATGGCTTTTCCGTCAAACAAACCTGGAAATTGCACTAACCGCTGCATGGCTTTGGGCTTCATTGAGCGCAAAAACATCGGGGTGTAGGTGTAACGGTTGAACCCACGCCCAATCCACTGACCCGAGGCGGCTAAATCCAGCGGTGAGCAAACACTGGCTACCGCACTGGCTGTTGTTTTAGCGTTGGCTCCGAACTCCTGCGCCCATCGCATGAGCGCATTGCCGCCCAGCGAGATACCCACGACGATCAAATTTCGTTGAGGCTCGCGCTGCTTCATGCGCCGCAAGATCCAATCGATCTCTTCAAAATCGCCAGAATGGTAAGCACGCGGCTTGCGATTGAGCTCTCCGCTGCAACTGCGAAAGTGTGGCACGGCATAGGGCAAAGCATGCAGCCTTGCCCAATCTGCAAAAGCTTGCGCATAGTGGCTTTGCGATGAACCCTCTAAGCCATGAAACAGCACAAGCTGAGGCGCATCGGGCTTTGTTGCATGCATCGCGAAATCTACATCGACAAAATCATCATCGGGGCTCGTCCAGCGCTCACGGCTGAAACTCGCTGGCGCAGCCTCATGGCGGCGCGAATACAGCGCTGGCCAAATCGTTTGCAATTGGCCGCCGGGCAGCCAAGCAGGCGCACGATACTTCATTGCATCACACCCAGTGTCCAAAGAAGTTGCCCATTACTTACTATCGATTTAATAGCACTTTGCGCAGTAAATATGCCGGCTAACTGCTCAAAACGCTTAAAAAACATGATTCGGATGACTTTCAATGCAACACCATTGGCGCATCCGAGATTTCTTGCATCTCGCGTGCTGTGCCTGGGCTCGCATGGTGCGCCACCATGCGCCAGCCCTGCGATCCTCTGTGATACACATTGGTCGCAATCACATATGCCTCGCGCGGGCCCTCGTTCGTCATGACCTCAATCTTTTCAATCACGCTGTGTACGCTGCTGGAGAGCGCCTCGATCTTACGGATGCGCATCGGCGTGGCGCGAATCGTGCCGTTGCTAAACATGGCATCAAAGGCAGAGCGAATTGCGCCAGAGCCCACCATGCGTGAGCCACCGGGATGCACGCACACGATCTCATCCTCATCGGCCCAGCATCCCATGAGCTTTTCGATATCGCCCGCCTTCAGCGCATCATAAAACTGCGCCTCAATCTCATCGGCATTGCCACCCACGGTGACAGATTGGAGTTTGCTTTTTCGCATGGATTGATTATCCTCAAGAGTGCATGATTTGGATACCAGCAAGAAGTAAAACCATGCTCGCTCAGCGACTCGGAAAAGAAAAACGCCAGCTAAAAAACTGGCGTTTAACAAAAACTCGACAAACTTATCGGTTTTCTTAGTTGGTTGCGGAGGCTGGATTTGAACCAACGACCTTTGGGTTATGAGCCCAACGAGCTACCGAGCTGCTCCACTCCGCGTCAATAGATGTATTTTACCGCGTTGCTTGCATGAATGCTGCAATGCGGCAAAGTATATTTATTCAGTCGTCACTCTGCTGTCGGCACTTCAGCCGTTGTGTCAGCGCGGTCAACGAGCTCCACAAAAGCCATCGGTGCGTTGTCGCCCACACGGAACCCCATTTTCAGAATACGTGTGTAGCCACCTGGACGAGTTTTGAAACGAGGACCTAGATCGGTGAACAACTTGGTCACGGAATCACGGTCACGCAGGCGATTGAATGCAAGGCGGCGATTCGCTAGTGAGTCCACCTTGGCCAAAGTAATCATCGGTTCTACGACGCGGCGCAGCTCTTTTGATTTTGGCAAAGTGGTTTTGATGGCCTCATGCTGAATCAGCGAGTTCATCATGTTGCGCAGCATCGCTGCACGATGGCTGCTGGTGCGGTTAAGTTTACGAAGTCCGTTTCCGTGACGCATGGTGCTTGTCCTTTCGATTATTTCCGAGCCGCCGTATCAGGTACGGCTCGTTGCACATGGCTTAAAAATTAACGCTTGTCTAAACCGGCCGGTGGCCAATTTTCCAAACGCATACCGAGGGTCAGGCCGCGAGAGGCCAAGACTTCCTTGATTTCGTTGAGCGACTTACGACCTAAATTCGGGGTCTTGAGCAACTCATTTTCGGTGCGCTGAATCAGATCACCGATGTAGTAAATATTTTCTGCTTTGAGGCAGTTGGCCGAGCGCACGGTGAGCTCAAGCTCATCGACGGGGCGCAGCAGAATAGGATCAAACTGCTGCGTGCTGCGCTGGGCCGGTGCATCAAAAGCGGCTAATTCGCTGCCTTCCAACTGTGCAAACACAGCCAGCTGCTCGACCAAAATCTTTGCTGCTGCGCGCACGGCATCTTCTGCGGTGACAGCGCCATTGGTTTCAATTTCCATGACGAGCTTGTCGAGATCGGTGCGCTGCTCAACGCGCGCATTTTCAACCGCGTAGCTCACGCGCTTGATCGGCGCAAACGATGCGTCAAGCACAATACGGCCAATGGATTTGCTGGGCTCGTCGCCATAACGGCGCACATTACCGGGCACATAACCACGGCCTTTTTCGACCTTGATCTGAATATCGAGCTTGCCGCCTTGCGAGAGGTGCGCAATCACATGATCAGGGTTGATGATTTCAACATCGTGTGGCGTTTGAATATCACCGGCAGTCACCACGCCTTCGCCGTCTTTGCGCAACGAGAGGGTCACTTCATCGCGGTTGTGCAGCTTGAAGACCACGCCCTTCAAATTGAGCATGATGTTGACAGCGTCTTCTTGCACGCCATCAATGGTGGAAAATTCGTGGAGCACCCCAGCAATGGTGACTTCCGTGGGTGCATAGCCCACCATAGACGAGAGCAGCACGCGACGCAGCGCGTTGCCAAGCGTGTGGCCGTAGCCGCGCTCGAAAGGCTCGAGCGTGACTTTGGCTTTGTTGCCGCCGAGCTGTTCGACTTGAATCGTCTTGGGTTTGAGCAGATTGGTTTGCATGCATTCTTCCTTGTGATTGTCCTCGGCTCATTACACCGATAAGACTGGAAATCCTTCGTCAGCGACGTGCATCACTGCGAAGGGACTGATGACAGTGAGTGACACTCACTGACTTCAAAATTAACGTGAATACAACTCAACGATCAACGATTCGTTGATGTCAGAAGCGAATTCATCGCGATCAGGAGATTTCTTGAATGTGCCTTCTGTTTTGTCTGCACTGACATCGACCCAAGCTGGGAAACCAATTTGGCCCGCTAATTGCAAGGCTTCTGAAATACGCACTTGCTTCTTGCTCTTGTCGCGAACAGAAATGACATCGCCAGCTTTGATCAGCATAGAAGGAATATTCACAGACTTGCCGTTGACAAGCATGGCCTTGTGGGAAACGAGCTGACGCGCTTCGGCACGCGTTGATGCGAAACCCATGCGGTACACCACATTGTCAAAGCGTGATTCGAGGATGAAGAGCAGGTTGGCGCCCGTGTTACCACGGCGGCGATCTGCCTCTTCAAAATAACGACGGAATTGGCGCTCCAAAATGCCATACATGCGCTTGACTTTTTGCTTCTCGCGCAATTGCAAGCCAAAATCAGAGGTTCGTTGACCACTGGTGCGGCCATGCTGACCAGGCTTAGAATCAAATTTTGATTTGTCTGCAATGGCGCGACGCGCACTTTTGAGGAACAAATCTGTGCCTTCACGGCGAGAGAGTTTGGCTTTTGGGCCTAAGAGACGTGCCACTTGGAATTTCCTTTTGTATAAACTGCCACAGGACTTGCTGTGGGAGCCAATAGCTTTCAAACAAGCATTTGAATCGATATTGGCGGTGGGCTTGATGGTTTACGCAGAATATCAGCGCAACCAACTATTATAACCAAAGCCGCGATCATGCTTTTCAGCACGAAACGCGGCTTCAGCCAAAAACGGGTTTAGATGCGGCGGCGCTTTTGCGGGCGGCAGCCGTTGTGTGGCACAGGCGTTACATCACGGATCGATGTGATACGGATACCCAGAGCACCTAAAGCACGCACCGACGATTCACGACCGGGGCCGGGGCCCTTGATCTCAACATCGAGATTTTTGATACCCTGCTCCATCGCAGCACGGCCAGCCATCTCGGATGCCACCTGCGCTGCAAATGGCGTGGACTTGCGCGAGCCTTTGAAGCCTTGACCACCTGACGATGCCCACGACAGAGCATTGCCCTGACGATCAGTGATCGTGATGATCGTGTTGTTAAATGACGCGTGAACGTGAGCAATACCGTCTGCAATATTTTTGCGGACTTTCTTGCGAACGCGGGTTGCGGCGGCGGCGGATGCTTGCTGTTTAGCCATTGTGTTTCTCTCTTACTAGGCTTTATTTCTTGAGGGACTGCGCTGCACGACGCGGACCCTTACGGGTGCGCGCATTGGTGCGGGTACGTTGACCACGCACTGGCAAGCCACGGCGATGCCGGAAGCCGCGATAGCAACCAATGTCCATCAAGCGCTTGATGTTCATCGTCGTCTCTCGACGCAGATCACCTTCAATCGTCATGCCATTGATGGCATCACGAATTTTCTCCAAGTCGCCATCGGTGAAGTCTTTCACCTTTTTTGCATAGGCAATACCCGTTGCCTCGCAAATTTTGCGTGCTGTCGTGCGACCTATGCCAAAAATGGCCGTCAAGCCGATCTCAGCGTGTTGGTGCGGCGGAATGTTGATACCAGCGATACGTGCCATATCTGTCCTCTAAACTTTCAATTCATCAATGATTGCTCAACCCTGGCGCTGTTTGTGGCGTGGATCTGTACAGATCACACGAACCACACCCCGGCGGCGGATGATTTTGCAATTGCGGCAAATTTTCTTGACTGAAGCCGAAACTTTCATGTCGTTCTCCTAAAATTCTGTTCAATTCAATCACTTGGCTCGGAACACAATGCGTGCACGAGTCAAATCGTAAGGTGTCAACTCGACGGTGACCTTATCACCGGGCAAAATACGTATGTAATGCATACGCATCTTGCCTGAAATATGCCCTAGCACAATGTGCCCATTCTCTAACTTAACTCTGAAGGTGGCATTGGGGAGATTTTCCACAATTTCACCTGCCATCTGGATTACGTCATCCTTAGACATTCAAGCGTTCTCTTAAGAAGTTTTGAAGCTAGCTTTCTTCAGAAGCGATTCGTACTGCTGACTCATCATGTAATTTTGAACTTGGGCCATGAAATCCATGGTGACCACCACAATGATCAACAGCGAGGTGCCGCCGAAATAAAAGGGAACGTTGTATCTTAGAATCAAAAACTCAGGTAACAAGCAAACTGCCGTGATGTAAGCCGCACCCACTGCCGTCAGGCGAAGCAAAATCTTATCAATGTAGCGAGCGGTTTGATCACCGGGGCGAATGCCTGGAATGAATGCACCACTCTTCTTCAAGTTATCAGCTGTCTCGCGGCTGTTGAAAACCAATGCGGTGTAGAAAAAGCAGAAGAAAATAATCGCTGCCGCGTAAAACATAATGTAGATCGGCTGACCGGGTGTCAACATCCCTGCAATATCCTTGAGCCAGCGCATCGAATCGCCCGTGCTAAACCAACTCACCACGGTGGCAGGCAACAAAATAATCGACGATGCAAAGATCGGAGGGATCACACCAGCCATGTTAAGCTTGAGTGGCAAGTGAGAAGATTGCCCGCCGTAGACTTTGTTACCGACCTGACGACGTGCATAATTCACCAAAATCTTGCGCTGGCCACGTTCAACAAACACCACAAAATATGTGACCAGTACGACAAGGCCCACAATGATGATTGCTGCAATGATGCTCATTGCACCGGTGCGCACCAACTCAAGCAGTCCACCAATTGCGCCCGGCAAACCCGCAGCAATGCCTGCAAAAATCAATATAGAGATACCGTTGCCCAAACCGCGCTCAGTGATTTGCTCGCCAAGCCACATCAAAAACATCGTGCCGGCCGTCAAACTCACAACGGTAGCCATGCGGAAACCGAAACCAGGCTGTAACACCAAGCCTGCTGAGCCTTCTAAAGCCAAAGCAATCCCCAGCGACTGGAAAAGTGCCAAACCTAACGTACCGTAACGTGTGTATTGCGTGATCTTACGGCGACCTGCCTCGCCTTCTTTCTTAAGCTGCTCAAACGTAGGCACAACGTAGGTGAGCAACTGCATGATGATCGACGCAGAAATGTAGGGCATGATGCCCAGAGCAAATACAGTGAAGCGAGACAATGCACCGCCTGAGAACATGTTAAACAAGCTCAGGATACCGCCCTGCTGACCTTGAAACAGTGATTTCAGCTGATTTGGATCAATCCCAGGCACTGGAATATGCGCACCAATGCGATAAACAACCAAAGCAAGCAGCAAGAAGACAAGCCGGCGACGTAAATCTCCGAACTTACCCGTCTTTGCAATTGCTGAAGGATTGGTTGCCACAGTATTGATCTCAGATCGCGATTAAACCAGCGAGCCGCCAGCGGCTTCAATAGCCGCTTTTGCACCAGCTGTTGCACCGATGCCAGTCAATTTAACAGCTTTGGTGAGCGCGCCCGTTTTCACGACCTTGACAACTTTGATCATCTCGCCAACAAGACCTGCTTGCTTCAAGCTGAGCATGTCAACATCTGCCGCACCGAGTTTCTCTAATGTGGTCAGAGTGATTTCTGCGTTGTAGGCAAGTGTGCGGGATTTGAAGCCTCGCTTAGGCAAGCGGCGCTGCAAAGGCATTTGACCTCCCTCAAAGCCCACTTTATGGTAGCCGCCCGAACGAGATTTTTGGCCTTTGTGGCCACGGCCTGCGGTCTTGCCCAAGCCAGATCCAATGCCGCGGCCTACGCGGCGGCGTGCTTTTTTCGAGCCATCGGCTGGAGAAATGGTATTGAGTTGCATCAGAGCACCTTGACCAAGTAACTGATCTTGTTGATCATGCCGCGCACTGCGGGCGTATCTTCGAGCTCAGAGGTGGAATTAATTTTGCGAAGACCTAAGCCGCGCACTGTGGCGCGGTGAGATTCTTTGCAGCTGATCGGACTCTTGACGAGCTGAACTTTAACTTTTGCAGTGGTTGTCATGATAATTCCAATCAAGCAAACAGCGCTTCAACGCTCAAGCCACGCTTGGCAGCCACGTTGCCAGCTGTTGTGGATTTGCTCAAAGCATCCAAGGTTGCGCGAACGAGGTTGTAAGGGTTGGTCGAACCATGGCTCTTGGCCACGATATCTGTAATGCCAACCACTTCAAAGACTGCACGCATTGGGCCGCCCGCAATGATGCCCGTACCTTTTGGCGCTGGTGCCATCATCACGTTGGATGCACCATGCTGGCCATAAACTCGGTGATGAATCGTACCGTTTTTCAAATTGCATTTGAGCATGCCGCGACGCGCTTGCTCCATTGCTTTTTGCACAGCCACTGGCACTTCTTTCGATTTGCCTTTACCCATGCCAATTTTGCCATCGCCGTCACCCACGACGGTCAGTGCAGCGAAACCGAGGATACGACCACCCTTCACCACTTTGGTGACACGGTTGACCGCAATCATCTTCTCGCGCATGCCGTCTTCTGGACCGGCAGCTGGCGCATTTGCTTGTAATTTAGCCATAAATTTCTCGCTCTAATTTCTTGCGATTGCTGGATGTTTAGAACTGGAGGCCGGCTTCACGCGCGGCTTCTGCCAGTGCTTTGACACGGCCGTGATAAGCAAAGCCCGCACGGTCAAAAGCAACTTTTTCCACACCAGCAGCCTTTGCCTTTTCAGCAATGCGCTTGCCCACTGCTGTAGCTGCTGCGGCATTGCTGCCTTTGCCGCCGAGCGTTTTGGACACATCGGCTTCTGCCGTGGACGCGGATGCAAGTACTTTGCTGCCGTCGCCAGAGATCACTTGTGCGTAGATGTGCAAGTTGGTACGGTTGACCGACAAGCGGGCAACACCTTGGGTTGCAATGCGGATTCGCGTTTGGCGCGAGCGGCGCACGCGCTGGTCTTTTTTGTTCAGCATGTTTGCGCTCCTTATTTCTTCTTCGTTTCCTTGATCGTGATCTTCTCATCCGAATAACGGATGCCTTTGCCTTTGTAGGGCTCAGGAGGACGCACGGCACGGATTTCAGCAGCGATTTGACCCACACGTTGGCGGTCAGCGCCTTTGATAATAATTTCAGTTGGAATCGGTGTTGCGACAGTGATACCAGCTGGCATCTCGAAATTGACGGGATGCGAGTAACCCACAGCCAAATTCAACTTCGTACCTGTAGCAGCGGCTTTGTAGCCCACACCAACCAAATTGAGCTTTTTCTCAAAGCCTTTGGTCACACCCACAACCATGTTGTTCACGAGCTGACGCAACGTACCGCTCATGGCATTCGCGGCGGCAGAATCGTTTGCAGGCGCAAAACTGAGCTTACCTGCATCGTTTTTCACTGTGACCAATGCATTGGCTGCAATCGACAGAGAGCCGCCCGAGCCTTTGACATTGATCTTCTCTGCATTCATCGTCACCTCCACGCCGGCTGGCACGGTGACTGGCATTTTTCCTACGCGGGACATGTTCGTTTTCCTTCCCGTTTAAGCAACGTAGCACAGCACTTCGCCGCCCACGCCAGTGGCGCGTGCTTTGCGATCTGTCATCACGCCTTGCGGCGTGGTGACAATGGCGATGCCTAAGCCATTCATGACTTGGGGGATGCTGCCTGTGCCTTTGTAGACGCGCAGACCGGGGCGGCTGACGCGCTCCAGACGCTCGATCACTGGACGGCCAGCGTAATATTTCAGGGCGATTTCAAGCTCAGATTTGCCATCCACGGTATTCACTTTGAATCCATCGATGTAGCCTTCGTCTTTCAACACCTGTGCGATCGCTGCCTTGATCTTGGAAGCGGGCAACGATACGGTTGTTTTGGCGACCATCTGCGCATTGCGAATGCGCGTCAACAAGTCGGCGATAGGATCACTCATGCTCATGTTTGTTTTCCTTTTCGCTTACCAGCTGGCTTTGGTCATGCCAGGGATTTCACCAGCAAAAGCCATTTCGCGCACTTTCATGCGCCCTAAGCCAAACTGGCTGTAAGTGCCACGGGCGCGGCCCGTGATGCCGCAGCGGTTACGCTGGCGGTGTGGGTTGGCATTGCGTGGCAGCTTGTTTAAGCCCAGACGCGCAGCCATTTGCTCTTCGGGTGATTTGCTCACATCAGAGGCAGCCGCTTTGAATTCGGCATACTTCTTTGCAAACTTGGCAGCCAGTTTGTCGCGCTTGAGTTCGCGCTGGATGAGTGCAGCTTTAGCCATATGCGTCCTTTAGTTCTTGAACGGGAAGCGGAAACCAGTGAGCAGAGCTTTGCACTCGTCATCGGTTTTAGCAGTCGTTGTAATGCTGATGTTCAGACCACGCACGGCATCGACTTTGTCGTACTCGATCTCGGGGAAAATGATCTGCTCTTTCACGCCGATGTTGTAATTACCACGACCATCAAACGCGCGACCAGAAACACCACGGAAATCTCGCACGCGAGGCAAAGAGACGGTGATGAAACGATCCAAGAATTCATACATGTGCTCGCCACGCAGCGTCACCATGCAACCAATCGGCAATTCTTCGCGGATTTTGAAGCCGGCAATCGCTTTCCGAGCCTTGGTAACGACTGGCTTTTGGCCAGCAATTTTCGTCATGTCGCCCACAGCGTTGTCCATGACTTTTTTGTCTGCGACTGCCTCACCCACACCCATATTGAGCGTGATTTTGGTGATGCGAGGAACTTGCATGACAGACTTGTAGCCAAACTTCTCCATCAGCTGGGGAACGACTTTGTCTGTGTAGTGTTGTTTAAAACGTGCCATGATTTTCTTACCTTAGGCTGCTTTGATCTCAGCGCCGCTGGACTTGTAGATGCGTACTTTTTTGTCGCCTTCTACCTTGATGCCCACGCGATCAGCCTTGCCTGTAGCGCCATTAAAAATAGCCACATTGGATTGGTGAATCGGCATCGCCTTTTCAACAATACCACCGGTGGTGTTTTTCAGCGGATTCGGCTTGGTGTGCTTTTTGACGAGATTGATACCGTCGATCAACAGATGCGTCTCATCTTTGCGAGATGTGATCTTGCCGCGCTTGCCTTTGTCTCGGCCTGTGAGAACGATGATTTCATCGCCTGTGCGAAGTTTATTCATGGAAGGCCTCTTTACAAGACTTCAGGTGCCAAGGACACGATCTTCATGAACTTTTCTGTGCGGAGTTCACGGGTCACGGGGCCGAAGATGCGGGTGCCGATCGGCTCCAGCTTGGCATTGAGCAACACAGCCGCGTTGCCATCAAATTTAACGAGCGAGCCATCACCACGGCGAATGCCTTTGGCGGTGCGCACCACAACAGCGTTGTAGATTTCGCCTTTTTTGACGCGACCACGGGGAGCAGCTTCTTTGATGCTCACTTTGATCACATCGCCCACGGATGCATAGCGGCGTTTGGAGCCACCGAGCACCTTGATACACAGCACGGATTTTGCACCCGTGTTGTCAGCGACATCGAGTCGAGATTCAGTTTGGATCATTGTCTTGTTCTTCCCAACTTGTCTTTCGACTGTTTGAACAATTTCAAACCATCAAAAGCAGTCTTGGGCCCGTCGCTACCCGGTTTGATGTCTCAAACCAAGCCGCGTTTGGGCAGGATGCTCATTTTGCTAGCGAACGAATATCCACAAGCTCTTGAGCGAAGCCTTGAATTATGGCATAGATTTGGGGGCTGCGTCAAATACTGGCAACTATTTGGGCTTTACTTTTAGAAAACCCGCTTTAATTTTGCTTGCTGCTGACGGTGATGCCGCCGCCTGAGCTACTTGTGCCGCCACCCGAGCCCCATGAGACGGGCGATTGAATCCATACTTGTCCATCACAGATTTGCCTCCAAACGGCTTACCCGGCTCACACTCGCCGGTCTGTTTGGCGAGCAGCCACTGCAGGCCCCCAATCCAAGCCGCATAACGACCACCAAAACGGCGCTGCCGACAGCAGAAAAACGGCATTCACGCCAGCCTCTCGCATCTCAGCCCCCGGCTTGCGGCAGGTCATTGGGCTGAACTTCAAGCACGCGCACCCTGCACTAATGGGGGAGGCAAGGGCAAGATGCTGTAGAAACCCAAAAACACCGGCTCAGATCACTGCTTGAAGCAGCAGTGGTACCAGAGTCATCGATTTGGGCTCATATATCAAAGAAAATTTGCTATGTATTGCATAGCAGACAAAGTTTGATTTCAAGCCATGGGGAGGCCAAGTTGGGTGGCTTCTGCAATTTGGCGCAATTCGACCAGCAGATCCTGCCAGGCCAGGGCACACGCGCGGCCTGCACGGCGGAAGTGATGGAGTTGCTCGCCATTTCTAGGCCAGTGCGACACGGCCAACTCAAAATGATCCGCCATCTGGGGGCGATGACATTGCAACAATGCGCCGACATGCAAATGCGCGCCCCGCCCTTCGCAGCTCACGCGCACGATGCTCTGGGCATGGGGCACGGGGGGCAAATTCAAAGCCACAGGCTTGCTCCATTGGCTGCAAGCCCTCGGATCCCAATGCGCTCGCAGGTTGGCTTCTGTATCCAGCTGTTGAATTGACGCATGAAGCTGTAGGCCCTGCGCTGCAAACAGCACCAAGCGGCCTTCGCTATCACGCGCCACAGCAAAGCTGTTGGCTTTCAACCCTGTGGGCAAAAGCAGCGGCACGGCGCCTTGCAGGCGCACAAAATTCCAAACACAACCATCCGGGCCAATTGCAAAGCTGTCTTCGCGGTTCAAGCTATGTATGACAACGGTACCTTGCCAATCCACATGCTGGCTGGCATCTTGCGAAGCAGCTATAGGGGAATGTTCAGGTTCGCAGTCCATGGCGGCTGCGGCGGGGCTGTGAGGCGCTAAGAGCATGATTTTTAAGGTTTTTTAGGTCAGGTAACGATGTGTTCAGTGTGCCTGCGGGTACACTGAATGTCCTGAAAAAGACCTCATTTTTCCCTTAAAAATCCTGAAATCTGCGCTTTCCCTGATGCTTGATCCTGTCGTTTTCGGCTCTTTTTCCCTGCATTTGCACAAGCGCCGCCTGCTCCGCGAAGAGCAACCTTTGCTGCTGGGCGCACGGGCTTTTGATGTGTTGGCCGCTTTGGTGCAGCATGCGGGAGAGTTGGTGAGCAAAGACCAACTTTTCGAAAGGGTCTGGCCTGGCCGCGTGGTGGAAGAAAACAATCTTCAGGTTCACGTCTCCAGCTTGCGCAAATTACTCGGCGCAGATTGGATTGTCACCGTGCCAGGACGCGGTTATCGCTTCACGGGCGTGGTGCAAGCGCCCATCGCTGCTGCTGCGATCGCAGTTTCTGCAACATCCGTGGGTGCCGTTGCCAACACCGCCGCCAGCCGCTCACTGGCCGTGCTGCCTTTTGCCAATGTGAATGGCCAAGCTGATCAAGAGTATTTCTCGGATGGCATCGCCGAAGATGTGATCAGCCACCTGACGCGCTCGCCTTGGCTGTTTGTGGTGGCGCGCAATTCTTCGTTCACCTATCATCACAGCAGCAACAGCCCAGCGGAGATCTGCCGCGAGTTGCAGGTGCATTATTTGGTGACGGGCAGCGTGCGCCGCGTGCAAGATGCCAATGGCCAGCAGCGCGTGCGGGTGAGCGCGGTGCTGATTGACGGTTTGCGCAACGAGACGCTGTGGTCAGAGCGTTTTGACAGCCCAATCACCGATTTATTCAGCCTGCAAGAGCACATCGCCGCGCAGATCACCAGCGCAATTGAGCCCGTGACGCTGCGCCGCGAAGAGCAGCGTGCCTTGCAATCGCCTGCCAGCGCCGCATCGCCTGCGCAAGTCAAGCATTGGGATTTGCTGATGCAAGCGCGTTGGCATTTTTGGCGCTCTACACGCGAGCATTTGCAAACCAGTGAAGCGCTGCTGCTGCAATCTTTGCAAGAGCAGCCCGGCAGCAGCGCCAGCTCGGCACTGTTGGCTTTTGTGCATATGTCGCGGGTTTGGGCGGGTTGGGCGCCAGACCCGCGTGCCGCTTTGCAAGAGGCCATGCGCTGCGCGCTGCGTGCCGTGAGCCAAGATGATCGCGACAGCTATGCCCACTTCACCTTGGGTACTGCGTTGTCTTGTGTGGGCAAGATGGATCAAGCCATTGCAGAAATGGAGCATGCGCTCTTGCTCTATCCCCAAGCCGCCGCTGCTGCGGGCGAGCTGGCGCGGCTGCTCGCCTTCAGTGGCCGCAGTGACGAAGCCCATGAATTCGCGCTGCAAGCCATCGATGCCAGCCCACATGACCCGCACCTGAGCCTGTGGGTGCGCACCCGCGCGATAGCTTGCTTCATCGACGGCCACTACAGCGAAGGCGCGCATTTCGCCATGCAAGCCGTGGCCAAACGCCCCGATTGGTTTTTTAACCACTACACCTTGGCCGCCTGCCAAGCCTTAAGCGGCCAGCAAGATGCCGCCCGCGCCAGCCTGCAAACCGCCGAAAAGCAAGGCCGCTACAAGCTTCCCGCCCTGCGCATCGGCCATCCTTTTGTGCAGGATGCGCATTTGCAGCGCTTTGTGCAAGCGCTGCAAAGCGTGGGTTGGGAAGCTTGATTGCTATTATATGTATAGCATACTATGCAATATACGTGAGGGAAAAATCCTGATTTAGCAGGAATATCCATGCGCGATACCTCCCTAGGTGGCTCATGGGAAAATCCAATCAAAGGACATACCCCATGCTTATTCAGCTGACCTACGCCAGTCGCACCTCATCCGTCTTCACGAGCGCCGATTTGGCCAGCATTCTCACATCTTCTCAGCGCAACAATGCCCGAGTCGGCGTGACGGGCGCACTCTGCTTGGCCAATGGCATTTTTTTACAGCAGCTCGAGGGCGACCGCGCAGAAGTGAACCGCTTGTATCACCGCATTTTGGCGGATCCGCGCCACCGCGAGCCCGCCGTGCTTGACTTTGCAGAAATCCCCAGCCGCCGCTTCACCACCTGGGCCATGGGCTCACTCGCACCGCTTGAGGCCAATCGCCACATCTTCCTCAAATACTCTCGCTCTGCCAGCTTCGATCCCTATGGCATGGGCAGCAACACGTTGCAAGCCTTTTTTAGTGAGCTGTTGGCTCATGGCGAATGGATTGTGTAGTGTGCAAAGGCGGGCTGTGTGAGGTGTTTGACGGATTTTTAGAACAAAACCAACGAAATGCCGGCATAGAATAAGCATAGTTTGCTATGATTTTTATATTGCACACGGCTCACTTGTGAGATTTGCATTACCGCCCATCCCTTGGCAAGCGCCATGGTGGCTGCCTTGGGGCTTGATGGGGCAGCGTGTGGCAGCTCGTGTGCATGCCGGCGAGCCAGTGCACGAGGCGCTGAATGCTTTTGCTGTGCCGGGCGGCATGAGCTTTGTGCCGCAATCGGCATTGCCCGATGGCATGGCCTATGAGGCATTTATTTTCGAGACACGCAGCGTGCCCACGCGGGACCATTTGCATGATTTTTTCAATGGCCTGGCTTGGCTTCGCTTCCCACAGACCAAGGCTCGGCTCAATGCCTTGCAGTATGCAGAACTGCAAAAAGTGGGCACCCAGCCTGTGCGGACGAAGGCGAACGCTAGCTTGCAGGGGGCCGTGCGCGGGCCAGTGCGGGATGCGCTGACTTTGTTTGATGAAAATGCTGCTTTGTTATGCAGCCAGTGGCATGTGGACGTGATTGCTGCGCTGCACAAACATGATTGGCCCACCGCTTTCCAAACGCACCGCGCTCTGCTGGCCGAGCATCCGCCGGTGCTGTTTGGCCACGCGCTGCTGGAAAAACTGGTTTCACCATATAAATCGATCACTGCCCACGTATTTCCTGTGAAGCTTGCTGCTCAATCAGGTGTCAGTCATTCGATATTGAGCGATTTGGAAGCGCTGGATGCTGCTGTGGCGGCACAACTCTCGCCCGAGGCTCTGATGCCCAAGCCCTTTGCGCCATTGCCTGTGCTGGGCGTGCCGCGCTGGTGGCGAGCCAATGAGGCGGCAGATTTCTACACCGACCGTACGGTCTTTCGGCCACCCCGGCCTTGATTTTTGCCACACTGGCCTTACCATTCGCCCCATCGGCTCACCTTCGTGGGCTGTTGCTGAAAAGTTGCACATGAAACGTATTCTCTTGTTCCTTGCCACGAACCTCGCCGTGATGGTGGTGCTGGGCATTGCGGCCAGCCTGCTGGGCGTGAACAAATTCCTCACCCCCAATGGCCTGAATATCGGCACACTCATGGGCTTCTCGCTGCTGATGGGCTTTGGCGGTGCGTTGATCTCGCTGCTGATCAGCAAGCCCGTGGCCAAATGGAGCACGGGCGCTCGTGTGATCACTGCGCCGCAAAACGCGGATGAGGCGTGGATCGTCGGCACGGTGCAAAAATTTGCCGACAAAGCCGGCATTGGCATGCCTGAGGTGGCCATTTACGACGGCGAACCCAATGCGTTTGCCACCGGCGCGTTTAAGAACTCTGCCTTAGTCGCCGTGTCCACCGGCTTGTTACAAAGCATGACACGCGAAGAAGTTGAAGCCGTGATTGGCCATGAAGTCGCTCACGTGGCCAACGGCGATATGGTGACGATGGCATTGATTCAGGGTGTGATGAACACCTTTGTGGTGTTTCTCTCGCGGGTGATTGGCTATTTTGTGGACAAAGTGATCCTGCGCAACAACAGCGATGGCCCGGGCATCGGCTATTACGTGACCACGGTTGTTTTAGACATTTTGCTGGGCTTTGTGGCCGCCATGATCGTGGCTTGGTTCAGTCGCCAACGCGAATTCCGTGCTGATGCCGGCGCCGCTCATTACATGGGCCAAAGCCGCTCCATGCAAAATGCGCTCGCTCGTTTGGGTGGCTTGGTGCCCGGTGAATTGCCCAAGAGCATGGCCGCGATGGGCATTGCTGGCGGGCTGGGCAAGCTGTTTTCCACGCATCCCCCGATGGAAGAGCGCATTGCACGCTTGCAGAGCAGCAAGGTTTGATTTTTTTTGGATAGTTGGGAGAGCCCGCCATGTGCGGGCTTTTTTCCGCTTGAACGCGCAGCGCGAAGGACGCATTCGCTGGGTAAGCCAAGATTAAAATCAAGGCATGCGCTTTCTCGAACAACTCCAAGCCGCCCAGCTCCAAAACCAATCCTTGCTCTGCGTTGGCCTCGATCCCGAACCCAGCCGATTCCCCGGCGCTTACAAAGGCAACGCCAACAAAATATATGATTTTTGCGCGGCCATTGTGGATGCCACGCACGATGCTGCTATCGCCTTCAAACCGCAAATCGCCTACTTTGCCGCCCATCGCGCCGAAGGCCAGCTTGAGCGCCTGATGGAGCACATGCGCCGCGTGGCGCCGCAGGTGCCCATCATTTTGGATGCCAAGCGCGGCGATATTGGCTCGACTGCGGAGCAATACGCGATAGAAGCCTTTGAGCGCTATGGTGCAGATGCGGTGACGCTCTCGCCCTTCATGGGTTTTGACTCCGTGGAGCCATATTTGAAGCGCCACGACAAGGGCGCATTCCTGCTTTGCCGCACCTCCAACCCCGGTGGCGATGATTTGCAAAACCAGCGCTTGGCCTCGATCGAAGGCCAGCCTCTTTTGTATGAGCATGTTGCAAAATTAGCACAAGGGCCTTGGAATTTCAACGGCCAACTTGGGCTTGTGGTGGGCGCGACGTATCCGAACGAGATTGAGCGCGTGCGGGCCATCGCGCCGACACTGCCGCTGCTGATCCCCGGTGTGGGCGCACAAGGCGGCGATGCGATGGCCACTGTGCGCGCAGGCTGGCGGGCGGACGCGCCAATCATCGTGAATTCTTCTCGCGCCATCTTGTATGCCTCGGGTGGCGATGATTTCACCCAAGCCGCACGCGCAGAGGCACTGAAAACCCGCGATCTGCTACAGCGTGCCAAGCCCATTTGAGCCAGCGACTGGGCTGACAGATTTGTCAACTGCTCCACTCGTCTGCGGCATTTGACCGCTGATCAAAAAACACCAACAACTCGTCACAGCTGTATTGAGTTGGTAGCTATTTTGTTGTGGATGAGCGAAACAATTTCGCAATTCTGGCGCTACATTGGCCACATCCAAGGTCATCACAGTAGCTGCCATGCAAGACATCGACACCCCAACCCGCCCGCAACACCAGAGCGCCGCAGCATCGAATGCGCAGGCCACCGATGATGCGTTTTTAGAGAAAAAACCGGCTGCAGCCGGCAATCAATATACACCGCATGCTCTTAGTTTGATAGCAAGCGCTTTGTTGGCAGCGTGCGGCGGGGGCGGGGGTGGCGAGAGTGCGAGCGCACCTGGCTTCAACAACAGCCCCCAAGCCAAGACCGATGAAGAAGCCGCACGCTTGCTCATGCAAAGCCAATTTGCAGCGCCTGCCGCCGAGATTGCAGCGGTGCGCAGCACCAGCTTCGCCGGATATTTGCAACAGCAGTTTGCCAAACCCCTGAGTCAGACCGGCTGGGATTGGCTTGAATCGCGCGGCTACGGCGCGAATGCGACGCTGGATAAATATGTTTACTCCACCACCATTGCAGACTTCATGATCTGGAGCCAGCTCATGGGCGCACCAGACAGCATGCGCAAACGTATGGCGCTGGCCTTGTCAGAATTTTTTGTGGTCTCGCTCAATTCTATGGAAATTGATTGGCGTGGCTACACCATCACCGCTTATTGGGATCTACTCAATCAGCATGCTTTTGGCAATTACCGCGATTTGCTGGA
>JANNED010000279.1:0-1988 GCA_031388245.1 Variovorax sp.
GCCAGGCAGGCGATTCATGTCCGTGTTCGGCCTGACCCACAAGGTCACTGGCCACGATGGCTGCGTCGGCGGTCTCGTCGGCAATCACGGCGACTTCGGACGGCCCGGCGAACACGTCGATTCCGACCTTGCCGAAAAGCGAGCGCTTGGCCTCGGCAACAAATTTGTTCCCTGGTCCGACGATGACGTCGGCCGGCATGCCGGTGAACAAGCCGAAGGCCATGGTGGCAATCGCCTGCACGCCGCCCAGCGTCATGATGACATCGGCGCCGGCCTTGTCGAAGGCATACATCATGTACGGGTGCATGGGCCCGCCACGAAACGGGCCAGAGCAGGCCAGAATGGTCTTCACCCCGGCTGCCTTCGCGGTTGCCACGCCCATGTACGCGGACGCAATGTGCGCATAACGGCCTGCTGGCGCATAACAGCCGGCCACGTTGACCGGCAATACCCGCTGGCCGGCAGTCACGCCAGGATGCAACTCGGTCTGGAACTCGGTCAGCGACTCGCGCTGTGCTGTGGCAAAGGCCGCAACCTGCTGGATGGCGAAGTCGATGTCGGTCTTGACGCCGGCAGGCACCTCTGCGGCATTGGCGTCGAGTTGTGCCCGTGTCAGGATGAAATCGCCGTCCCATTTGTCGAGGGTCTTGGCATAGCGGCGCACCGCGGCCTCGCCGTCGCTTGTGATGGCCGCGAGCATCTCGGTCACCACTTTCTGGGCGGTCTCGGTCTCGGTTTCAGGCGTCTTTTCCGCCTTTTTCAGGTAGTGGATGGTCAAGGCATTCTCCGAAATTGACGGGACATCGGCAACGACCCTCGCTCCAGGGCCAGCCGCGGTGGGGCATCGGCCTACTTGCTGCTGTTGGCGAATTCGCGCAACTTGGGGTCGGCCTGCACCATGCCCATGAACTCGCCGGTGACAAAGTCCTGCGCCAGCGGAACCGTCGGTACGGCGCCAGTCTCTCGCATGAACACCGCAATCTGCGTGAACCATGCGTCCACCTGCGAGTTGCCAGCGCCGCGGTCCATCATCTTGAGCTGCTGCGCCAGGTCAAACGTCGGGCGGGTGTCAAACTCCTTGCGCATCGAGGCGTCGCTGATGCTGACGCCGCCCTTGGCATAGAAGTCCTTCATCATGGCGATGGACTCGGTCTTGTGGGCGCCCATCCACTTCCAGGCACGCAGGTAGACGGCCAGGAACTTGGCCACGTTGTGCGGGTTTTCCTTGGCGTAGTCACCACGTGCAATCAATGCGCCGGGCACCACGGCGCCACCGTCCTTGCCGCTGCAAATGACTTTGGCGCCAGCCTTCTCTTCCACGGTGTAGATATTGGGTGCCCACAGTCCGGTGAGGTCCGTGTTGCCGGAGGACAGGGCAGAGATGATCTCTGCCTGCCCCATGTTCTTCATGACCACGTCGGCCTTCTTCAGGCCGTATTTCTTCAGGCAGGACTGGATCGCAAAGTCGGCGGTCGAGTTCTGCGTCAAAGTGATGGTCTGACCGCGCAGGGCGGCCACTGGGTCCTTGGCAAACTCCTGGGCCTTCTTGCCACTTGCAACCAGGGCGTTGCCGGCCGACTCGTCATTGGTGATGCCGATGGTCTTGATGCCAAAACGCACATGGCCCAGCACTGCAGGCACCGAGCCAGTACCACCGACGTCCCAGGACTTGGCGGCCACTGCCGCGATCTGGGGCACTCCGGCCGGAAAGGTGCTGAACTCTGGTGCCAGGCCGACCTCTTTCCACCAGCCCTTTTCGGTGGCGACGTGGAACGGCATGGCCCAATACAGGGATGGCTGGTAGCTGATCTTTATCGGCGTCAGCGTCTGTGCCAAAGACGCGCCGCAGGCGCCGGCAAGGCTCAGCAATACGAGTGATTTCTTCAACATGGATGTCTCCTGGAAAGGTGGCGGGGCGTGGGGTCAGTGATCGGTTCCGGCGTGTTCCTGGCGCAGGGATTTCCAGATGCGGGTGCGCAGGTGTACAA
>JANNED010000325.1:0-15727 GCA_031388245.1 Variovorax sp.
CAAAACGCCACTCAACCCAGAATTGCTGATGGCTTAACTACAAAAAAAGAAGCGCCGGACGCAATGCCGGCGCTGATATTTCTGGGGTGGCTGATGGGGCTCGAACCCACGACAACAGGAATCACAATCCTGGACTCTACCAACTGAGCTACAGCCACCACTCAATCTAAATTATAACCTCAGCTCAAGATCGCATGGTGTTGGATCCATGCTGCGCGGCTTGCAGTTATTGCGTGGCTGCAGACAACTCATCTTTCTTCGGCGTGGGTTTGGCCACTTTGATCTCAACCTTGAACCGCTGCTTGAGTGATTCGTAGTAAGCCAAGCTTTCAGCATTCGTCCACCAGGTGTTGACTTGTTGGCGATCCTGAGCAACGTTGGCTGTCTTCAGATCGCGCTCCATCAATTTGTTGACGCGAATGACTGCGTAGCCCTGAGCGCCGAGATCTACACCTTTTAGCACGGGCAGTTTGGTTGGATCAGCACGCAATGCAGCTTCAATCAGCTGGCTTGGCAAGCGTTGAGATTGCTCGCGAGAAACGGTGATGGGCTCTGGCAAATTGGCGCTGGCAGGATTGGCTAGCCATGCTGCGAGCTTGGCTTCGCCTTCTTTTTTCGCCATCTCTGCGCCTTGGCTTGCCAGCACGCGCTCGCGCACCCGATCTTTCACTTCTGCCAAGGGCCGGGTGCGCGCTGGCGTGTATTGCACCACGCGGCCAGAAATCATTTGATTCGAGCCCGCTTCGACGGCCTCTGTGTTGCGTTTCTTTTCTACCGAATCCGCAGAAAACAGCGCATTGAGAAATCTGGCATTGGCCAGTGGCCCGCTGGCGCCAGGGCCAGGTGTGCGCTGTATATTTGCAATCGTTTTAACCTGTAGCCCCAATCGATCAGCGGCAGGTTTGAGGCTATCAGCTTGCTCATAGACCGTGTTGGTAAAACCTTCGGCCAATTCAGCAAACTTTTTCTGCGCCTGCTGTTTGAGCAAATCTGCTTCGATCTCTGGCTTCATTTCTTCAAACGTTTTTTGCTTAGGTGCTTTGATATCAGTCAGGCGGATCACGTGATAACCAAAATCAGACTCAACAACTTCGCTGATATCGCCTTTCTTCATGCTGAAAGCTGCATCTTCAAAAGGTTTGACCATGGCACCCCGCGCGAAAAAATCAAGATCTCCACCATTTGCCGCTGAGCCTGGATCTTGCGAATTCTTCTTGGCCACATCTGCAAAGCTGTCTGGCGATTTCTTCACTTCCGCGAGCAAAGCGCTGGCTTTTGCTTTGGCAGTTGCACGATCTGCGGCAGATGCGCTCTTGGGCGCAGTGATCAGGATGTGGCTGGCACGGCGTTCTTCTTGGCCAGAGAGGCGCGTGGAATTTTGTTCAAAATAGGCTTTGATGTCTTCTGCTTTGAGCACAATGCCTTTTTTTGCAGCCTCAAGATCAAGCACGAGATACTCAATGCTGGCTGACTCCGGCGCTTGAAAAAGCTGCGGGTTGGCTTGGTAAAACTGCTCAATCTGTGCATCGCTGGGTGCCGCTTTCGCTGCAAATTCTGCCGCAGAAAAGCTCTGAATCTGTACTTCACGGCGTTCAAAATAAGCGCCCAAGGTCTGGTCGATCAAAGCGCCGGCGTTGAGACCTGTGCTGCTGACACCAGCAAGCACTTGGCGCATCGACAAATCTTGGCGGACACGATTTTCAAAACCTTCTGGCGAGAGGCCTTGCGCCCCCACCAATTGCTTGTAGCGCTCAACATCCAAGCTGCCATCGGGTTTGCGCAATGCGGCAATGCTGGGATTTTCTGAAAGATCACGCGCAAGCCGTTGGTCGCTGGTGGACAAATGCATTTTCTCGGTGGCCACCATCATCACGCGCTCGCGCACCAAGCGCTCCAGTGTGGCGTATTTAGCCTCTGCCGAATCCAGTAGCTTGGAGTCAAGATTGGGCATGCTTTGGCGCATTCGCTCTACCTCTTGCTTGTGTGCGGCATCCCATTCAGGTTGACGGATCACTTTTCCATCTACTGAGGCGACGGATTCTCCTTTTTCGTTGAATCGGCTGTAACCATCAATACCTACCAAGGCGAAGGCCGGAAAAATCAAGATAAACAGCATCAGCTGCATGACCTTGTTGTGCTTGCGGACGTATTCAAACATGGGCTCTGGGCTCGAAAAACTAAGAAACAAAAAAGCAAAAAGGCGAACGCATGGTTCGCCCAGTTTTGCTATGACGGGTGGTGGGTGATGACGGGCTCGAACCGCCGACCTACGCCTTGTAAGGGCGCCGCTCTACCAACTGAGCTAATCACCCCGCCTGAAAACTTGTGTTGCCTGATCAGTTCAGCGCGTCTTTGAGCGCTTTGCCGGGACGGAACTTTGGCACGCGGGCAGCTTTGATTTTAATCGCTGCACCAGTGCGAGGATTGCGACCTGCGCGCGCGGCGCGCTTGCCCACTGCAAATGTGCCGAAGCCAACAATAGATACTGAGCCGCCTTTCTTGAGCGTGCTTTTGACGGCACCCAGGGTAGCCTCCAGCGCACGCGTGGCCGCTGCTTTGGATACGTCGGCTTGCTTGGCGATGTGTTCGATCAGATCTGTCTTGTTCATTGTGACTCCTCGGGAGAGATGCGAAGTGTTGATTGGATTACTTTTGAGAACTGGTCGGTTTGTGCGAATTACACAAACGCGAGAACGAATTCTATGCGCTTTTTTACAATGAAAACATGTGCGTTTGCAGCATTTTTTAGGCTACAAATCTTGTTATCGATGGCCCGCAAAGCCAGAATTGGCGCGGGTTTGCGGCTGATTCGCCACGTAAATGCGGTGTAAATGCAAGCGTTTGAACAAAGCGCTTGACGCGCATAAGAAACAAGCGCTAGCCAGCTTTGCAGTGCTCTGATTTGAGGCGCATGCCTAGGCTGGCAGCAAGCGCATCACAAAGCCGCTGCGATCGCTTTGCCCAAATCTTGCGTGCTGGCCGTGCCCCCCATATCGCGCGTGAGGGGCGCATGGCTGCCGGGCTGCATGACTTTTTCTATCGTTGCAAGGATCGCATCGTGCGCAGCTTTGTGGCCTAGGTGCTCCAGCATCATCGCGCCAGCCCAAATTTGGCCAATTGGGTTGGCGATGTTTTGACCAGCGATATCGGGGGCTGAGCCGTGAACAGGCTCAAAGAGTGATGGGAATTTTTTGGTGGGGTTCAGGTTGGCGCTGGGCGCAATGCCAATCGTGCCGGTGCAAGCGGGACCCAGATCAGAGAGGATATCGCCAAACAAGTTGCTGGCCACCACCACATCGAAGAAATTGGGGCGCTGCACGAAATGCGCCGTCAAGATGTCGATATGAAATTTATCGACATGGATGCCGGCGTAGCCTTTGGCCATCTCTTCCACGCGCTCGTCCCAGTAAGGCATCGAGATCGAGATGCCGTTGGATTTGGTGGCGCTGGTTAAATGCTTCTTGGGGCGGCTTTGCGCGAGTTCAAAAGCGAATTTCAAAACGCGATCCACGCCGATGCGGGTGAACACAGATTCTTGCAACACGAATTCGCGCTCGGTGCCGGGGAACATTTTGCCGCCGATGCTCGAATACTCACCTTCCGTGTTTTCGCGCACGATATAAAAATCAATCTCGCCAGCTGCATAGGGCGTGCCATCGCGCTTGACCACGGGCGCTCTCACGCCGGGCATGAGCTTGGCGGGGCGCAGGTTGATGTATTGATCGAATTCGCGGCGAAACATGAGCAGCGAGCCCCAGAGCGAGACGTGATCCGCAATTTTCTCGGGCCAGCCCACTGCGCCGAAAAAGATGGCATCGTGGCCGCCTATTTTTTCTTTCCAATCATCTGGGAGCATCTTGCCGTGTTTCTCAAAATATTTCCAGCTCGAAAAATCGAAGTGATCGAATTTGAGATCAATGTTGAATTTGGTCGCGGCAGCTTCGAGCACACGAATGCCTTCGGGCATGACCTCCGTTCCGATGCCGTCGCCGGCGATGACTGCGATGCGGTGCTGTGTCATGGTGTGTCTTTCTGAAAATGAAGAAGAAAAAACTACGAAGTAAAAAAACTTTGAGCCTCTGCAAACAACTCGCCGGGCGCTTCTTCGGCGATATAGTGGCCGCAGGGCAAGGCACGGCCTGTGACGTTTGTTGCACGCTCGCCCCAGAGCTTGAGCACATCAAAATTTGCGCCGACTGCGCCATGCTGGCCCCAAAGGATTTTTAAGGGCAAGGAGAGCTTTTTGCCCGTTGTAATGTCTGCGCGGTCATGCTCTAAGTCTATTCCTGCGCTGGCGCGGTAATCTTCGCAGACGCCGCGTGCGCTGCCGGGGATTTGGATGCAGCGCTCGTATTCTTGCATCGCCTCGGTTGAAAAGGCGGCCAAGCCCGCATGGCGCTTGCCCATCACGGAGCGAATGTAGCGTACCGGATCGTCCTCAATGAGAGCTTCCGGCAAGGGCGGTGGTTGGATGAGAAAGAACCAATGCCAATAGGCGGTGGCAAAAGCATGAGAAGTGTTTTCGTACATGGCCAGTGTGGGCGCAATATCGAGCAGCATCATGCGCTGCACCATGCCCGGATGATCGGCGGCAAGGCGATGCGCTACTCTTGCACCGCGATCATGGGCGAGGATGGAGAATTGCGAAAAACCAAAATGCTGCATGACTGCCACGGCATCTTTTGCCATTTCGCGTTTGCTGTAGGCGATGTGCTGATCGTCTGATTCTGGTCGGCTTGAATCGCCATAACCGCGCAAATCCATCAGCACCAGCTTGAAGCGCTTGGCCAAATCAGGCGCGATCTTGTGCCACATCGCATGCGTTTGCGGGTGGCCGTGTAGCAGCAGCAAGGGCGAGCCTTCCCAAGCTGCGTTCAAAGCCGTGCGGCCTTGCAGCCTGGTGCCGTTGCGCTGTATGGAGAAAGAAGTGAATCCGTCGAACATGGGCAGATTGTGCGTGACAACGGGTTGAAGATAAAGCAATAATCAGGCAATTGATTACTTCTTTTTTAGAAATAATAGAATGTCAGGATGGAACGTGCAGATTTAGAGCTGGTGCAAAGCATTCGCGATACGGGCTCGCTCACGGCGGCGGCGGCGCAGATGGGCGTGGCGGCACCATCCGTGACCAAGCGCCTTGCTGCATTGGAAGCCAAGCTTGGCTTGAAATTGTTTTATCGCACCACGCGGCGCGTGGCGGCGACTGCTGAGGGCGAGCTGCTCTGCGAGCGAGCCATTGCTTTGCTGGCGGGCTTTGCTCAGGCTGAAGAAAGCCTGCGCGATCAGTCGCGTGAGCCCTCGGGACAGATTCGTTTGGCCGCCACATTTGGCTTTGGCCGCATCTGGCTCGGCCCGGCGCTCGCTGATTTTCAAATGCTGCATCCTCAGGTGCGCGTCGATTTGCAGCTTACCGAGCGCCTGCCCGATCTGGCCGCCGAAGGCTTTGATGCCGCCGTTTGGCTCTGGGCACCTCAAGCGAACCGCACGAACGAATGGTCAGCCACTTTGCTGGCGATGAATGAGCGCGTTTTGGTGGCAACGCCTGCGTATGTGAAGGCGCGGGGCAAGCCGCGCAGCTTGGAAGATTTGGCGGCCCACGATTGCCTGCAAGTGCGCGAGAGCGATACGCCCAGCGGCATATGGCTGCTCAGCAAAGAGGGTCAGAAAAATCCCGCACAGGCACTCAAGATCAAAGGCTCGTTGGTGAGCAACTCGGGGGAGTTGGTGCGCGATTGGTGCTTGGCCGGGCGCGGCATCATGCTACGCAGCTTGTGGGATGTGGCGCCACTGATCGCGGCGGGCGCTCTCGTGCGCTTGTTGCCAAATTACGCGATGCGCAATGCGAACATTCAGTGGCTCGCACCGTTTCGCACTCAAAACCCGAAGCGCGTGCAGCTGTTACGCGAGTATTTGATGGCACGATTTAAATCGCGACCTTGGGAAACGTAAATTGAAATCACTATTTATTTGATAGCAAGATACGTATATTTTATGCCGGCAAATAGCCTATTTCACTTGGGATGCTTGGCCAGAAGCAGGTTTGAGCACCAGCCATACAGCATATGCTGCGGTCAGCATGCCCAAGCCCATGAGCGTCGTGATGCGCTCGCCAAAGATGAGCCAAGCCATCACAGCCGTGGTAGGCGGCACGAGGTAGAGCAGGGCTGTGACGCGGCTGACTGCACCGCGCTGGATCATGATGTACATCAGCGAGCTAGCACCCATCGTGAGGCCGAGCACAGACCAAGCCAGTGCAATCATCGTGTCGCGATTCCAAGCGATCGCGAATGATTCGACGAAGGCGATCGGCAGGCTGATGATCAAAGCAGCAATCAGCTGCACAAAAACGGCAGTGCGCACATCGCAGGGCTGCACCCACGCTTTTTGATACAGCGTGCCCACTGTGATCGATGTCAAGGCCAAGACAATCCACAGCATAGGAATCAGCGAGACTTCCAGTGTGCCCAATTTTTCTGACACCACAAAGGCCAAGCCTACCAAGCCCAGCAGCAGCCCGAGCCATTGTCGGCTCGATACAGCCGAGCCACGAGAGGAGAGCCAAAGCGCCGTGACGATCGGCTGCAAGCTGACGATCAGTGCCGACAAGCCGGCACTCATGCCGAGTTTGACGGCTGCCCACACGCCACCCAAATAGCCTGCATGCATCAACATGCCGGCCACAGCCAAATGCATCCACTGTGCGCTGCCCTGCGGCCACAAAGCGCGCGTGGGCTGATCTTTTCTGAGGCGCACCCACGCAATCCACAGGCCAAAGCAAAAGATGGAGGTTGCATAACGTGCACAGAGAAAGCTAAACGGCTCGGCATATGGCATCGCCAGCTTGGCGCTCACAAAACCCGTGGCCCAAATGAACACAAACACGCCGGGCATGACACGCAGCCAAGCATTGTCGTCAACGCTGTTCATTTCACGCGGGCACGAATCTCGGGCAGGGCTTTTTGCAGGTAATACACCATGCTCCAGACGGTGAGGACGGCAGCGATCCAGATCAGCCACGTGCCCCACACTTGGGTATCGATCAGACCGAAAAGCTTGCCATCAAACAGCAGGAAAGGAATCGCCACCATCTGCGCGGTTGTTTTAAGTTTGCCGATCATGTGAACAGCCACCGAGCGGGAGGCGCCGATTTGCGCCATCCACTCGCGCAGTGCCGAGATCGCAATTTCACGGCCAATGATGATGAGCGCGACAAACACATCTGTGCGCTGCATCTGAACGAGCACAAGCAAAGCTGCACAGACTAAAAATTTATCCGCCACCGGATCAAGAAACGCGCCAAAGCTGGAGGTTTGATTGAGCTTGCGTGCCAAATAGCCATCAAGCCAATCGGTGAGCGCGAAGACGACGAACATCACAGTCGCCACCATATTCTTCGTCTGCATCGACATGCCTTCGCTGTAATACACGCCCACGATCAACGGAATCGCAACAATGCGCGTCCAGGTGAGGATGGTGGGAATGGTGAAGAACATAGCTCTATTGTGTCATGCCGCACAGCGCATCGGCTGGCAGCCTGCTGAGTCAGGCGCAGTTACCGTCCCTCAACGATGGTGACGAGCTGGAATTTGTTGTCATCGTTGTACAAAAACGTCTCGTTGAACTGCCAGGGCTGGGGCAAATTACTCACTGGGCCAAAGTTGGCGGCGCGGCGAGCGGCGGCCAAGGCGAGATCGTTGACTTCTGGCGAAATGCGTGAGCCACGCATGAGATCCATGGCCCGGATCGTGCCATCAGCATGGAGCATCACGGTGACTGTAGCAATACCGCTCCATTGTGCAGGCTGAGGGCCGGTGAAGCTGGTGCCAGGATTGTTTGCGATGATCAATTGCGCAGCGCGGCGGCGGTAATCAGCCCAAGAGGCGACCATGGGCAAGCGAGATGCGATGGCTGTAGGCGGTGCGGGCGCAGGCATCGGTTGCGGTGTGAAGACGGGCGCTGGCGCAGGAGTGGGCATTGGTGCGGGAGAGTGCGGCGGCATTGGGCGGCTAGAGCAGCCAGCAATCAGCGTTGCCACAGCCATTGCACACAAACTATTTACTATAATTTTAATAGCAAACAATGCACTATTGATGCCGGCTAAACGCAGTATTTGATCTAAATATGAGCCGCAAACTGATTTGAAATGGGGGATGGTTTTAGTTTTAATGCAATGCACGGTAAATCTCCTCGGCTAAATCTTTAGAAATGCCATCCACCGTCGCGATATCCGCCACGCTGGCTGATGCAACACCACGGATGCCACCGAAGCGTTGCAGTAGTTTCGCACGTCTTTTCGCGCCAACGCCAGCAATCTCTTCCAATTTGCTACCACCTGTGCGCACTTTGGCGCGTTGCGCCCGCATGCCGGTGATGGCAAAACGGTGCGCCTCATCGCGGATTTGTGCGATCAACATCAGTGCTGCGCTGTCGCTGCCCAGATAGACTTTCTCGCGGCCATCCGCGAAGACCAGCTCTTCCAAGCCGACTTTGCGACCTTCGCCTTTCTCAACACCGATGAGCAATCCCAGATCCAAACCCAGCGTTTCAAATACTTCGCGCGCCGATGAGATTTGGCCTTTGCCGCCGTCAATCAACACGAGATCGGGCATCTTGGCTTCGTTTTGCCTGCCAGCTTGATTGGCGGTTTCATGCTTTCCGGCTTCGATCAGCTTGCTGTATCGCCTGGTCAACACTTGCTTCATCGCTGCGTAATCATCCCCGCCCGTGATGCCTTCAATGTTGTAGCGGCGGTAATCCGTGCTCTTCATTTTGTGGCCTTCAAACACCACGCAACTGGCTTGCGTCGCTTCGCCCGAGGTGTGTGAAATATCGAAGCATTCAATGCGCAAGAGCGATAAATCTTCAATCGCCAAATCCAGCGCATCGGCCAGCGCCCGGGTGCGTGCTTGCTGCGAGCCTTCCTCAGCAAGCAAGCGAGCGAGTTGAATAGCCGCATTTTTTTGCGCCATTTCTAGCCAAGCCTTGCGCTGCTCGCGCGGCTGATGCAAGGCGGTGATCTTGATGCCGGTTTGCTCGATGAGCAAATCAATCAATTCGTTATCGACCTTCTCGCTCAGGATCAGCACAGGCGGGGCGGGCACATCGGTGTAGTGTTGCGCAAGGAAAGCTTCCAAAATCTCCACGGCGGGCGCTTCATGCACATTGGCTGGGAAGTAAGGCCTGTCGCCCAAATGCCGCCCGCCGCGCACCATCGCAAGATTCACACACGCTTTGCCGCCATTGACGCTTGCAGCAAGAATATCCACATCCTTGTCTTCAGCCGTGTCCATCGCTTGCGTATGGAGCACGCGAGAAAGCGCGGAGATTTGATTGCGCAATTCCGCAGCTTTTTCAAACTCTAATTTTTCTGCATGCGCCATCATGGCGCTTTGCAGCTCGTCAAGAATAGCTTGCGTCTCGCCGCGCAAAAAGCGCTCTGCATTTTTCACATCTTGCGCATAAGTCTCCGCTTCAATATGACTCACGCATGGCGCAGAGCAGCGCTTGATTTGATACAGCAGGCAAGGCCGAGATCGGTTGGCAAACACCGTGTCTTCGCAGGTGCGCAGCTTGAACACTTTTTGCAGCAACTGAATGCTTTCTTTGACGGCCCACGCGCTGGGGTAAGGGCCAAAGAAGCGGTGGCGTTTGTCCACCGCACCACGGTAATAGGCCATGCGGGGAAAGTCTTGTGGTGCAGCGATTGCTATTCTTTCTATAGCATTTTTCGCAGATTCTATGCCGGCTACTGGTTGTTTTTTCTTTAAATTCTCTTGCCCAGTGAGCTTGAGGTAAGGGTAACTCTTGTCATCCCGAAAGAGAATGTTGAAGCGCGGATTCTGCGTTTTGATCAAATTGTTTTCGAGCAGCAGCGCCTCGGCTTCTGAGCGCACCACGGTCGTCTCCATCCGCACAATCCGGCTGACCATATGCCCAATGCGTGTGCCATCGTGGTTCTTCTGAAAATAACTCGATACGCGCTTTTTCAAGCTCTTGGCCTTGCCCACATACAGCAACACATTTTGCGCATCAAAATAGCGGTACACGCCGGGCAGCAAAGGCAAAGCGGCGACTTGGGCGAGCAATTCGGGTGGATGCGCAGCGGCGCATGCAAGCGCAAGCTCAATTCCTTGGTCGGCAGCATTTTTAGATGGCATGGCTGGCGATTCTGGCAGATTTGCAGCAGCTTGCTGCGGCTTGTGAGCTCGGCCTTTCTCATGCAAGATGGTGAGCCATCGAATTTTTCAGTTACAGTTGACGTTTACGTAAACGTCAATCAAAACCTTTGAGACCTTTTGAGACATTCATATGCCCGTTTTGACCAGTCAACTCAATGCCCGATCCCAGGAATTTCAGGCCAATGCTGCTGCGATGAAGGCGGTGGTGGTGGATTTAAAGGCGAAGATTACTCAGGCGCAATTGGGCGGCGGCGATGCAGCTAGGTTGAAGCACACGGCGCGGGGCAAGCTGCTGCCGCGTGATCGGGTGGCGAATTTGCTGGATCCGGGCACACCGTTTTTGGAGATTGCACCGCTGGCGGCACTCGGCATGTATCCCGATAAAGATGGCTCGGATTCTGCGCCTGCTGCGGGCGTGATTGCAGGCATTGGCCGCGTCAAGGGTATTGATTGCATGATTGTGTGCAACGACGCAACAGTGAAGGGTGGCACTTACTATCCGCTGACGGTGAAAAAGCATCTGCGCGCGCAAGAAATCGCGCAGCAAAACCGCCTGCCTTGCATTTATTTGGTGGATTCGGGCGGCGCGAATTTGCCCAACCAAGATGAAGTGTTTCCTGACCGCGATCACTTTGGCCGGATTTTTTACAACCAAGCGCAGATGAGCGCGGATGGCATCGCGCAAATTGCGGTGGTGATGGGCTCATGCACGGCGGGCGGCGCTTATGTGCCTGCGATGAGCGATGAGACGATTATTGTGAAGAATCAAGGCACAATTTTTCTCGGTGGCCCGCCGCTGGTGAAGGCGGCCACGGGCGAGGTGGTGACCAGTGAAGATTTGGGCGGCGGCGATGTGCATACGCGGTTATCTGGCGTGGCTGACCATCTGGCGAACAACGATACGCATGCACTCGGCATTGCGCGCGATATTGTGAAGAATTTAGCATCAAATCAACAGTTAGCCGGCATAAATACTGCACAGACTGCTACTGAAATAATAGCGCCTAAATTTCCCGCTGAAGAGCTTTACGGCGTGATCCCCACGGATACGCGCAAGCCTTTCGACGTGCGCGAGATCATCGCCCGCATTGTGGACGGCTCGGAGTTTGATGAATTCAAAGCCCGCTTTGGCAACACCTTGATCACAGGTTTTGCAAAAATTGAAGGCATGAGCGTGGGCATCATCGCCAACAATGGCATTCTGTTCAGCGAATCAGCGCAAAAAGGCGCGCACTTCATTGAACTGTGCTGCCAGCGAAAAATCTCGCTCGTCTTCCTGCAAAACATCACTGGCTTCATGGTGGGCCGCAAAGTAGAAAACGAAGGCATCGCCCGCCACGGCGCAAAAATGGTCACAGCTGTGGCCACGGCCAATGTGCCCAAGTTCACCATCATCATCGGCGGCAGCTTTGGCGCAGGCAACTACGGCATGTGTGGCCGCGCATTCAGCCCACGATTCTTATGGATGTGGCCTAACGCCCGCATCTCGGTGATGGGCGGCGAGCAAGCTGCCAGCGTGTTGGCCACCGTCAAGCGCGATGGTATCGAAGGCAGAGGCGGAAGCTGGAGCGCAGAGGAGGAGGAGCAATTCAAAGCGCCTCTGCGAGCCCAATACGAAACCCAAGGCCACCCCTACTACGCCACCGCCCGCCTCTGGGACGACGGCATTATCGACCCCGCAGATACACGCCGCGTGCTCGCGCTGGGCTTGGCTGCCGCGAAAAACGCACCGATACCTGAGCCGAAGTTTGGCATTTTCCGCATGTAATGCCATAATGTGTAAGATAAACGAGGAATATACACATCATGCGCACCAACATTGATATTGACGACGACATCATGCAAGCCGCTATGCGCGGCAGCGAGTTCAAAACCAAAAAAGACGCAGTGGAGGCGGGCTTGAAATTGCTCGCTCGTCAAGCGCACTACCGTGAGGTGCTCAAATGGCGCGGTAAGCTCCATTGGGACGATCAGCCTGATCCCATTGCGGCTCGGGCAGTTCAAGCCAACTTGGTGATGGAGAAAATCGTGCCCTATGCCACCAAGCCAGCTTTACCGAAAAAAGCAGTCTTGCAGCCTAAGCAAGCTCGTGTTCGCGGCAAAAGTGTTCAGGCGGCATAAATGCTGGTTGTTGACAGCAGCGTATGGATTGACTACTTTCGAGGCTCACCCACGCCCGCTTGCGATGAGTTGGATCGGCTATTGCAAGAAGCAACGACCAAAATCATAGTGCCTGATCTCGTGTTGTACGAAGTTTTGCGCGGTTTTCGCCACGAGCGCGAATACAGAAACGCACTGCAACTCATGCGCGGTTTCGATTGGGAATCCGCTTTCAGCCCAGATCTCGCGCAAGAATCCGCGCAACACTACCGCGCCATGGTTGGCCAAGGCTTCACGATTCGCAGCGCGCTAGACGTGATGATCGGGGCTTTCTGTATAGAGCGCGACTACACTTTGCTGCATAGCGATCGCGATTTTGGAGTTATGCACAATTTACGCGGCCTTAGAGTTTGGAGTTTGCAAGAATGAATGCCACCGAACACTTTCAAACCCTCGCTCGCTACAACGTCTGGGCTACGCATCGCTTGCTCGAAGCGGTGGAAAAAATCAGCGAAGAAGACTACCGCCGCGATGTGGGTTTGTTTTTCAAATCCATTCACGGCACGCTCAATCATTTGTTGGTGGGCGAGCACATGATTTGGTATCCGCGCTTTGCAAAAGGCGTATCGCCGCAGCTCGCACTCAATGCGGAGATTGAGCCTGTGCGCGAGCGCTTGGCGCAGGCATTGCGCGGCGGCTCGGGAAATTGGAAGCCTTTGATTGAATCTTGGCCTGCAGAGCGGTTTGACAGCGAGCTGGCCTACACGACGACGACCGGTCAAGCCGTCTCATTGCCCTTTGCAGCGACGCTCGCGCATGTGTTTAACCATGGCACGCATCATCGCGGGCAGATCACGGCTGCGCTGACCACACTTAAGCAGTCTTGCCCAGAGTTAGATTTAGTCTACTACTTGCAGCAAGAAGCATCTTGATGGGGGACAAGTAGTCCGAACTTTATACATCGTAAATTACTTTAGGGATTCTATGAATATCGTTTCTGTAACTTTGGCCTTGTCTGTGGTCTGTTGCTCAACTATGCTGAAGGCTCAAGTCGTCGAAGAGTCAACTTTGACAAGCAATCGCAAACAATACGATCAACAAGAGGCTGTTGGCTTATACGTTCAGGCTAGAGCAATCAGTGCTTCGATGCACCCCGTATGTGGAGAACTTGCAAAGCCATACATCGGAGCCGAACTTCATCCCACGGCAGTTAAGATGAAATCGGATACAAAATGGGGGCACACTGTTCACAAAATAGACCCACAAAGCAAGTTATATCAAGCGGGTGTCAGACCAGGGGATTTGCTTTTGTCAATCAACGATTCAGGGCTTTTGCTTTCAGATAAGAGATTTAACCCACTTGATCAATCGACTTTTGAATCGTCAGCGAGAAATGAAACCCCAGTTCAGATGACATTTTCTACTCCAGACGGAAAAACTCAAAATACTGTGACGATTAGCGTTTCACAAGATTGCGGTATTTCTTTTTCTTTCGGCACATTTCACGTCCGGTATTCTGCTTATCGCCAACAAGAGACGACAATTGGAATGCCTCTTTCCTATGTGCAAAATGATTTGCAACTGGCCAGAACAATACTTGCATATGAGTCGGCGCTGAATGCACTTGGTCGTGAACTAAAGCAAGCTAAAAGTATTATCGGTGGTGCTTCAACAAATCTTAATATCATGAGGGCTATACCAGTTCCTGGGCAGTTGGCGGATGCGCTTGCTGACGCTCGACGAGCAGCAACAAATCTCCCGTTTGATGCTGAAAGTCGCTCAAAAGCCGATGCTCTAGCTATAGCGATTCTGCATAAGATGGGTCACTCAGTTGATTCGTATGCTGAGAATATGGCCACTGCGAGCAACCTAATTTGTGGTAGTTTTTGTGTCGATACTGGTCAACAAGGCAACTACGACATGCCGAACTTGCGTTCTGAGAAAATCTCTGTGTACGTCAAGGCGGTAAAAGATTCTGACTACTTAGGTTTGGTCAAGGCGGCCGGCTTTCTATCTCCTGAAAAAGTTCTTATTGCAATCGGTTTCAAACAAGCATTTGTCAATCGAAAAGAGGGCGAGGCGGCTACTGATACCAAATCACTCGCCAGTTTCTCACTTTCGGATGCTGCAAGTCAACAGTTTGATGAGTGGAAAACACGCGCCAATCCCAAGGCATTTGCTATTTCTTCGGATGGTCAATATGGTTGGGCTGTGGGTCCTAGCAATGCCTTGCTTGGTTCAGACAATCATCCGAAGAATCGCGCGATCAAAACCTGTCAAAGTCGCACAAAAGAGACTTGCAAGTTTTATGCGATCGATGATCAGCGTATGAAAGAGTGAAGATCCAAAATGTTGTTTGATCCTATGGTTAAAAAAACTGTCTCACCTATTGCGCGTATCTTGCTCAATCGCCTCGATGTGCGCAACGCTTTCAACGATGAAGTGATTGCTGAGATCACACAGGCGTTCACTGAATTGGGCGCGTGTGAGGATGTGCGCTGCATCGTGTTGGCTGCTGAGGGCGCGGCATTTTGCGCCGGCGCTGATTTGAATTGGATGCGACGGATGGCGGATTATTCGCGAGATGAAAATTTAGCGGATGCGGCCAAGCTGGCTGAGATGCTGCGCGTGATTTATGAATGCCCCAAGCCGACGGTGGCTCGGGTGCAGGGCGATGTGGTTGCGGGCGGGATGGGCTTGGTGGCGGCTTGTGATGTGGCGGTGAGTGTGGAGTCGGCGGGCTATTGTTTGAGTGAAGTCAAGCTGGGTTTGATTCCGGCGACGATCAGCCCGTACGTGATTCGGGCCATGGGCGCGCGGGCGGCGCATCGGTATTTTTTAACGGCGGAGCGGTTTTCTGCACAAGAGGCGCTGCGATTGGGCTTTGTGCATGAAGTGGTGACTGCGGATCAACTCGACGCAAAGGTCAACGAGATCACGCAAGCGCTGATGAAAAACAGCCCGAATGCGGTCAAAGTGTGCAAAAAACTGGTGCAGGATGTTGCTGGCCGTGAAATCAGTCAACCCCTGATCGCGAAAACGGTTGAGGGGATTGCCGATATTCGCGCAAGCGCCGAGGGGCGCGAGGGCGTGTCGGCGTTTTTGGGCAAGCGAAAACCTAGTTGGTTAACCTAAGCTCAACTGCACAACAGGAGACTCGCGATGGACATGATTCTTCAATACCTACAGCAAATCATGCAAGGCGTTTTTTCGTCGGGTGGCGATGTGGTGGGCAGCATGGGCTCCGTGGTGCGCAAGATGGATACGGCGGCGCTGGTTGCCTTGGCCGCTGCGCTGGGCTGGGCAGCGGGCATTCGGCTTTATTTGGTGGTTTTTCTCACTGGTATGGCGGGTTTCATGGGTTTTATTCCTTTGCCAGACGGATTGAAAATATTGCAAAACCCCGCGCTGCTCACGGCCAGCGGCTTCATGCTGTTTGTCGAGTTTTT
>JANNED010000293.1:0-15008 GCA_031388245.1 Variovorax sp.
GTTTTTCGGAGACCAATGTGTTGATTTCTTCTGCTTTTGCCCAAACCGCTCCTGCCGCCGCTGGCGGCGGTGATTCTGCTCTGCTCAGCATGCTGCCCTTGGTGCTGATGTTTGTGGTGCTGTATTTCTTGATGATTCGCCCCCAAATGAAGCGCCAAAAAGAGCAGCGCAGCATGATTGACGCGCTGCAAAAAGGCGATGAAATCGTCACCATTGGCGGCGTTTTGGCCAAGATTGAGAAAATCAGCGACACCTACATGACCGTGCTCGTGGAGCAAGGCCAGATGCAAATTGAGCGCTCTGCTGTGGCGCGCGTGTTGCCCAAAGGTACCATCAAGTAAGCGCTAAAGCGTCTGCATGTGAAGCCCATTATTGGGTTAAACCACTGACTCGCCGGCATGAATGCTGCATAGTTTGCTATTGTTTTCAGAGTAACTGCCATGAACCGTTATCCGCTGTGGAAATACCTGATCATCGCCTTCGTGGTGCTGATCTCCACGCTTTTCACCTTGCCCAATTTCTTTGGCGAAGCGCCTGCGGTGCAAATCTCCAGCGCCAAGGCCACGGTGAAGGTGGATGCCAACACGCGAACGCGCGTGGAAGAGGCGCTCTCAGCCGGCAAAGTGGCCACCGATGGCAAAGTGGAGCTCGATGGCAATTCGGTGCGCGTGCGCTTTGCCACCACCGAGGTGCAAAAGCTCGGCCAATCGGCGATTTCTAATGCTTTGAACCCCGACAAAGCCGATCCGGTGTATGTGGTGGCGCTCAATCTTGTGCCGCAAACGCCGCAGTGGCTGCGCAGCTTGCGTGCTGCGCCGATGTATTTGGGCTTGGATTTGCGCGGCGGCATCCATCTGATGCTGCAAGTGGATATGGCAGGCGCGATTGATAAAAAGCTGGATACGCTCACCAGCGATATCCGCACCAATCTCCGTGCCAAAGACATCCGGGGCCGCACAGCGCGCGAAAGCAGCACCATCGTGATGCGCTTTTCTTCGGCGCAGGCCAGCCAAGCCGCGCTGGCCTTGGTGCAAGATCAATTTGGCAGCGATTTGCAAGCCGTGGCCAGCGTGCAAGGCAGTGATTTCCTCTTGACCGCCAGCATCAAGCAAGATGCGGTCAAGCGCATCCAAGATGCAGCGCTCAAGCAAAACATCTCTACCCTGCACAACCGCGTCAACGAGCTGGGCGTGGCTGAGCCGGTGATCCAGCAGCAGGGCGCAGACCGCATCGTGGTGCAGCTGCCCGGCGTGCAAGACACCGCCACGGTGAAGAAAATCATTGGGCGGATTGCCACGCTGCAAGTGCGCATGGTCGATGAAAGCACCGATGGCTTGGCTGCGGAGCGCGGCCAGGGCGCGGTGCCTTTTGGCAGCGAGCGCTATTTGGAACGCAACAGCCAAGCCGTGATCGTCAAGCGCGATGTGATTTTTTCTGGTGAAAACCTCACCGATGCGCAAGCCGGCTTTGACAACCAAACCCAGGAAGCCGCCGTCCACCTCACGCTGGATGCCAAAGGCGCACGAATTTTCAAAGACGTGACGCGCGATAACGTGAACAAACGCATGGCGATCATTTTGTTTGAAAAAGGCAAAGGCGAGGTGGTGACTGCACCGGTGATTCGCGGCGAGATTGGTGGCGGGCGTGTGCAAATTTCTGGCCGCATGAGCACCACAGAAGCCAGCGACACGGCTTTGCTTTTGCGCGCCGGCTCGCTGGCCGCGCCGATGGAGATCATCGAAGAGCGCACGATTGGCCCCTCTTTGGGAGCAGACAACATTGACAAAGGCTTCAAGAGCGTGACCTACGGTTTCCTCGTGATCATGGCCTTCATGTGTGTGTATTACGGCTTGTTTGGCCTGATTTCAAGCATTGCCCTGAGTGTGAATTTGCTGATGCTGGTGGCGGTGCTCTCCATGCTGCAAGCCACCTTGACTCTGCCCGGCATTGCCGCGATTGCGCTGGCTTTGGGCATGGCGATTGATTCCAACGTGCTGATCAACGAGCGCGTGCGCGAAGAGCTGCGCTCAGGCAAAGCGCCCCAGCAAGCCATTGCAGCGGGCTACGACAACGCGTGGGCCACGATTTTGGATTCCAACATCACCACGCTGATCGCTGGCATTGCGCTGCTGATCTTTGGATCGGGCCCGGTGCGTGGCTTTGCGGTGGTGCATTGCTTGGGCATTTTGACGAGCATGTTCTCGGCGGTGTTTTTCTCGCGTGGCTTGGTCAACCTTTGGTATGGCAGCAAGAAAAAGCTCAAGAACGTCAGCATTGGGCAGGTCTGGCGGCCAGATGCTGCTGGATCCTCGCTCATGACGCCAGATTTAGATGGAAAAGCCGCATTTGCCGGCATGGAATCTGCACACAACGCTATGAAAAATGTAGCGCCTGCAGTCAAAAAATAAAGCAGCACGATCATGGAATTTTTCAGAATCAAACGCGATATCCCGTTCATGAAGCACGCCATCGTGCTCAACGCGATTTCGTTCATCACCTTTGCCCTGGCGGTGTTTTTCTTGGTCACGCGTGGCCTGCATTTGTCGATTGAATTCACCGGCGGCACGCTGGTGGAGGTGAAATACCCGCAAGCGGCGCAAATCTCCAAAACCCGTGAGGCGGTTGAAAAGCTCGGTTATGGCGAGGTGCAGGTGCAATTGTTTGGCTCTGCCAGCGATGTGCTGATTCGTGTGCCAAACAAAACCATTGCGCAAAACGCTTCCACAGAAGTTGCGCCCAAATTGTCGGATACGGTGCTCAAAGTCTTTGAAGCCGTGTGCAAGGCTGATGATGGGCAAGTGCAATCGTCCACGGTTGTCACCCAGCAGGGCGAGACGCTGCAAAAGCTGCTGTGCAAAACACCTGATGGCAAAGAGCCCGTGAGCTTGCAGCGCAGCGAATTCGTGGGCCCCTCGGTGGGCGCGGAGCTGGTGAGCAATGGCTTGATCGCGCTGGGCATGACGGTGCTGGGCATCATGATTTATCTGGCCTTCCGCTTTGAATGGAAATTCGCGGTGGCTGGCATCATCGCTAACTTGCACGATGTGATCATTATTTTGGGCTTTTTTGCCTTTTTCCAGTGGGAATTTTCGCTCGCCGTGCTGGCTGCGGTGTTGGCGGTGCTCGGTTATTCAGTCAACGAATCGGTGGTGATTTTTGACCGAATCCGGGAGAGTTTCCGCAAATACCGCAAGATGACGACGCGCGAGGTGATCGATCACGCCATCACCTCCACCATGAGCCGCACCGTGATCACGCACGGCTCCACCGAGGTGATGGTGCTCTCGATGCTGATCTTTGGCGGGCCAACGCTGTTTTATTTTGCGCTGGCGCTCACCATTGGCATTTTGTTTGGTATTTATTCTTCTGTCTTCGTGGCGGCGGCGATTGCCATGTGGCTGGGCGTGAAGCGCGAAGATTTGATCAAAGCCAGCCCGAAAAAAGAGGGCGAGAGTGGCGAAGGGCCGGTGGATCCCAACGATCCGAATTCTGGCGCTGTGGTCTGAGCGTGGCGGCTGTACGCGGCTAAAGCGTGCAGAGGAAGCAAGCAAGTGGGCACGCGCAAGCAGCTCGCAAGTGGGGCAGGCAGGCAGGCCAACTGTGGCGCATTCGATACATGATCGTCAACTCTTAGGGTATTGCCCGCAGTGCGTAACAGCTTGTCACGGGCAGACCAGCATGGCATGACCCTTTGGACGGTCTTTGCTAGTAACATCTGTGGATTCTGGTGCAATGGTGCAACCAGTGTTTACTCGCCCTGATCTTTTGTGAGCAGCCCACCCATTTCACGCCCTGCCAATTCTGCTGCGCTTGCCAGGCAAGCTCGCGCTGTGTTTGTGGAGCAGGCGGTGAAGCTGCTGACCGAGCTCTCCGGCGCGATCGGCACGCGCCTGTCTACCCTGTTTGAGCAATCGACCAATGCCCGCGAGGCGCAAGATCGCCGCGATGCGATGGTGAATTTTCAGCAGGGGCAGATCAAATGGCTTGAGGGCACAGATCGCTCCTGGAAAACAGTCTCGCAAACCGATTTATCCGTCAGCAGCACACGCTTGCCAGCCCTGAATCTGGAGCTGATTGGCAATGAAGTGGTAGAGACCAAGATCCTCTCTTCGCGTCTGGCCATGCGCATGCTCGATAAATCGGGCTGGGAGCTCAATGATTTGCAAGTGCGCATTCGCATGCTGGATGGCAAAGAAGAGCTGGATAAAACCGACATTCTGCGCCCCGAAACATCCGCACAAAACTTGCTCGAACAATGGATTGCCGCTGGGCTGAGTCAAGAAGCTTGGATGGCGGTGCAAGATGTGATCCAGCAGTCTTTTGGCGACAAAATCGTCAATGCTTACAAAGCCGCCAATGAATTTCTGATTGCGCAAGGCGTGATGAAAGAAATTGATTTGCGCTCTAATCTTAAGCGGGCGCCCAACGCTGTTGCCAAGCCCGGCCAAAGCCCCGAATCGCCCAGCCAGCCGGCAGGCCTGACAGATTCCAAAGGCGTGCCGCTCAACCCCAATGCCAACGGCTACAGCCCCACCAGCTATGGCCAGACAGGCTATGGCGCCACCAGCTTTGGGCAAGAGGGGCGGCCACCGCTGAGCACCATGGGGGCGATGAGTCGCGCCGGAAATGCATCGAGCCAAATTGCAGAGCATGTGGCCAAGCTGCGCGTGCAGGCGGCGCAATTTGCCGCCCAGCAAGCGGCGGCGCAGCAAGCCGCAATGCAAAACATGGGCAGCGGCTTCAGTGGTTTCTCCACCGATGCCATGCCCGCGAGCACACGCGGTGGCGCGGGCGGCGGGGTGGGCACAAGCACCGGCGGGGTGGGCATGACCAGCGCGGGCTTTGGCGGCGGCTACAGTCATCAAAATTTTGATCTTGAATCCAGCGCTGCCAGCCAAGGCGGTCGGCAGCGCTCTAGCGCGTCTGCACAGCAAGCGCAGCAGCATGCCAGGCCAGGCCGCTCTGCCGTGGCCAATTACATCTCCGAGGCGGAGGCGGAAGAAACCCGCATGCAAACCGCCACCACGCCGCTGGCGCGCGCGCGCATGCGTGCGCAAGGTGTGATGGGCCAGCTCAAGCAATTGCTGGTGCAGCGCGTGGCAGGCTTTGAAGACACGCGCGGCCCGCACATGTCGCCACAGCTTGCTGCGGCCATGGCTCCGCGCGCTGCAGTGCGTACGCCCGGCTACCAGCGCACGCAGCAAGCTGGTAACGTCACCCAACAGGGCCAGGCCGCCGGCTTGCCGCACCCATCGCCAATGTATGCCGGCGTGAATGCGCAAATCATCGAAGGTATGCAGCCCGCGCAAGTCAACAATGCGCTGCGCGAGCAAACCAAAGAGCTGAAAAAAGTTGCCGACAGCGACAGCGAAAAAGCCACGATTGAGATTGTGGCGCTGATGTTTCAAAGCATTTTGGCCGAGGAGCGCATCCCAACGGGTGTGCGCGTGTGGTTTGCGCGGCTGCAAATGCCGGTGCTGCGCTTGGCATTGTCTGAGCCAGAGTTTTTTGGCACGATGCAGCATCCAGCGCGTCGCTTGATTGATCGCATGGGCTCTTGCGTGTTGGGATTTGATGCCAACGTGGGCAGCGTGGAGCTAGAAACCGAGATCAAGCGCATCGTGCAAACGATTGAGCAGTATCCCGAAACCGGACGGCGGGTGTTTCAGCTCGTGTTTGATGAATTCGAGAAATTCCTTGCTAAATTCCTCACCGAAGGCAAGGCGACGGCAAAAATCGTCTCGCTGGCGCAGCAGGTGGAGCAAAAAGAAACCGCAGCAATCCAATTCACGATTGAGCTGCGCAAAATGCTGGGCAATTTGCCGCTGCGCGATGAAATCCGCGAATTCCTCTTCAAAGTCTGGGCAGAAGTGTTGGCGCTTGCTGCCATGAAACATGGCGGCCAACACGCACAAACACTGGCGCTCAAGCAAGTGGCCGCAGATTTGCTGTGGGCGGCGAGCACCAAATCCAGCCGTGCTGAGCGTGCCAAAGTGATCAATGATTTGCCAGATTTGCTCAAGCGTCTGCGCGGCGGCATGGGCTTGCTGGGGATGGATGCAGCGGCGCAAGAAGGCCATATCAAGTTGCTCAGCGATACACTGGCCGAAGCCTTTATGAGCAAATCCGCAGCGATGGATCAGGGCCAAGTGGCAGAGATTGCGCAGCGCATCAAGCATCTGGAAGATTTTGTCTCGGAAGAGGATGTGGGCGATTTGCCGCTGGATGCAGAAAGCATCGAGCTGATGCTGGGCATTGACATGACCGGCGTAGAAATCGTGAGCGATGGCGGCAGCGAGCCCACTCAGGCCATGCGCGCTTGGGCGATGGAGCTGGAGCGCGGCAGCTGGTTTCATCTGGATCACAAAGGCAAGATGGTGCGGGCGCAATACGCTTGGCGCAGCAAGCGCGGTCAGCTTTTCTTGTTTGCCGATGCGTCGGGCCTGACCTATCTCTTCCAGCTCAAGCGCTTGGCGGCCTACTTGCAAGCCGGCTTGATGGCACCCGTGGAAGACGAAACCCTCACCGTGCGCGCCACCCGAGCCGCCCTCACCAAGATCGATGCCAACCCCGATCGTTTGTTGACGGTGACTTGAGCAGCATCTCGCGCAGATGCATCAAGCCGCAGCGAGCTTGGCTTTCAGCAGGTCGTTGACCTGCTGAGGATTGGCCTTGCCTTTGCTCGCCTTCATCGCTTGGCCGACCAGCGCATTGAAGGCTTTTTCTTTGCCCGCTTTGAATTGCACGACGTTATCAGCGTTAGCGGCGAGCACTTCGTCGATGATTGTCTCTAACGCGCTGGAGTCGTTCATTTGCTTGAGGCCTTTGGCTTCGATCAAAGCATCAAGCGCGGGCAAAGCGTCCTCGTAAGAGTCTGTGACGACTCCATTGAAATCATTCCACAGCACGTCCATGACCTGCTTGGCTGCATTGTTGGAAACCGTGCCATCATGTATACGGCTGATCAAAGCACCCAGTTGCATGGCTGACACCGGGCACTGATCAAACACTATTTCTGCCTGATTCAAGCGGCGCGAGATCTCGCCCATCACCCAGTTGCTCACCAGCTTGGGCTGACCACACGCCTTAGCTGCCGCTTCAAAATAAGCCCCCATCGCTTGGCTTTGTGTGAGCTGGGTAGCGTCATATTCAGGCAGCAAGTAATCACTCACAAAACGCTGCGCCATCAAACGCGGCAGCTCTGGCATGGTGGCCCTCACGCTCTCTACCCAGCTTGGTGCGACATGCAAGGGCGGCAAATCTGGGTCGGGGAAATAGCGGTAATCGGCGGCATCTTCTTTGGTGCGCATGGCGCGCGTCTCCCCGGTGTCGGGGTCAAACAACACCGTGGCTTGCTGGATTTTCTTGCCGTCTTCAATCTGCTCAATTTGCCAGCGAATCTCAAAATCAATCGCTTGCTGCATGAATTTGAAGCTGTTCAGATTCTTGATTTCGCGGCGTGTGCCCAGCTCTGCGCCGGGCTTGCGCACACTCACGTTGGCATCACACCGGAAGCTACCTTCTTGCATGTTGCCATCGCAAATGCCAATCCAGGTGACGATTTTGTGCAGCTCTTTGGCATACGCCACGGCCTCAAGCGACGAGCGCATATCGGGCTCGGTGACGATCTCCAGCAGCGGCGTGCCAGCGCGGTTCAGATCGATACCGCTTTGGCCTACAAAGTCCTCATGCAGAGATTTGCCAGCATCTTCTTCGAGGTGGGCGCGTACCAAGCGCACGGTTTTTTTCTCATCACCTAAAAAAAACTCAACCGAGCCGCCCTGCACCACAGGAATTTCAAACTGGCTGATCTGGTAGCCCTTGGGCAAATCAGGATAGAAATAATTCTTGCGCGCAAAAATGCTCTTCTCAGCAATCGTGGAACCCAACGCCAAGCCCAGCTTGATCGCGCACTCGACCGCGCCTTTGTTCATCACAGGCAGCGTGCCGGGTAGGGCTAAATCCACCGGCGCGGCTTGCGTGTTCGGCTCAGCACCAAAAGCCGTCGATGCGCGGCTAAAAATTTTCGATTGCGTGGCCAGTTGCGTGTGCGTCTCGAAACCGATGACGACTTCGTAGCCTTGGATGAGCTTGCTCATTTTTTAAGCTCCAGCGGGGTGGCGAGCATGCCAGTCAGTGGCTTGCTGGTATTGGTGTGCGACGTTGAGAAGCCGGGCTTCGTGAAAATAATTGCCAATCAGTTGCATGCCCACTGGCATGTTTCCAGAGCCGAAACCCACTGGCAGGCTCATGCCGGGCAGGCCAGCGAGTGATGCAGGTAGCGTGAAAATATCAGCCAAGTAATTCGCGACTGGATCATCGGATTTCTCGCCGATTTTCCAAGCGACGGTGGGAGCCACTGGCCCGGCGATCACATCGCAATCTTTGAAAGCATTTTGGAAATCATCCGCGATCATGCGGCGGATTTTTTGGGCTTGGAGGTAATAGGCATCGTAGTAGCCGTGGGAGAGCACATAAGCGCCGATCATGATGCGGCGCTTGACTTCGTCACCGAAGCCCTCCATGCGGGTTTTTTTGTACATATCGGTCAAATCGCCATATTGCGCGGCGCGGTGGCCGAATTTCACGCCGTCGAAACGGCTCAGATTCGAGCTGGCCTCAGCAGGGGCGATGATGTAGTACACAGGAATCGACAGCTCGGTGCGTGGCAAGCTGATGGGCACGAGCTTGGCGCCAAGTTTTTCGAGCTCTTTCAAGGCGGCATCAATGGCCGTGCGCACGTCTGCCGCCAAGCCTTCGCCGAAGAATTCTTTGGGGATGCCGACACGTAGGCCTTCAAGCTTTTGCCCTAAATCCCGCGAAAAATCTTCTGCTGGCCTATCCAGCGAGGTGGAATCGCGATCTAAATCTGGGCCGCACATGGCTGAGAGCAGCAAAGCGCAGTCCTCAGCCGAGCGCGCCATGGGGCCAGCTTGATCGAGGCTGGAGGCAAAAGCCACCATGCCATAGTGGCTGGCGCGGCCGTAGGTCGGCTTGATGCCGGTGATGCCGCAAAAGGCTGCGGGCTGGCGGATCGAGCCGCCGGTGTCGGTGCCGGTTGCTGCGGCGCATAAACCAGCGGCCACCGCCACGGCGCTGCCGCCTGAGCTGCCGCCGGGGATGCGGGCGGTGTCCCACGGGTTGAGGGCTTTGCCATACGCTGAGTTTTCGTTAGATGAACCCATGGCAAACTCATCGCAATTGAGTTTTCCAAGGCAAACTGCGCCTTTGCCGGCAAGGTTGCTCACTATTGTGCTATCAAAAGGTGAGCGATAGTCTTTCAACATCTTCGAGCCAGCGGTGGTAGGCCAGTCTTTCGTCACAAAAATGTCTTTGTGGGCGATGGGCAAGCCGAGCAGCGGCGCGGTATCGCCTGCGTCAATGCGCTTTTGCGCGGCTGTGGCTTGGCCGAGTGTGATGGCTTCATCCGTGGCCAAAAAAGCGCCAAGATGCGCATTGGCCTGGATGCGCGAGAGGAAATGATGAGCGATTTCGGGCGCTGACAGCTCCTTTTTTAATAGCAAACTACGTAGATTTTGTAACGGCAACTGGTGTATATCACTCATTTTTCTCTCACTCGATCACACGTGGCACAAGAAACAGGCCGCGCTCGACGGCGGGTGCGCTGCGCTGGTTGGCTTCGCGGTTGTTGGCCTCGCTCACGGTGTCTGGCCGCAAGCGCAGCTCAATCTCTGCAATGGCGGCCACCGGGTGCGCGAGTGGCTCGATGCCGGTGGTGTCCACGGCTTTCATGCGTTCGACGATGTCAAAAAAAGCGTTGAGCGAGCCGAGCATGCGCTCAGGCTCGCCGGCGCGAAGCTCAAGGCGTGCCAAATTGGCGATGCGGTCAATGTCGGTAAGTTGAAGAGCCATGGCGATGAAGGTTGCGGTCAAGAATGGAGTTGTGGGCCGATGCCGTGTTTTGCAACAAATTTAGGAGCAGAAAACCCACGTACTGAAGGGGCAATCAGGTATTATCCTGTCTTTGCAGAGCCATTGGCACGCATGTGCCCGCGTTGGGGCGTGAAACCCACAAAAAGGATTGAAGATGTTAGGTGTATTTCGTCGGTATTTGTCGACCGACTTGGCCATTGATTTGGGCACGGCCAACACATTGATTTTTGCACGCGGCAAGGGCATCGTGCTGGATGAGCCTTCTGTTGTGGCGATTCGCCATGAAGGCGGGCCGCAAGGCAAAAAAGTGATTCAAGCCGTAGGCAAAGAAGCCAAGGCGATGCTGGGCAAAGTGCCTGGCAACATCGAAGCCATTCGCCCCATGAAGGATGGCGTGATTGCCGATTTTGTGATCACCGAGCAGATGATCAAGCAGTTCATCAAGATGGTGCATCCGCGCAGTTTGCTCACGCCTTCGCCCCGCATCATCATTTGCGTGCCATGCGGCTCGACGCAAGTCGAGCGCCGCGCGATTCGCGATGCGGCAGAAGCGGCTGGCGGCAGCCCAGTGGATTTGATTGAAGAGCCGATGGCAGCGGCCATTGGCGCAGGTTTGCCCGTGAGCGAGGCCTCTGGCTCGATGGTGGTGGATATCGGTGGCGGCACGACCGAAGTGGGCGTGATCTCGCTGGGCGGCATGGTCTACAAAGGCTCAGTGCGCGTGGGTGGCGATAAATTCGATGAAGCCATCATCAACTACATCCGCCGCAACTACGGCATGCTGATCGGCGAGCCCACGGCAGAGGCGATCAAGAAAAAAATCGGCTCGGCGTTTCCGGGCTCAGAAGTCAAGGAAATGGAAGTCAAAGGGCGCAACCTCTCTGAAGGCGTGCCGCGCGCATTCACCATCTCGTCCAACGAAGTGCTGGAGGCGCTCACTGATCCTTTGAATCAAATTGTCAGCGCTGTGAAAAATGCGCTGGAGCAAACACCGCCTGAGCTAGGCGCCGACATTGCCGAGCGCGGCATGATGCTGACCGGCGGCGGTGCGTTGCTGCGCGATTTGGATCGCTTGCTGGCCGAAGAGACCGGCTTGCCGGTGCTCGTGGCTGAAGATCCGCTGACCTGCGTGGTGCGCGGCTGCGGTATTGCACTGGAGAATTCTGGCCACCGCATGGGCAGTATTTTTGCTTCAGAATGAAGCTGATTCTTTTCTGCTTTTGAGCCTGCCGCTGTAGGAGCCTGTTGTGCCATTAGGAACACTGGATCGCTCCCCACCGCCCTTCTTCAAGCAAGGCCAATCCGCATTGTCAAAGCTGATGGTTTTCAGCGCTGTCGCGCTGTTTCTCATGGTCGCCGACACGCGCTTTAAGCTCACCGGGCCAATCCGTGTGGCTGTGGCGGCAGTGCTGTATCCGGTGCAGTGGCTGGTGATGCGGCCCATAGAGATGGCGCGTGGCGGCGGCGCTTATTTCATGGCTTTGGATACCGCTCAACAAGCCGAACAAGATGCCAAAAAACGCCTCGCCCTGCAATCCCAGCGCGCCGCGCAGGTGGAGCAATTGGGGCTGGAAAACGAGCGCCTGCGCAAGCTGCTGAGCTTACGCGAACGCACCAGCACGCCAGCACAAGCCGCTGAGGTGGTGTATGACGCGGCTGATCCGTTTACACGCCGTGTGATGGTGGACAAAGGCAGCGTACAAGGCATCAAAAGCGGCTCACCGGTGCTGGATGAAGCCGGCGTGTTAGGTCAAGTCACGCGGGTGTATCCGCTGTCCAGCGAGGTCACGCTGCTGATCGATCGCGATCACACGATTCCTGTGCTCAACACGCGCACCGGCGCGCGCAGCGTGGTCTATGGCGATCCTTCGGTGCATGGCGGCACGCTGGAGCTGCGCTTCATGGCCGGCAATGCCGATGTGCAGCAAGGCGATATTTTGTCCACCAGCGGGGTCGATGGTGTGTATCCGCCAGGCATTCCTGTGGCGCGGGTGGACAAGGTGGAGCGCCGCGCGGACTCGGCGTTTGCCAAGATCAGCTGTCAGCCGCTGGCCAACACGCTGGGCGCACGCCATGTGATGCTGCTTGAGCCATTTTCAGTGCAAATACCGATCCCATCCGGCATAGATACTGCTCACAGTGCTCCTAAAAAAGGAGCAAAAAAATGATCATGCGTGCTGGGCAACAGTTGCTTTTGCCAGCCAATCCGCTGTTTATTTGGAGCTCGCTGCTGGCCGCGTTGATGCTCAATATTCTGGTGTCTGTGCTGATGGGGCGGGCCGCTTGGCCGCCCGATGTACTCGCCTTGGCTTTGGTGTTTTGGGTGATTCACCAGCCGCTGCGCGTGGGCGTGGGCACGGCTTTTGTGTTTGGGCTTTGCATGGATGTGCATCAAGGTGCGTTGCTGGGCCAGCATGCGCTGGCCTACACGGCATTGAGCTTTTTTGCGATCACGATTTCTCGCCGCCTGCTTTGGTATTCGATTCCTTCGCAGGCATTGCAAATCTTTCCATTGCTCTTCGGCGCGCATGCGGTGCAGCTTCTGGTGCGCATGTTGGCAGGCCATAGCTTCCCCGGCTGGGGTTTTTTGCTCTCGCCATTCATAGAGGCGTTGCTTTGGCCTGTGGTGACGATGATCTTGCTTGCGCCGCAGATGCGTGCGCCGGATCCGGATGCAAACAGGCCGCTATGAATTCTTGCAATGCCGATGATGAGCGCCGCCGGGCCGCCATGCTAGGAAACGCAGCATCTGGTTGCTCTGGCGCGAAGGCCTCCACGGGGGGCAGCGCACCTCGCGCAGCGGGGGAGCGTGGGGGGCGTGTAACGTGACAGAACTTCGTAATGTGGACGCCGAGCTCGCCAAATTCCGTCGCCGGATTTTGGTGGCCAGCGGCGTGGTGTTGTTTGCGTTTGTGTTGTTGGTGATTCGGCTGGTCTGGTTGCAGGTGGTGCGGCATGATGATTTTGACGAACAAGCTGAAAGCAACCGCACGGCGATTGTGCCCATCGTGCCCAATCGCGGCTTGATCACGGATCGCCATGGCATTATTTTGGCCACCAACTATTCGGCTTACACGCTTGAGATCACACCTTCCAAAGTGGCCAGCACATTGGAAGAAACCATTGAGCAGCTTTCTGCCGTGGTGGAGATTGCGCCGCGTGACAAACGGCGCTTCAAGAAACTGCTCGATGAATCGAAAAGCTTTGAATCCTTGCCGATTCGCACCCGTTTGTCGGATGAAGAAGTGGCACGCTTTGCCGCGCAGCGCTTTCGTTTCCCGGGTGTTGATATCAAGGCACGCTTGTTTCGCCAGTATCCACACGGCGAGCTGGCCAGCCATGTGATTGGCTACATTGGCCGCATCAATCAACGCGAGAAAGAGCAGATCGAGGATTGGCCAGAAGAGCAGCAGGTCAATTACAAAGGCACGGATTACATTGGCAAGCTCGGCGTGGAGCAAAGCTTTGAGCAGCAATTGCATGGCATCACGGGTGTGGAGGAGGTCGAGACCTCTGCGGGTGGTCGCGCTGTGCGCAAGCTTGCCAGCAATCCTGCCACGCCGGGCAACACGATCAAGCTCTCGATCGATATCAAGCTGCAAAAACTGATTGAGGAGATGTATGGCGATCGGCGCGGTGCATTGGTGGCCATTGATCCACGCAATGGCGAGGTGCTGGCCTTCGTGAGCATGCCTACTTTTGATCCGAATTTGTTTGTGGAGGGCATTGACGTTGAGAATTGGCAAATCTTGAACGAAAGCATCGACAAGCCTTTGCTCAATCGCGCCTTGCGAGGCACCTACCCACCTGGCTCTACTTACAAGCCGTTCATGGCCTTGGGCGCCCTAGAAACTGGTAAACGCACCGCCAGCACCATCATCAACGATGCAGGCTCATGGACTTTTGGCGGCCACACCTTCCGCAGCCACGGCGATGGCGGCTTGGGCGCGGTGGATATGTATCGCAGTATCGTGAAATCCTCAAACGTGTATTACTACTCGCTGGCCAACGAGATGGGTGTGGATGTGATGCACGATTTCATGAAGCCTTTGGGTTTTGGGCAATACACCGGTATTGATATTCAAGGCGAGGTGCGCGGCGTGCTGCCCAGCCAAGATTGGAAACGCAGCTATTACAAACGGCCAGAGCAAAAAAAATGGTATGCCGGCGAGACGATTTCTCTGGGCATTGGCCAAGGCTACAACACCTTCACCATGCTGCAATTGGCACACGCCACCTCGATACTGGCCAATGGCGGCATACGGCATCAGCCCAAGCTGATTACCGCGACGCAAGATGCGCTCAGCCGGGCTTGGATTCCGGCCAACAAAGCGCCTGCGGTCAATTTGGGTTACAAGCCAGAAAATATCGCCGTGATCAACCGCTCCTTGGTGGGCGTGACGAAGGAGGGCACGTCAGCACGCGTGTTTGCTGGGGCCGCGTATTTGAGTGGCGGCAAGACGGGCACAGCACAGGCCGTCACGATTGGCCAAAAAGACAAATACAACGCGTCCAAAATGGAAGAACACCAAAGGGATCATGCGCTCTACATGGCGTTTGCCCCCGCAGAAAACCCGCAAATCGCGCTCGCCGTCATTGTCGAGAACGCAGGTTTTGGTGCGGAGCATGCCGCGCCCATTGCTCGCCGTGTGTTTGATTATGTGTTGCTCGGCCAATACCCCAGCGAAGAAGACATGGCTGCTGTGAAAAAAGGGCAGGCTGCTGCCCCGATTGGTAAGCCACGCAAAGCCGAGGATGTGCCTTTGAAAGCGGCTTTGCCTTGAGGCTGCGTCATGGCGTCAGGCGTGATGCTTGCGCTGAGCAAGATGCACCCAACGTATTGACACAGCACGGTCTTTGCGTAAGCGTTACGATTCTCCTTTAGTCAAAGGATTCCCATGAAACTCTATTACTCGCCCGCCGCCTGTTCCCTCTCCCCTCACATTGCGCTTTATGAGGCGGGCTTGAAATTCGAGGCCATCCTGGCCAGCACCAAAACCCACAAGCTCGCCGACGGCACAGACTTCTACACGATCAATCCGCTGGGCTATGTGCCCGTCTTAGAGCTTGATGATGGCACACGCTTGATAGAAGGTGCAGCTATCGTGCAATAC
>JANNED010000298.1:0-4540 GCA_031388245.1 Variovorax sp.
AATTGCTATGGAATTAAGAGCATCGAGCGGGCGCTGGCCGCTGGCTCGCAGGGCCGTTTCGCGCTGCGCTGGGGAGGCGGCGGGGCATTGATCTGTGAGCCAAGCCAAGGCTTGGTTGGCCGTGGGCTGGGGCAACGCAAAGGCTTGGCAGCGGCTTCGGATGGTGGGCAAGAGCGCGTGAGCAGCCTCCGTAGCAAGCACGAAGCGCAGGCTGCCCAGCGGCTCTTCCAAGGTTTTGAGCAAGGCATTGGCCGCGGCGTGATTCATGCATTCTGCGGGATACACTAGGATCGCCTTGCCCCGCCCGCGCCCGCTGGTGAGCTCGGCAAATTGCACGGCTTCGCGCACGGCTTCGATCTTGATTTCTTTGGAAGCTTTGCGTTTCTTCTCATCGATGTCTTTTTGCGCCTTCTCAGGCAATGGCCAGCCCAGCTCCAGCATCAAAGCCTCGGGCATCAGCACCACCAGATCGGTGTGCCCGCGCGATTGCACTTGCAGGCAGCTGGCGCATTGGCCGCAGGCACTTTGATCGGGCTTGCGCAGCGGTGCCTCGCACAACCAAGCCTGCGCCACAGACAGCGCCAGATCGTATTGCCCCAAGCCCGAGGCGCCATGCAGCAGCAGCGCATGGCCGGGCATGCTGAGCAATTGGCCGCGCAGGGCGGCAAGCCAAGGCGGCAGATCGTCTTTTTGCTCTGCAGTGCTTGGATCATGTTGCGCTGGATCGCTCACAGATAGCCTCGCGCCTTGACCGCCGCCAACACATCAAAGCGCACCGCCTCCAGGCTTTGATGCCCATTGATGCGCACAAAGCGCTGGGGGTCGAGCGCCACCCTGGCCGCATAACCACCCGCCACACGCTCAAAAAATGCCACATCTTGCGATTCAAATTTATCGGGCTGCCGTGCCTGCGCCAGCCGCTGCGCAGCAACCTCTGGGGGCACTTCAAACAGCAAAGTCAGGTCGGGCTGCACAATGCCATGATGGAGACGGATTTTTGAGACCAATTCAGGAGGTAGCCGGCATAAATCCTGCACAGTTTGCTCTAGTTTTGATAGCGTATGCAGATCAAACCGGCGGCCTGCGCCTTGGTATGCAAAGCTGGCATCGGTGAATCGGTCACACAGCACCACATCACCCTGCGCCAGCGCCGGCGCAATCACTTGCACGATGTGCTCGCGCCGCGCCGCAAACACCAGCAGCGCCTCAGTCAGCGCATCCATCGGCTCATGCAAGATCAGCTCGCGCAGCCGCTCAGAAAGCGCCGTGCCTCCCGGCTCGCGTGTGAGCAGCACTTGCCGGCCAGCTTTCGCTGCCCCTGAAGCCGCCAAGCTCGTGCCAAAAGCCTGCGCCAAAGCCTGAATATGGCTCGACTTACCGGCACCGTCAATGCCCTCGAAACTGATGAAAATGCCTGTCATGGCGAGTATTTATTTCCCACGAATGTATTGATCGACAGCGCGATTGTGCGCTTGCAGCGTCTCAGAAAATTGGCTGCTGCCATCGCCGCGCGCCACAAAATACAGGGCGCGGGTGTCAAACGGCTGGGCTGCGGCTTGCAAGGCGGCAAGGCCGGGCATGGCAATCGGCGTGGGCGGCAGCCCGGCGCGGGTGTAGGTGTTGTAGGCGGTGTCGGTTTGCAGATCGCGTTTGCGGATGTTGCCATCAAATGCCTCGCCCAAGCCATAGATCACGGTGGGATCGGTTTGCAGGCGCATGTTGATCTTGAGGCGATTGGCAAACACGCCGCTGATGGTGGCGCGGTCTTGCGGCGCACCGGTTTCTTTCTCCACGATGCTGGCCATGATGAGCAGCTCATCGGGGGATTTGAGTGGCAAATCTGCGTGGCGTGCCTCCCAAGCGCTGGCGAGGTGCTTGTCCATGGTTTGCAGGGCGGTGCGTAAGACGGTGATGTCGCTGGCATTTTTGGCGTAGCGGTAGGTGTCGGGGAAGAAGCGGCCTTCGGGATGCTGGCCGGCTCGGCCCAAGCGAGCCATGAGCTGCTCGTTGCTGAGGCTAGCGCTGTCGTTCTTTAAATGCTGTGCTTTGGCCAAGGCTTGGCGCACTTGCCGCCAATTCCAGCCTTCGATGAAGGTGACGGCGCGAAGGCTTTGCTTGCCAGAGGCGATTTTGTCAACCAAGCTGCGCGGTGAATCGCCAGTGACGATTTCATAGCTGCCCGCTTTGAGATCACCAGCTTTGCCGCTGGCTCGCAGCCACACGTTCATCAGCAGCTCTTGCTCTGCGCTGCTGCCCGATGCACGCGCCATCAAGCGGGCGATGCTGCCCGCTGAGCTGCCCGGTGCAATGGCCAAATCCACGGAATCTTCGCCTTGAGCCAGCATGGGCAAGCGAAGCGGCTGCCCTGCCCACCACCACAAAGCGCCCGCGCTCAAAACCAAAGCAGCGGCCAGCAGCGCAGCGAGACGAAAAAAAAGCGTACCGCGAGAGCGGCGTAGGGAAGTTAATGGCATGGCAGCCAAGAATCATAGCGGCACTGGATAATACGAAGCATGATCGATTTGAATTTTTCTGTTGTTTTGAATGCGGCGCAGCCTGAAAGCAGTGCATTGGCCGTGCTCCGCGCTCGCGGTGCGGAGGCCGGCGCGTTTTTGCAGGGGCAGCTCACGCAAGATGTGCTGTTGATGAAGCCAGATGAGGCGCGGCTGGCGGCTTGGTGCTCGGCCAAAGGGCGAATGCTGGCTTCGTTCATCGTGGTGAAACTCACCTCAGACGAGTTTTTGTTGATCTTGAGCCGCGATTTGGCAGCTGCCGTGCTCAAACGCTTGAAGATGTTTGTGTTGCGAGCAAAATGTGAATTGACGGATGCAAGCAGCACTGTGGGCATTGAAGGCCGGCTTGGTACAGCGGCGCAAGAGGCGCTGAGCGCTATTCATTTGGTAGCAAACAATGCATATTCGATGCTGGCAACTGCCTCAAATGATTCAGAAATACGGATTGTGTTGCCGGCTGGGCACTTTGCTGGCCAGCCGGTCTCGCGCGCCTTGTTGTTGCGCATGAATGCGCAGCCCGAGCCAGCACAGGCCACTGCGGATGCCGCCAAACTCGCCGCTTGGAATGCGCTAGAAATCACCAGCGGCATTGCCCGCTTGAGCGCTGTTGTGAGCGAGGCTTTTGTGCCGCAGATGCTCAATTACGAATCGGTTGGCGGCGTGAATTTCAAAAAAGGCTGCTATCCGGGTCAAGAGGTGGTGGCGCGCAGCCAATTTCGCGGCACGCTCAAACGGCGAGCCTATCTTGCAAGCTCTGAGCAGCCCCTGCAAGCAGGCCAAGAGATATTTGACAGCCGAGAGCCGGAGCAGCCCTGTGGCTTGGTGGCGCAAGCAGGCCCGCATCCGGCTGGTGGCTTCATCGCCATCGTTTCGATGCAAACGGCTGCGGTTGACAGCCCATTGCTGTGCGCTGGCTCGCCTCAAGGCGCACAGTTGAGTTTGCACGCCCTGCCCTATGAACTGCTGGCTGACATCTGATTCGGCAGGACATCGTCGCAGCCCATGCTGCGCTGCCTGTGATGCTCAGGGCAACGCGATACGCCCGTGATAGGCCGACGGGATTTGAGCCAGCACCTCGGGTGCTCTTTTGCCAGCGTTGTAAGCACGGCGATAGGCATCGACCGCTTTGGCCTCGTCTTTGAGGTATTGGTCGTAGATGCCGCCAATCTTGATCCAGCCATCGGCAGCCTGTGTGGGCACGCGTTGGTTGCGCATGGTTAAAGCTGCAATGGCATACTCAAAATCACTGGCCCGCACACCCAAGATATAAGCCGAGTTCATCAATTCCAAATCCATCACTTGATCTGCAAACGCTTCACGCGTCACGGCCAGCGCTTGGGCTTCTTTGCCGGAGCGCGAGAGCAAGATCACTTCAAGAGAGCGTACGCTCATGGCTTTAGGCTGAACGCGCTTGGCTTTTTCTAGGAATTCAAAGGCTTTGTTCATGTCCCCGAGCGCCAAATGCCCACGTGCCACATTGCTGGCAATGGCTGCGACATACGGGCGTGAGCTCAAAACACTCTCCCAGACCCAGACCGCATTTTTCCAGTCGCCCCAGCGTGCCAATTCATCGCCCAGCATGGGGGTGATTTTTCTGTAGTGTGGATTGATGGCAATGCCCTCACGCGCACTTTTGAGCATTTCGCGCTTGAGCTTGTCAAATCTCGGGTTGTTGGGATCGCCAGAGGCACTGATCGACAACGCCATTTTGACGGCATTGACAATTTTGCTTTCGCACTCAGCGGCGAGGTAAGAGATGTAGCCCGCTAAGGCCAAACACATCACGGTGGCCACCACAGATATCTTTGACGCATTTGCCGACCATTCCAGCCTTTGCGCCCCAAGAAAATCACGCCTGCTTTGCCGTGCATCACAGGCTGCCAGCAGCCCCAAACAAACTGCAAACATCACACCAGTTGTGGCCAACCGCCAAGGAAAACCGATATTTGAGACGATCATCAGCGCCAGCAAGCTGGTCAAAGCCACTGCTCGAATCAAGCCTTCTTGGAGCTCTGGCTCCGTTTTGG
>JANNED010000307.1:0-16135 GCA_031388245.1 Variovorax sp.
TGGCGATTTAGATTTGATCCTGTCTAGCGAGCTGCTGGAGACCGCTCGCGCCGTCGAGCGCGGCCTGCCCAGCTCAGAGCGTACCCACATCATCAGCTCAACAGCCCGCAGTCTCACCACACAAGAGCGCATGCATATGCAAGATGGGCGGTTTGATGCTGAGGCGGTAGAACTTGCGGCGCGAGCAGCCTGCGCCCAGTTGCATTTGCTTGACATGACCGCAATGGCTCGCCAGCACGGCACGGTGGTCTCAGCCGTGATGTTCGGCGCACTGGCGGGCAGCGGCGTGTTGCCTTTGCCACAAGCCGTGTGTGAGCAAGTGCTCTACGGTGGCAATGCACAGGAGGCCCGCTCCAAGGCGAGCCTTGCAGGCTTTTCGGCAGGATTTTTAAAGGAAAAATGGCAAGTAGCCGGCATAGAATATGCGCAGAGTGCTACTGAAATCATAGTAACGTCTACACGAAGTGTGCAAGGCATTGCGCTGCCTACAGCCGTCGCGCAAGTCGCCGCGCATGGCTACGAGCGCCTGCTTGATCATCAAGATGCCGCTTACGCCACGCAATATTTGCAAAGCGTACAAGCTTTCACAGCGCTTGACGCAGCGCCCTTTGCCTCATCCCAAGAAGCCGCGCGAACGCTGGCACTGTGGATGGCCTATGAAGATGTGATTCGCGTGGCCGATTTGAAAAGCCGCCGCGCACGTTTTGATCAAATTCGCCGCGATTATGGTGCCAAGCCCCATGAGCCCGTGATCGTGCGAGATTTTCTAAAACCCGGCATCGCAGAAATCGCCGACATCTTGCCTCCCAGCCTGGGCCGCCAACTCAGCGCTTGGGGGCAAGCTCGCCACAAGCGTACGGGCTCCGCCACGCTTGGCGAAGGCATCCAACTGGCCACCAGCACGATCGGCGGATTGCTGGCGATGCGAGCGCTGGCCAGCCTGCGCTGGCTGCGCAGACAATCCGCTCGCTTTGCCACCGAGCAAGCCATGATCCAAAACTGGCTGACATTGCTGCATCAAGCCTTGCGCACTGACACGGCCTTAGCGCAAGAAGTCGCTCGCCTGCCCAGCCTGATCAAAGGCTACAGCGATACGCACGCCCGCGGCAAAGCCAATTTTTTGCGCATCACCGAGCATCTGCTCGAACCCGCCCTGTTGAGCGGCCAGCGCCCTGGCGTTGATTTGGCACAGCGTGTGCGCCAAGCCATAAATGCAGCCAACGCCGCGCCCGATGGCCACGCCCTGCTCGATAGCCTCGGCCTGCCCCGCCCCGCCACTGCCGCGCCCCGCGAGCAAGTGATCCATTTCGCCAAACCATTGCCCGGCATGCGGCGATCTTGACTGGCTACTATTTACTTTGATTGTTCACAACAGGAGACACCCATGACACAAGCATCCCACATCACACGCCGCCAAGCCTTGGTGGCTGCCACCGCAGCTACAAGCCTTGCACAACCTACTGCATGGGCGCAGACTTATCCCAACAAACCCGTGCGCATCGTGGTCGGCTTTCCGCCTGGCGGCGTGGCCGACACCTTTGCCCGCTCCATCCAGCCTTCATTGCAAGAAGCTTTGGGCCAGCCCGTGGTGATCGAGACACGAGCCGGTGCCAATGGCAATTTGGCCGCAGATCAAGTGGCTAAATCAGCCGGCGATGGCTACACGCTGTGCCTCAGCTCCACAGGCATCGAATCGGTCAATCCGCTGATGCTGCCCAAATCATTCGACATCGCGCGCGATCTGCAGCCCGTAGCGATGCTGGGCATCATTCAACTCTTTCTCGTCACCAAGCAAGCGCTGCCGCCCAACAATTTCAAAGAATTTTTGGCTTATGCGAAAACCAATGTGGGCAAGCTCTCTTACGGCTCAGCTGGCTCAGGCAGCACGCCGCATCTCGCCGGCGAATTGTTCAAGCAAAGCGCAGGTGTATTTGCCACGCATATTCCCTACCGAGGCGCAGCACCAGCCATGCAAGATTTGCTCGGCGGGCAGCTCGATTTTTATTTCGATCCCGGCATTGGCTTCTCCCACGTCCGCGCAGGCCGCCTGAAGATGCATGCCGTGGCCAGCCGCAAGCGCTCGGCCTTGTTTCCCGACGTGCCAACCTTGCTAGAAGCTGGCATCAAAGATGTCGAAACCGACACGATCTTCGGCATCTGGGCGCCAGCCTCCACACCGCCAGACATCGTGAACCGGCTCAATCGCGAGATCAACAAATCACTAGAGCTCGCAGCGGTGAAGCAGCGCTACAAAGATCTGGGCGGCGAGGCCACGCCTGTGAGCGTGAATGAATTCAAAAGCAGGATTGCGGCAGAGACAGCCGTTTTTGGCAGCGTGATCAAGGCGCGCAATATCAAAGCCGATGCTTGACAAACCGCCTGCGCGAAAAGATTCAAACCAACACTTCTCCACTCGCAAAGCGCGGATCGATTTCGACGGGTGGCTTGGATGCATCATGCACTTTGCGCACATGAGAATAAATATCTTTGCACAGCAGATCTAAGCCTTGGCGAGCCAGTGCAGAGATTTCATACACTGGCAGCGTGTCTTTGGCTTTTATTTTGAGCGCAGTGCGATAGCGCTTCACGAAATCCTTCACGTGCGCTTCGCGTTGCTCCGCAGGCACCATGTCTAATTTGTTCAAAACCAACCAGCGCGGCTTGGCAAAGAGCTCGTCATCGTATTTTTTCAGTTCACCCACAATCGCTTTGGCCTGAGCCACGGGATCAACATTGTCATCAAACGGTGCCATATCAATCACATGCAGAAGCAAGCGTGTGCGCTGCAAATGCCGAAGAAACTGATGCCCAAGGCCAGCGCCCTCACTTGCCCCTTCAATCAAGCCCGGCAAATCAGCCACCACAAAGCTTTGCTCGGGCCCAACCCGCACCACGCCCAGATTAGGGTGCAGCGTTGTGAACGGATAGTCGGCAATTTTTGGGCGTGCATTAGAGATAGAGGCGATCAAGGTTGATTTGCCTGCGTTGGGCATGCCCAGCAAACCCACATCGGCCAACACTTTCAGCTCCAGCTTCAACTCTTTGTGCTCTCCCATGCCGCCCGGTGTTTTTTGGCGCGGAGCTCGATTGATCGAGCTCTTGAAGCGCATGTTGCCGTAGCCGCCATCGCCGCCTTTGGCGAGCAAGCGTTGCTCGCCCACCTCCAGCAGCTCCATGATCACATCGCCTGTCTCGGCATCAGAGATGATGGTGCCTACCGGCATTTTCAACAGAATGTCGCCACCGGCCGCACCAAACATATCCGAGCCCATGCCATTTTCACCACGCTTGGCATCGTAGCGGCGCGAGAAACGGTAATCGACCAAGGTGTTCAGATTGTCGTCGGCCACAGCATAAACATTGCCACCGCGCCCACCGTCGCCGCCGTTGGGCCCGCCAAATTCTTTGTATTTTTCATGACGAAACGACACGCAGCCATTGCCACCATCGCCAGCGGCAATGTCAATAAAGGCTTCGTCAACAAATTTCATATTTCAAAGGAAGAGAAAGAGATTTTGACTGTATCAAAACAAAAGCCCCGCAAGCGGGGCTTTTTGGGAGCAATGAGCTTTAAGCTGCAGCCGTGATGTTCACGGTGTGCTTGTTCAAAGCGCCCTTGTGGGTGAAGCTCACATGGCCGTGTGCCAAGGCATACAAGCTGTGATCTTTACCAATGCCCACGTTCACACCAGGATGGAACTTGGTACCACGCTGGCGCACAATGATGGAGCCGGCCGAAACCAATTCACCACCAAAGGCTTTCACGCCGAGCATTTTGGGCTGTGAATCACGCCCATTTCGCGTAGAGCCGCCGCCTTTTTTCTGTGCCATTTCAGTGTGCCTCTGAATTAACCACCGACGATCGAGCTGATCTCGACCTCAGTGTAGTTTTGACGATGACCTTGGCGCTTTTGGTAGTGCTTGCGACGGCGCATCTTGAAGATGCGCACTTTGTCGTGCCGACCTTGCGCCACGACCGTGGCTTTCACAGATGCACCCGCGATGACAGGAGCGCCGATCTGAAGTTGGTCGCCTTGTCCGACAGCCAACACCTGATCAAACACAATCTCCTGGCCCACGTCCGCAGCAATCTGTTCTATTTTCAATTTTTCGCCAGCAGCAACTTTGTATTGTTTGCCACCGGTTTTTACGACCGCGTACATAAGAACCTCATGAATGAGTTAACCTTCTCGGAAAATTCCGAAAAGCCCATGATTATAGCATGGTTAGCCGGTACTAACCCTTGTGTCTCATGCGCAGTGCTCAAGCCAGCCTTGCACTCAGCGCGAGATACGCAGCAGCTTGCCATTGTCGGTGAGCAGGTATATCCAGCCATCCCCAGCTTGACGCACATCCCGAATACGCTCGCCTCGGCTGGCCAGCAGGCGCTCGCGGAAGATTTCGCTCTTGCCATCAGCGCTCAGCACCACACGCCACAGCGCCGTGCCAGCTAATGCACCGCTGAAAATATTGCCGCTGTATTCAGGAAATTTATCGCCGCTGTAAATCGCCAGGCCGCTAGGCGCCATAGAAGATTTCGCACCGCCTGTATAGGGGCTGCCATCTCGCGTGAGCCAAAAGCTCACGGGCTGCTCCATGCCCGCTTTGGCTGTGCCCTCGCCCACTTGGGTGGTGCTGCCATATTCTTGACCATAGCTGATGATTGGCCAGCCATAATTTTTACCACTCTGCGCACGGTTGATCTCGTCGCCGCCTTGCGGGCCATGCTCGCTGACCCAGAGCTCACCCGTGATGGGGTGCAGCGCAGCGCCCTGCGGATTGCGGTGGCCGTAGCTCCAGATCGCGCTTTGAATACCCATGGCGCCGCCTGCAACTGAAAAGCTGGGGTTGCCCGGCGCGGGCGAGCCATCTGTGGTGATGCGCATGACTTTGCCGTTGCCGCGCGTGAGATCTTGTGCAAAGCCGCGCTGATCGCTGTTTTGCCGGTCGCCCAAGGCAACGAAAAGGTAGCCATGCTTGTCAAACGCCAAGCGCGAGCCAAAATGCCCACTGGAGGCCACTTTGGGCATCTGACGGAAAATCACCGTCACCTCACTGAGTGTGCGTGCTGCCGCATCCAGCTTCGCTCGCATCACAGCCGTGCCGTTGACACTGGCATTGCTGTTGTCGTTTTCTGAAAACGTCATGTAAATGCGCTGATTGCTGGCATACGCTGGATCGATCACCACATCCAGCAAGCCACCCTGCCCGCCACTGTTGACAGCAGGCACACCACTGACCGTGCCCACTGTGCTGCCGTCTGCGGCCAAGAGTTTGAGGGTGCCGCTTTTTTCCGTCACGAGCATGCGGCCATCGGGCAAGAAAGCCAAACCCCAAGGGCTGGATAGGCTGGTGTTGATCTCGCTCACTTTGAGCGTGAATGTGGTGGTGAGCATGACAATGCCGTTGCTTGATCCGCCGTCAGTGTTGCCGGCGTTTCCAACATTGCCAGCCGCGCCGGGCTGGCTCTGCACAATGGGTGACACCTCTTGGTTTGCTGTGCCTGCACCACAGGCCACCATGCCAACACTGACCCATGACATCATCAGCAATACCAAAGTCAGCATGCGCGATGCACTGCGCCAATGTTGCCATGCTTGGCTGCTGGTGCTGCGTTGGAGTAAATGTGTCATCCACTCAGCGTAACCACATTGCGCCGACATAGCGCTGCCGAATGTGAGTGGTGTGGCCAGTTGTGCAAACGCTTGCATCTATCGCTCCAGTGTGGTGAGTGAAATTTTTTACAATTTTCAGTATTGTGGCCATGGCCTGTTTGCCAAGTGGGGTACAAGGTTAATGCCGCCGACAGACCATGCTCTTGTGTAAAAATTAGTCATTGTTTGCATAAAGAATTTGCCATGAACCGCAGAAACATCTTGCTCAGCACAGCCTGCGCCGCGCTTCCAAGCTGGAGCTTGGCAGACGAAGCTGCTTGGGCTGCGCTCAAAAAGCCGGGCGCTATCGTGCTGTTTCGCCATGCGCTGGCGCCCGGCGGCGGCGATCCGCTTGGCTTCAAGGCAGGCGATTGCAGCACACAGCGCAATTTGAGCGAAGATGGCAAGCTGCAAGCCATGCGCATCGGGCAAGCGCTTCGGGAGCGCGGCGTGCGCGTGCAAGCGGTGTGGCATTCTGAATGGTGTCGCACACGGGATACGGCTCAAATCGCTTTTCCTGACTTGCGCGAGCCTGCGCTCAAACCTGAGCCGGCCTTCAACTCGTTTTTTGACAACCGCAGCGCCGAGCCTGCCCAAACTGCTGCCGCCCGTACGCTGCTGCTGGCTTGGCGAGGCTCCGGGGCGTTGGTCGTCGTCACGCACCAAGTCAACATCACCCAACTGACCGAGGTTTTTCCGCAATCGGGCGAAGGCGTGGTGCTACAACGGCAGGGCAAGCGTTTACTCGTCCAAGGCAGGTTGCTGCCTTGACATTCAACCGACTATTAAAGTAATAGCAAGCTATTGTTGATTTACGCCGGCAATCGACTGTATTTTCTTTCAATCAGGCATCATCGGTGAGCATTCGCCATGCCAAGCGAGCGAGCTCTGCTTCAAACTCAGGCGTGCCCAGCAAGGCTGATTTTTCGAGCGAGGCGCTGCGAATCACGCCCATTACAGCGCGCACCACAACAAACAGCGTAGCAGGCGTGCTGCGCAGCTTGAGCTCAGGATTCTGCGCGGCCATGCGAGACAAATAAAGTGCAATGCGATCCGCTGCCTCGCGCATGGCGTGGGTCACTTTGTCGTGATGATCCATCTGCCAAGCCAGCCGAATCATCGCGCCGCGCACAGTCTGCCCAGATGCGGTGCGCTCGCCGCCCATGCGCCCTGAGCCGAAAGATTCCACCAGGATATGCATGATTTTGGCGATCAGCCCCTGTGGATCCTGCGCAGAATGCTCTGCATTCGACAGCATTTGCGACAATCTCTCCAACACTCGCATGCGCTGGCGCTCAATCATGGCCAACAAAATCGCCTCTTTGCTGGGGAAATATTGGTACAGCGTGCCCACTGAAAAGCCAGCGCGTGCGGCGATTTTGTTGGTGTTGAGAGCGGCCACGCCATCACTCTCGACAATCTGAGCGGTAGCCATAAAAATCGTCTCCATGGTGCGCAAAGCTCTTTCTTGAGAAGGCGCTCGACGTGGCTCTTTCATTGGAGAAGCCGGCATTTTTGACGAAGAATTGGGCATTGAAGTGCTGTAGAGAAAAATCTGAGCAAATTGCGAGTTTGAAATCTGAATAAAACTCAGTATATTTCAGGCATGGTTATTTCGCACAGCACCCCTCAACACCCGTTCACTCCTTTGCCCATCCGCAAGCTTCATGTGGATTTATCAGGCGGCTTTGAGCGCCATTGGTTCAAAAATTCGCGTGGCCAAGCAGATGCTTTTCGCACGGCTTACTACAACGCGATGTCGATGACATTCCCCGCTGGCGAGCAGCTCTTCATTGATTCCGTCAAACGCGTGCAATATCGCCTGCCTGCCACGCCCGAGCATGCCGCGATGCACGAGACGATCCGTGATTTTTGCGCCCAAGAAGCAACGCATCGCCATATCCATGCTCAATTCAATGGCCATTTAGCAAAGCAAGGCTACCGTAATGAGGTGGAGCGCCGCATTTGGGCTCGGTTTGCCAAGCACGAGCACATCAACGCCATGCACCATTTGGGAATTACCGCAGCCAATGAGCATTACACCGCCGTGATGTCGGATGCTTTGCTGCGCCATCAGGCCCTCACCTCGGGGATGAGCCAAGCGATGCAGCAAGTTTGGCGCTGGCATGCACTGGAAGAAACAGAGCACAAAGCCGTCGCTTTTGATCTCTACACGGCGCTTGGCGGCAGCTACCTGTGGCGCATCCGCTACTTCGTCTATGGCACAACCATGCTGCTCACAGACATCCTGCGTCAAACCGCTGCCAACCTCCATCAAGACGGTGCGCTTTTCAAACCATCCACGTGGGCAAGCGCTGCCCAATTCTTCTTTGGCCGCCCTAGCCAAGGTGGTGGCTGGTTTTGGCTCACCGCCCGGCCTTTGCTGGCTTATTTCCGCAAAGATTTTCACCCCAATCAGCACGACAACCGCTCTCTTGCGCTGGCCTATGCGCAATCGCATGCCGATGATTGGCGCTTGGTACGCTGATTTTTAAGAGAATTCGGTATTTCTCCGGCATCAAACCTGCAAAGTTAGCTATATTTTTTATAGCATTTCTAAGCGCATTTGGCTCTGGAATTCATGGCTCATGCCTGTCACGGGGTCAGCAAACGCCAAGCGCTTGGCCAACAATTGCAGGGGTTGTTCGTATTGTGGCTGCACAGGCTCAGGGCTGAGCGTGGGGTAAATGCCATCGCCGCAGATCGGCAAGCCCAGTGCATTCATATGCACGCGCAGCTGATGGCGCTTGCCAGTGATAGGTTGCAGGCTGTAGCGGGCGAGCATGGCTTGGGGTGCATGCAAGCGCTCGATCAGCGCGATGTGTGTTTCTGTGTTGGGCTCGCCGGGCGCTTCCATCATTTGCATGAAAGAACGTTGCGATTCCACCAAGCGCGTCTGGCGCACGAGCGGGAAGCTGATGTCTGGCGAATAGGGCGCCATGCATTCGTAGCTTTTGCGCACAAGCCGCTGGCGAAACATCGCGGCATAGGCATCGCGGTCTTGCGCCCGAATACAAAACATCACCAAGCCTGCCGTATCACGGTCTAGGCGGTGCATCGGCGTTAAATCCGCCAAGCCCGTGCGTTTCTTCAGGCGCACCAGCAGCGTCTCTTGTACATACCGGCCAGTGGGTGTCACGGGCAGGAAATGCGGCTTGTCGGCCACCAACATGTGATGGTCTTGGTAGATGATTTGCGCATCAAAGGGAATGCGCGGCTCTGCGCCTGCATCGCGCCAGTAGTAGATACGCTGGCTGGGAATGTAGGGCGCATCTGGCCGCAGGCTTTGGCCATCAGAATCGCAGACCAAGCCGTTATTCAAGCGATTTTCCCAATCTAGGCCTTGTGGATTCTGCGAAGCATGCTCTAAATAAGAGAGCAAACTAGCCGGGCTGAAAGACAAATCGCTCAGCGCAGGCAACACCCGCGTGCTTGCACTCACGCCGTCTCGCAATGGCAGCGCCTTGGCCGCCCGCGAGGAATCAACCCGGCTCATTCAAGCGCTTGGCGCGGTTCAAGCGCCAGCGGGCATCTTGCGCCTGAGCCGCATCCTGCAAATCTTGATCACTGTACACATCTTCCACCGAAGTCTTTGTCTCTTGCAGCTTGGTATCGAGCGCCACACGGTTGTCAAACACGAAGCATTCGCCCTGCCAATCTGCGGAAGCGTCAGGCATTTCATTGAAGTAATTCAAAATCCCGCCCTCTAGCTGCGCCACTTTCAGCCCCATGTCTTGCATCCACACGCTGCTTTTCTCGCAGCGGATGCCACCGGTGCAATACATGGCCACGGTTTTGCCCTGAGCCTTCCAGTCAGCGGCATGCGCTTTCACATATTCAGGAAAATCACGAAAATTCACCACGCCGGGATCGACTGCACCTTCAAAGCGCCCCAAGCGGTATTCAAAGCTGTTGCGATTGTCTAGCAGCACCACATCTGGCCGGCGAATCAGCTCGCGCCAAGCTTGTGGCGACACATCGTTGGCATGAATCTCATCCATGCGCCCCGGCGCATCCACGCCATCAATCCCCAGCGGCACAATCTCTCGCTTCACGTGCACCTTCATGCGCTTGAATGGCTGCGAGAGACAGGCCGTGCGCTTGAAACGCATGCCAGTGAACTGCCCTGCAAGCACTGCATCTTGAGCTGCATTGGCTTGCACCGCCAGCTCAAAAGCATCCAGTTGCTCGCTGGTACCGGCCAGCATGCCATTGATGCCCTCATGCGCAATCAAAATGCTGCCCAGCGCATCTGCCGTCAATTCCCGCAACCGCGCAGCCACCAGCGCTGGCTCGGCGAGCTGGACGAATTTGTAGAAAGCGATATGAAAGTGAGATAAATTCACAAAGTGAATTATCCCATCCCTGCATGCGGTTCCCAGATCAGATCCTCACGGTGCATCGCGATACTTCATCTATGGATGAAGCCTGTGAACCAACCAATCAAGAACGCGATTCTTGAGCAATTTCGAATTCGCCTGCGCTGGCTCTGCTTCAATCAGCGCTTTGCAGATCACCACGCAATCGCGCGCCAGCAGCATGGCTTTGCGCTCATTCAGCCCTGCCACATGCACGCTCAGCAATTGCGCCACTGCCGCCACCAACCGAATCTGAGTCGCTTGCAGGTGAACCGTTACCGGCAGTCGCTTTTCCTCATGATCCAGTGCAGCGGCATACACTGGGTTGCCCCATTGGTGATCCATCGCAATTTGCACCAGCAGCGCGAGCGCCTTGCGCAGCGATTGTGCGCGGCTCATCCCCACACTCGCATTCACACTCGCCTCGATAGCCTGCGCCAATCGATCTTGCTCAAAAGCAATCAAAGCCGCAGTCAGCGCATCTTTGTTGGGGAAGTATTGATACAGCGAGCCCACGCTCACACCAGCCACCTCGGCCACGCGGTTGGTGTTGAAGCCGGCCAGCGAATCTTCTGCCAAAACGCGAGCCGCCGCATCCAAAATGGCTTGCACGGTGAAGGCCGAGCGCGCTTGCAGCGGCGTTTTTCGGGGAGAAATTGATTTTTGTACTGAAGCAGTGGGCATAGGGTTTGAATGCGAGTATGAAAAGCGAGTAAAGGCTCGCATAATTTTCTTGCCTTGTCAACCCGAAGGAATTCATCATGACCCCCACCAAAGAATCCAGCGGCTCGCTGCGCTTTAACGATTTCTACACCCAAGTCTTTCTACCCGAGCATCAGCATCCGCTCACAGTGGCGCTGCATGTAGCGGGCACTTTGCTTGGGCTTGCATGGCTGATTGCTACGCCCTTGCTCGGCTGGCCTTGGCTATGGCTGGTGCCGCTCTTTCCAGTGGTGCACGCCCTGCCCGGCTTGATGGCGCATCGCATGGTCGAGCGCAATCAGGCCGTGGGCGATGTGCGCATCACGCGCAAAGACTATTCGCCCCTGTGGTTCATCGCTGCCAACCATCGGATCACCTGGGAGCTGTTCACCAGCGGGAAAATCACGCGATGAGCACCCACCAGACGAGAAATATCACACCCAAGCACCCTGCTGGCATATTCATCCCCGTGATTGACCGCAACCGCTGCGAAGGCAAAGGCCCGTGCGTGCCAGCTTGCCCCTATGACGTGCTAGAAATCGGCACCCTACCGCTCAGCGAACGCAAAACGCTCAGCCTAAAAGGCCGCCTCAAAGCATGGGCACATGGCGGCCAACAAGCCTTCATCAAACTGCCCGACGCATGCAGCGCCTGCGGCGAATGCGTCAAGGTGTGCCCGGAGCATGTGATTACATTGGCTAGGCGGGCTGCTAAGCCAGCCTAAATTCTCGTTCACTTCAGCTCATGCTACGAGCAACTGCCACGCATACACGATGATCACTAGCCATGCAGACGTGAAGATGATGGGGCGCAATGGAAGACGCGCCCAAGCCGTGATCATTCCAATCGCATGCACCACACGCAGCCAAAAGAAGATCACTGCGCATATTTGCGTTACCCCGTTTGAAATGCCTAAGGTGTGGCCAATCAACACAATGACGGCGAACGGTAGAAATTGCTCCAATAAATTTTGATGTGCACGATAGCTGCGTGCAATCCAAGGTGTTAGCGTCAATGGGTCGCGGGGGACTACAAATGCATCTATCTCGCCAGAAGACTTGGGCAGCATATTCACGCCGACAATAAACGGTATCCAAAGTGAAGCCGCAAGAATAGCCGTTAATAAGAGCCAGAAAAGTTCTGTTTTCATCGTATGTTCAATTCAAGATGGGTTATCGAAATTGCACGGCCTGCCCCGTTTCAAGCAGTGTTTTGAGCGCGGATGCAATCAGTGCCCAGCCCTCGCGAACACCTGCGTTTTCTGGCGGTATATCAAAGTGCAAGATGGTTAACTTGCAATGCTCGCCAATCTTTTTTAACTCAAACACATTGCGCGAGTGTTTTGCAGAATTGCCAGACCATCCGGGTAAAAAAGTCATTTCTAAACGATGCGGGCGATCCACGGAAATGATCTCGCCCGACAGCATCACCTTGCCATCTGCCGCGCGATACTCATACGGTTTGCCTGCTTTTAACTCGCCATGGAATGCGGCTCCCATGATGTAGTACTGCCGAGAAATCTCTGCACTTGTCAGAGCCTCCCATACACGCTCAGGGCTCGCCGCAATGAACGTTTCCAGCATGAAATCTGGTTTCTTTTCTTGACTAGACATCGCAATTTCTCCTTCTAGATTGAGTTTCAAGTTAAGTAAGGCGCGTGCTAGGGGCGCCTGTGTCAGTGGCTCGATCCAGCGATCCACCACCAATTGAAGCGGTGCTGCATTCAAGTAGTGATACTTGAATCTCCCCAGCTTTTGAGTAATCACCAGTCCAGCTTCTTCGAGCACCTTGAGATGCTTCATCACACCAAAGCGCTGCATCTCAAGATCGGATTCCAATTCCGTGAGCGTCTGACCGTCGCGTTCACGCAGCTTGTCAAGCAGAGCGCGACGCGTCTTGTCTCCTAACGCTTTAAGAATTGCATCCATGGATAAATTATACGTGACTATTTAGTCACGTGTCTATATTGTCACCTGTTTAAGCAGGGATACTTTTACAAGCATTCAACTAGATGAATGAGTCAAGTAGGTCAATTGCGCTGATATTTGCGTATGCCAAAAAAAGCAAAGCGCTGCCGTTGCCTAAAAAGGCTACGGCGAATGCGTCAAAGTTTGGTCGTAGCAGGGATTACGTTAGCGGGGAAAGATGCTAAACCAGCCTAGGCTTCTGTCACCAAGGCACTTCAATTTCTAAATAATCGTTGGGCTTAATTGTACTGAGGGCCTGCAAAATTTTGCCTTCAATTTTCTGCACTCTTGGCCAGCTTGGAGCTGACAGCACAATCACCGCAATTTTTTTGTTGGTTAAATTTTGCTGATAGCGCAGGTTTCTGTCTGTGGTAATCAGCACTTCAAATCCGGCTGCTTCCGCTGCACTAAGTAATTGACCATTTTCCAAAGTAGACCAGCCTTTCTCGTAGGCCAGTACAATTTGATGTCCCTGTAGTTGATACCTCAGCGGAGCAGGCGTGCCTTGGTCGAACAGTATGCGCATTTCTCAGTGCACCAGCTTTGGTAGCTCATCAGATGCCTGCTTGAGTACAGCTTTGGCTTGCTCCAAGCTCACGCCTGGAAACCATTCAATGAATTGCTGCAAAGTAGCGCCATCGCTGAGATTGTCAAACAAGGTGGCGACTGGAACTCGCGTTCCCGCAAAGCATGGCGCGCCGCTCATGATGTTGGGATGTTGGGTGATTGCGGTGTTCATGGCTGAGAACTCCTTTTGTAGCGAATCGATTAAGTGATTACTTTACAAGATAGTACACGAAGCAGCCGAGCACTGCATATCACTCGCAGTGCTACTGCTCTACCCACCGCCCCGCTGCATGTAGAGATCAAAGCGCTTCATGAAGGTGTAGCGCTGCGCATCATCGAAGCCTGTAAATTCAAAGCTGACGTGCAGGCGAGGGAGGCTGAATAGCGCGATTCGGCGGGGTTCGCCGGAGTGCCATTGAATGCTGAGCGTGCCACTGGGGAGTTGCGCATTTGCGCTGCCTTGCGCAAGCTGCCACGGCACATCTCCGATGGCGGCAGGGAGCCAACCTAGCCATTCGGCTTCGGTGCAGCCCATTTCTCGGGTGAATTGAGCGCTGTAGTGGCTTTGCATTGGGTTTTACCAGCCACCAGCCTACCCACCTGCAATCGGCGGCCAGATGGCGAGGGCATCGCCTTCTTGCAGGGTGCGGGTGACGCGGTCTTCGGGGTTGATGTAGTGGCCGTTGACGAGGACGAGGTGCACGAGCTTCGTGGGCAGACCATACGGTTCGATGATTTGCAAGATGCTGTGCTCGGGGTTGACTTCGATCTCGACTTCGTTGCCTTTGCGATGCGGCGGCAAATAATCGCCCAAGGTGGCGAAGAGTTTGAAGGTGATTTTCATGCTTCGAGTGTGCTTAACAAGGCTTCGACAAGCTCGGCCCGAACGGTATTAAAAACCTATCGTCCTCTGCGCGCCATATCCGCTGCGCCGCTCCAGTTGTTTTGGCCTTGCGCGGTGGCGATGTAGGCGGCCATGAGCTGGCTGGGGTCTTTTTGTAGCTTGGCTTTCCACTCGCCCAAGCGCACTTTGCCTTCCACCAAGCCGCGCATCGCGCCCACGTGGTCCGTCCAGCCAATCGAGTTGCAGCCCACCATCACATCGCCTTGGAATTGCATCGACAGGAGCTTATAACCCGCATCGTCTTTCAATTCAATTTGCTCGCCGCCCTTATCTTTTGCCACACCTTGCCAGAGACCAAAGCTCGTCGATATCAGGCCGAGCGTGTCGAGCACGTTGATCTGCGTGACTTGGCGCAGCGAGGCATGTTGCCCCACCATATTAAGCGCAGCCACGCGGGCTTGATCGGCGGCATTGGGCTGAATGGCGCTGACCATGTGCGTGCCGGTCATATGGTCAAACGCTTCGGCGCAATCGCCTGCGGCATACACATCGGGCATATTGGTTTGCAAGTGGTCGTTAGCCAGCACGCCAACTTTACATTCAATGCCTGAGTCTTTGAGGAAGCCAATGGTGGGCTTCACACCTGTGGCGCTGATGATCACATCGGCTTCAATGCTTTGGGCGTTGGACAGCTTTGCGACCAGTGCAGCGCCGTTTTGCGCAATGCTCTCAACGCGCGCGCCCGTATGCACAGCCACGCCTTTGCTCTCGCACCAGCGCTTGATCATGCCGCCAGCGGCGGAGCCCATCATGCGCGGTACCATGCGGTCGCCCATCTCCACCACGGTGAGTTTGCCTGTTTTATGTGTTTCGATCCGATTGGCCAGCGCTTCCATGATGATGCAGCCAATGAAGCCCGCGCCCATTTGCAACACGCGGCTGCCGGGCAAAACCCTGCCCATGATGGCACGCGCATCGTCAAGCGTCCAACAACTGTAGATGCCGGGCAGATCGATGCCAGGAATGGGTGGGCGGGCGGGCGTGGAGCCTGTGGCTATAAGCAGCTTGTCGTAGCTCAGTTCTTTGCCATCAGCGAGCACTATCTTTTTAGTAGCACTCTGCACAGACTTTACGCCGGCTACCAGCCGATTTATCTTCAAATCTTCATAATGCGTCGCGCTTTTGCGCAAGTGCGTGCCCTGCTCTTTGATATTGCCCACGAGCAAGTAAGGAATAGCCATCCGTGAATACGGCGCTTCTTTTTCATCGCCGATGAGGGTGATCTGAGCAGCAGGCTGGGCTTTGCGAATCGTCTCCGCAGCAATCACGCCTGCTGGGCCTGCGCCCACAATGACGTGGTGTGTGATATGGTGCATAAACTGTCCTCAAACAAAATACAAATACGGGTTCAGGAACGCGAAAAACGCGAAAGTTACGCGAAAGTCGCAAAAAATACCTTTTTGGTTTTCTTTCGCGTTTTTTCGCGTAACTTTCGCGTCTTTCGCGTTCAAGATTTCGGTATTTGCCGCACAGCCAGCCAACGGGCTAGCCGCGCAGCAAACGCTTAAAGCCCCAGCCGCTCTTTCGTCTTCGCCGTTGGCCTGCCTTCTGGATCCCAGCCGCGCACTTCGTAGTATTTGGGCAGCATTTTGGCCAGCTCGCTCACTTTGCCTTTGGTCGGGCCGCTGGTGGCAGCTTCGGTCAACAGGCGCTTAGGCAGCGTGTCGTCTTTGTGGGTGAAGCCTGCGGCGTTGTTGAACTCGCGCTCCATGTTCCAAATGCGCTCGCCGATTTTCTCTAGCTCTTCCGTGGTGTAACCCGTGTCGCAAGCGGCTTGCATTTGCGGCGCGAGATCGGCCAGGCCCCAAGCAAACGTGGTGAACACGCACAGGCCTGAGCTGTCAAAAGCTGCGGTGGCATCTTGGAAAGCCTTGACCAATTCTGGCTTGCCTTCGTGCTCCAGCGGATCGGTCTTGACCGGGATGCCCAGCACCTCAGAGGCAATCGTGTAGCCGCGCAAATGACAGCCGCCGCGATTGCTGG